>JALOTG010000222.1 GCA_025458005.1 Thiobacillaceae bacterium
CACCAGCCAGGCGTGGGCGACGTCAAGACCGGCATAGAGGGGCATCTTTTCCGCCCGGTCCAGGCGCGCGGTGCCGGGGGACAGGATCTCGCACACCCAGTCGGGCGCCAGCTCGAACCAGGCGGTCTCCGGCAGCCGAGGCAGACGCTCGCGGCGCCAGCCGGCGATGTCCGGCACCAGGATGTGGCCGCCAAGGTGGAGCTCAGGCTCGTCCAGGATCCACCAGCCGCCAGGGCCACCGTGTCCGCGATCGTAGGGATCGAACAGGCTGGCGCCGATGGCCGAATAGCTGCGCGCATGCCGGGGCGTCGGTCGGGGGTGGGTCACCAGGCGGCCGTTGACGATCTCCCCGACCAGGTGCTCGGGCAGGTCGAACAGGTCCTCGTAGGTGGCGGGCTTGAAGGCGGGATCGCCCATGGCGTGCCTCGGATTGTCAGACCCGGCCATCATCCCCCGAAGGCGCGCCGCCGGGCAAGCCCTGTTCCAGGCGGTAGATCCAGGCCAGCAGCTCGGCCACGGCGACATAGAGGGTGGGTGGGATGCGCTCGTCCAGGTCCACCTGCATCAGCAGCGACACCAGTTCCGGGGACTCGTGCACGAAGACGCCGGCCTGGCGCGCGCGGGCGATGATCTCCTCGGCGAGCAGACCGCGCCCCTTGGCCACCACGCGCGGCGCGCCGTCCTCGGCGGCATAGGCCAGGGCGACGGCGTACTGGCTGGGCGCGGCCGTGCCGTTGCCAGGCGCACCCCCGTTCACGGGCACCGCCTGCGGTCGAGTCGCCCCCTCTTCAGCCCGCCGTCGCGTCATCGGCCCGCTGCAGCCGGGCGCTCAGCCCGGTGACGTTGAGGTTGGCATCGCGCAGCCGGATGGCCAGGTCGGGCAGCGCCGCGCGCATCTCGCCCAGGCTCGCCTCGCCCGCCGCGTTCAGGTCGATGCGCAGGCCCTGGGCGGAGAGCCTCAGCTCCGCCGCGACATCGCCCAGGCGCGGCAGCCGCAGTTTCAGCTCGGTTCGCCACTGCGGCGCGTCGCCCTCCCCTGCCTCGCCGCCAGGCCGTTCCTCCACCAGCCACTGCATGTCCTGACCGGGCCAGGCCTGGCCGAGCCAGACGAACGGCCCGCCCTCCAGCAACATGAGCTGCCGGCCGGCCATGCGCGCGGCCTCGTCCGACATGCCGCGCAGCTCGGGCACGCCGGTGGGGACCGGATCGGCGCGCGCGAAACGGGCCTGGGGCTCGCGCAGCAGGGCCTCCTCGGACAGCTGCCCGCGCGCCCAGCGCGACAGGTGGGACTCGTAGAACAGGCCGCTCTCCACCACCGTCTGGCGCAATCGGACCGGCAAGGCGTGGCCATCGGTCACCGCCGCCTCGTTCACGCCCTGGGTGGCGAGATGGGTGCTGGGGGCCATCGCCGAGCGCAGACCATCCACCGCCTGGCCCGACATGCTCATGGCCGGTATGGCCACCCGGCTGGCCACCGCGCTGCTCAGGTTGGTGGCCTGCGGCCCCGTTTCCAGCAGCAGTCTCACGTTGCTGGCGATGGGACGCGCCGCGGTCGGATTGGCCTGCCCGGCCTGGGCGGTCTGGGTGGTCTGGGTCGCCGCGCTCGCCTGCGCGGCGGGTGCCGCCGGGGCCGACGCGGCCGAAAGCGTCGTGGTGGCGTTGGCCCCCGTGACCGGGCTGGCCGGGCTCTGCGCATAGCGCATCAGGGCGGTCACCTGCTGGGCCGCCTCGCTCAGGCGCACCGGCTGGGTGCCGCTGGTGGCCGGCGCGGTTTCGAGCAGAAAGGTCGGGCGCGGCCCGGCGCTGATGAAGGTCAGGCGCACCGTCTCGCCGGGCCGGGCCTGCTTGCCGGGCAAGGCCATGTCCAGGGTTTCCTGCCCCACCTTGACCAGGCTGCGGCCGTTGGCGAGGTTCTCCACCACTTGGCCCTGGTACTGCTGCCCCGGCTTGAAGGCCGAGGCGGCGCCCTCCTGCCCCCGCCCGGCCTGCAGCAGGCCCGCGCCCTGGTTCTTGAACCAGGCGGCGAGCAGTTCAGGCAATGCGGACAGGTTCATGGCGGGTTGCAGGTTTCCTTTGGTCGTCGCGGCCAGTGTCCTGGCCGCACTGCAGGTTTATCGTCAAAAACGTGGAACGGCTTGAATATTTTGGGTATTCCGAAGCCGGTCTGTGCGCCGGTATCTGGTCAGCACTCTGTGTGGTCAGCACTCTGTGTCGTATCGCTTAGCCGCTACTTCCGCGTTGTGTTGGGAGTACTCAGTTGGTTGATGTCACCGGCATCGCGGGCGCGGTTTTACGCACTGGGAAGCGTCACGTAAATTGGCCATGGTCAATGTGCCGGTGTCATGCTAATTTCTGGCCAGACTAGACAGAACTCCGCGGAGGAAGTCATGCACACCGAATGGCAGCTGCAGGAAGCCAAGAACAAGCTGAGCCAGCTCATCAAGGAGGCCCTAAGTGGGGAAGTCCAGGTGGTCACCGTCCACGGCAAGCCGGCAGCGGTGGTGCTATCGGCGGCAGAATATGCCCGGCTTACCCGCCCGCGCCGGGGCAAGCTCTCCGCCGCCCTGCTGCGGCCCGACATCGCCGGAGATGACCTGGATCTGTCCCGCAGCCCCGACACCGGTCGCGAAATCCAGCTATGAGCTGGCTGCTGGACACCTGTGTCATCTCCGAATACATCAAGAAAAACCCTGCGCCACAAGTCATCGCCTGGCTGGACGAACAGGACGAGGCCAGTCTACATCTCAGCGTCATCACCCTGGGCGAGATCGGGAAAGGTATCCTCAAACTGCGCGCCACTGATCCCCGCCGCGGCCAGAAACTCACTGCCTGGCTGGGGAAGGTGGAGCAACGCTTTGCCGGCCGCATCCTGCCCCTGGATGCCGCTGCCCTGCACGCCTGGGCCCATATCGCCGCCCGCTCCGAGTCGGCCGGCTGCCCCCTACCGGTGATGGACGGCCTGATCATGGCCACCGCCCAATGTCATGGCCTCACCGTAGTCACCCGCAACGTGCAGGACTTCGAGCCGTTTTCCCAAGTGTTCAACCCCTGGGCGCCCTAGCCCGAACGGCTCGCCATAACGCGGGGTACGTCGGCTTCCATCAGCGTCAGCTACTGTTCAGTGTTCTGAAGAACTCAGTCGACCGCGTCCAGGCTACCTGGAATGCCCATATCTGGACGCATGGGAGGGGACCAAGGCGCTCACCGTCGGGGTGATTCCGCTTTGAGGGTGCAGGAGCGTCAACCGTGGTATCGGGGTCATTCGTCCCGCACGCAGTCCGTGGCCAGTCTGCACACTGGCTTGCGGAGAACCGATTGCTATGGCTCTCCCCGGTTCAGCGCCACGATCAGCTCCGCCTCGCCGCGCGAGATACCGCAGCGGGCGGCGAGTTCCTGGGGCGCGAGGCCCTGGCGGGCGAGGCGCACCGCCTGGCCGTAGGGCGAGTCGTCGGGGACGGGCTCCGCCGGCGGCGGGCGGTTGACGAGGGTCTCCAGGGCGTCGAGGCGGCGGCGCAGGGCGGTGACTTCCTCGCGCAGCCGGGCCAACTCGCGGTCCGTGGACGCGGTGTCGATCGTGGCCACGGGCGGCGGCACCGGCCGGCGACGGCGAGAGAAAACCAGCACCTCCAGAAGGTAGACCGCCGTCGCCAGCAGGATGGCGATGAGCAGCTCGCGCCAGGTGATGACGAACTCCATTCAGCGCGGTCCTCTACGGCAGCCAGGCCTGGAGCCAGACGTCGAGGTGGTCCTCCAGCATCCAGTTCGCGCGCACGTGCTCTCGCAGGCGGTCGCCTTGTCGGGCGGTCTGGTCGAGGTCGGCGACATGGGCGCGGATGGCCTCGATCCAGTCCTTGTAGCGGTTGCGCACGCGCGTGACGGGGTAGTCGCCGCGATAGGGCGTCAGGTCGGAGCAGATCACCGGGTAGCCGAGCACGCCGTATTCCAGCAGGCGCAGATGGCTCTTGCCGTGGTTGAAGGGGATGTCCTCCAGGGGGGCGATGGCCAGGTCCAGGTTGAGGCTGGCCAGCTTCGCCGGGTAGTCGGGCAGCTTCACCGGCGGATGGAATTCGCGCACGTAGGGCCGGATCTCCTCCGGGCACATGCCCATGAACACCCAGTCCACCTCCCTGGCGGTGGCCTTGACCACGTCCAGCACCAGGGCCAGGTCGCCGGCGTGGGTGGGGCTGCCCGCCCAGCCGACGCGCGGCTTCGCCGACATGCGCCGCCGGGGCGCGTGGCCGCCCCAACGCGCCGCCTCGAGGTAGTTCGGCAGCACCACCACCTGGTCGGCGTAGCCGCGGTATTCCTCGGCCAGGAAGGGGGTGGAGACGACGAAGCGCTGGCACAGGCCGACCGCCTTGCGGAAGCGCTTGTTGAGGTCCTTCTGCTCGACAAACACCTTTTTCTGGCTGCTGCGGATGGGCAGGTTGGTGATCAGGTCGTCGAGCTCGAACACCCGGAAGGCGCGGCTGTGGCGGATGTAGTCCGC
>JALOTG010000062.1 GCA_025458005.1 Thiobacillaceae bacterium
CGCCTGACGGAGCGGCTGCTGGCCCGGATCTGAGCGGCGATCAGGACTTGCGGTCCTGGTGCAGGCGCTGCAGAATATCGTCAGCCGCGTTCTCGACCCGCTCGACGCGGCGGTGCTGTCCATCACCCGTTTCCACGCCGACGGCGGCGCCTACAACGTCATCCCCGACCGGGCGGAACTCGCCGGCACGGTGCGCGCCTTCCGCCCCGAGGTGCAGGACCAGGTGGAGGCGGCCATGGAGCGCGTCTGCGCCGGCATCGGCGCCGCCTTCGGCGTGCAGGCGAGCCTGGACTACCAGCGCGGCTACCCGCCCAGCGTCAACAGCGCCGCCGAGGCGGCGGTCTGCCGCGACGTGCTCGCGGAGCTGGTGGGCGCGGACAACGTGCGCGTCGACATGCGCCCGTCCATGGGCGCGGAGGACTTCGCCTACCTGCTGCGCGAGAAACCCGGCTGCTATGTCTGGATCGGCAACGGCAGCGGCGAGGGCGGCTGCATGCTGCACAATCCGCACTACGACTTCAACGACAAGGTCCTGACCCTCGGCGCCGCCTACTGGGTGCGCCTGACGGAGCGGCTGCTGGCCCGGATCTGAGCGGCGATCAGGACTTGCGGTCCTGGCCCTGTTCCAGGAAATAGTTCACCCGCGCGCGCGGGTTGAGGTACTCGTAGACCTCGGGGGCGAGGACGGCCGGCCGCAGCGTCTTGACGATGGCCAGGTCGGGCTCCTCGTCCAGGTCGAAGAAGATCGCCTCGTCCTTGGGGATGTTGGCGTCGTAGAGCAGCAGGGTGGGCTGCAGCAGGCGGTCCGGGTTGACGCTGGTGACCATGCCGACGGCGTCGTTGTTGAGCTGCACGATGCTGCCCGGCGGATAGACCCCCAGGCAGCGGATGAACAGCTTGAGCAGCACCGGGTCGTACTGGTCCTTCTGCTTCTTGAACATGTGCGCCAGGGCCTCGGCGGGGGTCAGCGAGTCGGCGGGATTCACCCGGTTGCAGAAGTTGTCGTAGCTGTTGACGATGGCGGCGATGCGCGCCAGGCGGCCGATGCGCTCGGCGCCCAGCCGGCCGGGGAAGCCGCTGCCGTCGAGCATCTCGTGGTGGTAGGCGATCACCTCCAGGGCGCCCGGCGTCATGTTGGGCAGCTTCTGGGCCATCTCCAGGCCGTACACCACGTGCTGCTGGTAGAAGTTCTGCTCGGCCGCCGTCCAGGCCGTCTTCTTCAGCAGGATCTGGGTCGGCACGCGCTCCTTGCCGATGTCGTGCAGCACGGTGCCCAGTCCCAGGGCGCGCATCTCGTCGGCGGAGAGTCCCGCCTCCTTGGCCAGCAGCAGGGCCAGCACGGTGACGTTCAGGGCGTGGTAGTAGGCGTTCTCGTCGCCGCTCTTGCTGCTCATCAGGTGGATGACCACCTCCTTCTCGGTGAGCAGCGAGTCGACCATCTCGGAAACCATCGCCTGGGCCTGCTCCACCGACTCCTGCGGCTTGGCGAACAGGTTCCTGAGCAGGGACTTCACCGATCCGACGCTCTTGTTGAAGCGCTTCTCGCACTCGGTGATGGCCGCCCGGCGCTGCGCCACCTTCTCGCGGCGCAGGGCCTTCTCCTTCCACATCGCATCGAGTTCGGGATCCGCCTCCGGCGCGGCGGGCGGCGCGGCCGTCTGCTCGGGCGCGGCGGCCTTGGGCGGCAGGGGCTCGCAGTCGCTCCTGCCCGGCACCAGGATCACCTCCTTGATGCCCGCCGCGCGCAAGGCCTGGATCTGCTTCTCGTTGCGGATCTTGAAACTGTTGAACAGGAACGGATGGTCCATCCAGCTGTCCAGGCGGATGTGCAGGCCGATCCTGAGCTGATCGATGGAGATGGTGGATTCGGGCAGACTCATGTTCGAATCAATGCGGTGGCGGTGACGTTGCGGACAGCCTGGATTTTGCCTGTTTCCGGGCGGCGCTGCAGTGGTACGCGCCAGTATCCCATTCGAGAAAGGAGAAAAGCATGAACCTGGACCCGAACCCCGCCGATGTTGCCGGTCCGCGCGTCGCCACCCTGGCCGGCGGCTGCTTCTGGTGCCTGGAGGCGGTCTACGACGAGATGGCCGGCGTCGCCTCGGTGACCTCCGGCTACATGGGCGGGGCGCTGGAACGGCCCGGCTACGAGGCGGTGTGCGGCGGCGACACCGGCCACGCCGAGGTGGTGCGGATCGAGTACGACCCCACCGTGACGAGCTACCGCGACCTGCTGGAGGTGTTCTTCGCCATCCACGACCCCACCACCCCCAACCGCCAGGGCAACGACGTGGGCAGCCAGTACCGCTCCGCCATCTTCTGGCACGACGCGGAGCAGAAGGCCGAGGCGGAAGGCTATATCGCCGAGCTGAGCCAGTCGGGCGCCTTCTCCGCCCCCATCGTCACGGAGGTCGTCCCCGCCACGACCTTCTGGCCGGCGGAGGACTACCACAGTGACTACTTCGCCCGCCACCCCCAGCAGCCCTACTGCATGTTCGTGGTGAGCCCCAAGGTGGCCAAGTTCCGCGCCAGGTTCGCGGAGAGGCGCAAGGCGAACGGTTGAGTCCCCGCGGGCCGCGGCCGGTTCAGCCCGCGCGAGCCGCGTCCAGCAGCTCGATCCAGTGCCGCACCGGCAGGTCGGTGCCGCCCTCCAGGTGCAGCTGGCAGCCGATGTTGGCGGTGGCGATGACCGCCGGCCCGCCGGCCCGCAGGGCGGTGAGCTTGTTGTCTCGCAGCTGGCGGGACAGGGCCGGCTGCAGGACCGAGTAGCTGCCCGCCGAACCGCAGCACAGGTGGGCGTCCGCCACCGGCGCGAGCTCGAAGCCCAGGCCGGTGAGGATCCGTTCCACCGCGCCGGGCAGCTTCTGGCCATGCTGCAGGGTGCAGGGTGCGTGGAAGGCGACCTTGCGGCCCCGACCCGTGACGCCAAGGCGGCCGAGGTCCTCGCCGGCCAGCACCTCGGCCAGGTCGCGCGTCAGGGCGCTGACCCGCGCCGCCTTGGCGGCGTAGTCCGGGTCGTCGGCGAGCAGATGGGCGTAGTCCTTGACCATCGCCCCGCAGCCGCTGGCGGTCATGACGACGGCCTCGGCGCCCGCCTCGATATGCGGCCACCAGGCGTCGATGTTGCGGCGCATCTGCGCGCGCGCCTCGTCCTCGGCCGAGAGGTGCTGGCTCAAGGCCCCGCAGCAGCCCGCCCCGCTCGCCTCCATCAGGCGGATGCCCAGGCGGTCCAGCACCCGCGCGGCGGCGGCATTGGTGTCCGGCGCGGCGGCGGGCTGGGCGCAGCCGGCCAGGACCAGCATGGTGCGCGGATGCGGGCGGTCGGGCCAGGGGCCGGCCGCGCGCCGGGGCGGCACCTTGCGGCGCAGGCCCTCCGGCAGCAGGGGCCGGACGGTCTGGCCCAGGCGCAGCAGCAGGCCGAAGCGGCCGGCATGCGGGACGATCCAACGCAGCAGGCGGCGCGCCAGGCGCTCGCCCAGCGGCCGCGCCACGCCGTGCTCCACGATGCCCCGGCCGATGTCCGCCAGCCGCCCGTAGCGCACCCCGGACGGGCAGGTGGTCTCGCAGGACCGGCAGGTGAGGCAGCGGTCGAGATGCGACTGCGTCTTGCGCGTCGGGGTCTGCCCCTCCAGCACCTGCTTGATCAGGTAGATGCGCCCGCGCGGGCCGTCCAGCTCGTCGCCGAGCAGCTGGTAGGTCGGGCAGGTGGCGGTGCAGAAGCCGCAGTGCACGCAGGCACGCAGGATGGCGTCCGCCTCGCGGCCCTCGGGGGTGTCGCGGACGAAGTCGGCGAGCCGGGTCTGCATCAGAGCTCCGGGTAGAGGCGGCCGGGGTTGAGGATGCCGGCCGGGTCGAGCGACCGCTTCACGCGCCGGTGCAGGGCCATGAGCCCCTCCGGCAGGGGCTGGAAGACCGCGCCCCCGCCCCGACCCTCCCCCCCCGAGGGGGAGGGCGCATGGCAGCCGGCGCGCCAGCGGGTGGCGTGGCCGCCCGCGGCGGCGGCCGCCTCCCAAGGCGGCGGCTCGCTGTACACCCAGCGCTGGGCGCCGCCCCAGTCGATGAACTGGAGCAGGATCGGGTCCACCGGCGTGGCGGGCGGCAGGGACAGGCGCCAGAGGGCGCCGCTCCCGTTGAAGAAGGCGTGGGATTGTTCCCGCACGGACCGCCAGAAGGCCTCCGCGTCGGCCACGACCTCGCCGCCCAGCTTCCGGCGGGCCGCCCGCAGGGCCGCTTCCGCCCCGGACAGACGCACGCGGACCCGCTCGCCGTCGTGGCAGGCGGCGGTGATGGGCAGGGGCCGGGCCGCCCAGGCGTTGAACTGGCGGATGGCCGCCGCGGCGTCCATCTCCAGGGCCAGGGTCTGTTCGGCGGCGGGCCGCGGCAGGACCTTGAGGCTCACCTCCAGGATCACCCCCAGGGTGCCCTGGGCGCCGGCCATCAGGCGCGACAGGTCATAGCCGGCGACGTTCTTCATCACCTCGCCGCCGAAGCGCAGCACCTCGCCCCGACCGTTGATGATCCGCGTACCCAGCACGAAGTCGCGGCAGGCGCCGGCATAAGGCCGGGCCGGACCGGACAGGTTGCAGGCGACGCTGCCGCCCAGGGTGGCCGCGTCACCGAAGTGCGGCGGCTCGAAGGCCAGGCACTGGCCCGCCTCGGCCAGCGCCGCCTCGATCTCGGAAAGCGGCGTGCCGGCCCGGGCGGTGAGCACCAGCTCGGTGGGCTCGTAGCCGACGATGCCGCGGTGGCCGGCGACGTCCAGGGTCTCGCCCTCGACGGGCCGGCCCAGCCAGGCCTTGGTGTTGCCAGCGGCGATGCGCAGGGGCATGCCGGCGGCCTGGGCGGTGTGTACGCGTTCGGCCAGTTGTCGGCTGAGATCCTGATCCATCAGAAGCGCGGGATGTCTGGGAACTTCAGCTGCCCGCCGTGCACGTGCATGGCGCCGAATTCGGCGCAGCGGTGCAGGGTGGGCACGGCCTTGCCGGGGTTGAGCAGGCCCTCGGGGTCGAAGGCGGCCTTGACGGCATGGAACTGCTCGAGCTCAGCCGGCCGGAACTGGACGCACATCTGGTTGATCTTCTCCATGCCGACGCCGTGCTCGCCGGTGATGGTGCCGCCCACCTCGACGCACAGCTCCAGGATCCTGCCGCCCAGCTCCTCGGTCCGCTCCAGCTCGCCGGGGCGGTTGGCGTCGTAGAGGATGAGCGGGTGCAGGTTGCCGTCGCCGGCGTGGAAGACGTTGGCCACCGGCAGGCCGTATGCCTTGGAGAGCGCCTCGATGCGTTCCAGCACCTCGGGCAGGCGCCGGCGCGGGATGGTGCCGTCCATGCAGTAGTAGTCCGGCGAGAGGCGGCCCACCGCCGGGAAGGCGGCCTTGCGCCCCTTCCAGAACAGCGCCCGCTCGGCCTCGTCGCGAGCCGTGCGCACCTCGGTGGCGCCGCTCTGAAGCAACAATTCGCGCACCCGCATGACCTGCTCGGAGACCTCCTCGTTGGTGCCGTCCAGCTCGCAGAGCAGGATGGCGGCCGCCTCGACGGGATAGTCGGCGTGCACGAAGGCCTCGGCGGCGCGGATGGCGGGGTTGTCCATCATCTCCAGCCCGGCCGGGATGATGCCGGCGGCGATGATGGCGCCCACCGCCGCGCCGGCGCAGGCCACGTCGTCGTAGGCGGCGAGCAGGACCTGGGCGCGCTCGGGCGTGGGCAGCAGGCGCACGGTGGCCTCCACCACCACCGCGAGCAGGCCCTCCGAACCGGTCATCAGGGCCAGCAGGTCGTAGCCGGGCGCGTCCAGGGCGTCCGCGCCCAGGGTCAGGCGCTCGCCCTCCACCGTCACCACCTCCAGCTTGAGGACGTTATGCACGGTGAGTCCGTACTTCAGGCAGTGTACGCCGCCGGAGTTCTCCGCCACGTTGCCGCCGATCGTGCAGGCGATCTGCGACGAGGGGTCGGGGGCGTAGTAGAGGCCGTGGGGGCGCGCCGCCTCGGAGATGGCCAGGTTGCGCACGCCGGGCTGCACCCGCGCGGTACGCGCCACCGGGTCGATGGCCAGGATGGACTTCATCTTGGCGAGCGACAGCAGCAGCCCGTCCTCCAGCGGCAGGGCGCCGCCGGAAAGTCCCGTGCCGGCGCCGCGCGCCACCACCGGGACCCGGAGCCGGTGGGCGAGGCGCATGACCGCCTGGACCTGCTCCGGCGTGGACGGCAGGGCCACCACCATGGGCAGCCGCCGGTAGGCGGACAGGCCGTCGCACTCGTAGGGGCGCAGGTCCTCCGGCTCGTGCAGCACGCTCTCGGCGGGCAGCAGGGCAAGCAGGCCCCGCACCAGATCGGACCGGCGGGCGTGCACGGCCGGGGACGTACCGGATTCGCTCATGCGCCGGATTTCATCACGCCGCGGCGCGGATATCCAGGCGGGCCAGGCGCTGGTAGACCACCGCCAGGGCGTCCTCGTCGCCGACGTTGCCGGGGAAGATCACCACCGGCAGGTCCGGATAGCGCGGATGGTCGGCGGAACAGCGCACCACCGAGCAGCCGGCCAGGATCTGCCCGACCACCCGCGCCGTGCGCAGGGCGAGGCCGGTGCTGAGCACGTCGTTGGAGGTGATGCCGCCCTTGCTGATCAGGAAGCCGAGGGTAGTCGGCAGGCCCCGCACGATGTCCATCAGGGTGCCGGAGACCACCTCGCCGAAGGCCAGGCGCTCGGCCTGGGTGGCGAAGGCGAGCTCGGCGCGGCTGGTATAGACGACCGGGGCGAGGCCCTGGGCGTGCGCTTCATGAGCCACCTGGCAGACGGCCGTCACCAGGGCCGCGCGCTCCGCCGGCAGGCGTCCGACGTCCACCTCGATGGGGGCGATGCCCGGCTGGGCCAGCAGCCGATTCAACTGAGCGGTGGTCTTGGCGACGTGCGAGCCGACGATCACCGCGCCGGGCCGCCCATCGCGCACGTAGGCGGCCATCTTGGCGGCCGGCACCGGCTGCGGCGGCAGCCTGGCCAGGGCGGTGAGCAGGCTGGCGGCGCTGCGGAACAGGAAGCGCTTGCCTTGCCCGGCCGCGGCCAGCAGGTCGACGGCGAAGCGGTTGAGGTCGTCCTGGCGCTCGGCGTCCACCGCGCAGCAGACGTTGCCGCCGAGGGTCATCAACCGGTCCAGGCAGCCGGTGCGCAGCTCGGCCAGGCCGAAGCGCTCCACCTGGTCGGCGCGGATGCGCCCGCCGGTCTTCTCCTCCACGTACTGGGGCAGGTAGCTGTGCCGGTAGCCGAACACCGAGTCGCGCGCGAACTCGGTCTCGTGCACCGGCACGGGCTTGCCGCCCACCATCAGGTAGTGCACCCCGTCCACGGTGACGCGGCCGCCCTCGAAGAAGGCGGGGGTGAGGAAGTGGGCATCGAAGGGGCCCAGTTCCTCGGCCATCACGTCGGTCTCCACCGGGTAGTGGCCGCGCAGGGTGGAGTCGGAGCGGCTGACCAGGATGGGGTTCACCGGCCGGCCCTGCTTCTCGCGCTGGTCCAGGGCCAGCTTGAGGTGGTGGCAGACCTCGCGCGTGACGCTCGCCGCCCGTTGCGCGTCCATGCCGCGCGTGTTGGTCAGCACGAAGAACAGCGGCGCGGCGTCGTCCAGGGCCTCCAGCAGGGTATCGACGTCCCAGCGCGTCAGCAGCAGGCAGGAATGCACCGTCTGCGAGCCGGTCGGGTCGTCGTCGAGGACGATGATCTTGGTGTGGCTATGGCCGCCGCTGTGCGGCTTAACGTTCGCTCCGCTCACATCAGCCTCCGCCGAAACTTCGTTTTCGGTCATGTCATGCCTCTCCAGGTCACCCCGGCGCACGCCGGGGTCCAGGGGTTCTCTCTACAACCGGATTCCGGCTCGCGCCGAAATGACGCATCAACCCAGCGCCCGCACCCGGTTGGCCATCGCCTCGGCGGTGAGTCCGTTGAAGTCCATGATCTCGGCCGGGCTGGCGGTGGTCTCGCCGCGCTTCCAGGCGAAGGTGTCGCGCTTCGCGGCGCGGGTGCGCAACAGCACCGGCTCCAGGCTGGCGGAGGGACCGCCGCTCACCGCCAGCAGGACGTCGGCGTCGAACAGGGCGTTGAAGTGGTCGTCGTCCATGAAGGCGTTGTCCGGCTCGGACACGGTGTCCCAGGCGACGTCGGTGGCGCGGTAGAGGCGGCGCGGGTTGACCACGGCGACGATGCGCACGCGCCAGCCCTCGGCCTCCAGCCTGTCCTTGGCGGCGAACACCGGCAGCAGGACCATGTCGCCGGTGACCGCGAACACGACCGTGCCCTTGGTGCCCGACTTCGACTCATAGATCGTCGCCGCGCCCTTCTCCACCGCGTCGCGCGCCTCGGCCATGCTCATGTAGACCGGCAGGGGCGACTTGGAGGCGATGATCACCATGCCCTTGTTGTAGCTCTGGGTGGCGTACTCATAGGCCGCCTGGATGGCGTTGGCGTCGCAGGGGAACAGGGTGTAGACGTTGCCGTTGCGCATCTGCGCGGCGAAGTAGTTCTCGATCTCCGGCCGCTGGTGGGTCCAGCCGTTGCGGCCCTGCTCCAGGGCGCCGGCGGTGAACATGCAGACGATGGACGGGGTCTTGCGGCGCAGCTCGGCCATCGCCTGGGTGACGGTCTGCACGATGGGCCAGCCGTTGATGGCGAACGACTCGTACGACAGCCACAGGGCGCGCGAGCCGAACAGGGCGAGCCCCGCCGCCAGCCCGGCGCAGGCGTCCTCGTTGAGCGGCTCGTAGACCTGGCCGGTGGGCTCCTGGTTGTAGAGGGGGTCCACGGTGGGATGGCGGATCTTCAGCGCGTCGTTGATGTTCTTCATCGCCGAGGCCTCGTTGCCGTCGGCGTTGGTCACCACGAAGCGCCTGTCCTGCTGGCCGACCCAGGCGGCCAGCGCCCCCATGGCGGTGGCGGGGACGGCCTTCTCGTCCTTGCCGAATTCCTTGACCGGGAAGGCGCCCAGGGGGGCGATCTCCAGGACGTGCTCGGTGACCGCCGTCTTCACCGCCGGGCCGCCGCCGGCGCGGGAGAAGTTCTCGCGCACGATGGCCCAGGCCTCGGGGTTCAGCGCCCGGCGCTGCAGGCCCTCCTTGATGTGGGCGGCGTCCAGGGTGTCGGCGGGGTAGAGGTTGTGCGACTTGGCACCCAGGGTGTGCACGCCGGTGCCCTTCAGCTGCTTGAGGACGAAGGCGGTCAGCTTGCCGGACAGCGCCGACCTGGCGGCGTAGTCGATGCCCTCCAGCACGGCCTGGGCGAAGGCCAGGCGCTGGCCGTGGGAGAAGCGGGAGGAGTCGACGTAGGCGCCGTGCTGGCCGCCTTCATTTTCCGGCAGATCAAAGGTCTTGGCGTCCACCAGCACCACCTCGTCGAAGCCGTGGCCGGCCCAGTAGGCGATCATCTCCTCGTTGCTCATGCGCGAGACCATGGAGTGGTGCTCCTGGCTGTAGCCGTTCCAGATCAGCACCGGCAGGAAGTTGGTCACCTGCGGATAGGCGGTGTGGAAATGCATCATCGAGTTCAGCACGTAGGGCTCGCCCATGCCGCCGTCGCCGATGGTCACCGGGAACAGGGTGCCGGGGTGGAGCAGGGCGCCGGCCATGGCGAAGTGCTGGCCCTGGCCGAGGGGGCCGGCGGGGGCCAGCAGCCCGGGGATGGCCCCGGACAGGTGGCCCAGGAGGCCGTGCTTCTCGCGGAAGCGGGCCATCATGTCCGTCATGGTGCGGATGCCCATCTCCTCCAGCGAGGTGTCGAGGAACATGGCGCTGTAGAAGCCGGGGGCGTGGTGGCCCACCTCGGTGACGATGTTGGTGTGGCCCAGCATCACCAGGGCGGCATAGGCCTCGGCGCTGGAGGCGAAGCCGCCGGGGTGGCCGGAGCCCTTGGCGCCGCACACCTGCAGGGTGACGTAGCGCAGGGCGTCGGCCATCAGCAGGGTCTGATAGGCGGCCTCGGCGGAGCGGGGATCGGCCACCGCCTTGCTCCCCTCGGCGATGGCGGCCCGCCCGGCGTGCTCCGCGAAGCCGGGCCAGGCCTCTCCGTAGTACTGGATGCCCGCGCAGAAGGCGGGCGGGGTGGAGTGGATCTTGTCGGGCATGGCGGCCATGGTGGTCTCCTGGTGGCGAGGTTGCGAATGCGTGGAAAATGCGCTTGCCCATACCCTAGTTTTTTTGTCAGTATTTCGCAATACGGAAAACGTTTCATATTGTGAAAATTGATCGCCGCATGACTGCCCAGACCGTCCAGACCTCCATCCAGGTCATCGACCGCATGGCCCTGCTGCTCGATGCCATGGCCCGCTACGCCGAGCCGGCCAGCCTCAAGTACCTGGCCGCCGACACCGGCCTGCACCCCTCCACCGCCCACCGCATCCTCAGCGCCCTGGCCGAGCACGGCTACGTCGAGCGGGTCGAGCCGGCCGGCTGGCAGCTGGGCGCCAAGCTGCTGCAGCTGGGCCACCGGGTGCGCGCCGGTCACGACGTGCGCCGCGAGGCGCGGCCGGTGATGGACTGGCTGCGCGACGAGATCGGCGAGAGCGTCAACCTCACCCTGCGCGAGGGCGACGAGGTGATCTATGTCGAGCGCGCCACCCCGGCGCGGGCGATCCGGGTGGAGCAGGTCATCGGCAGCCGCGCCCCGCTGCATGTCACCGCCGTGGGCAAGCTGATGCTGGCCGGGGACGGCGCCGCCGGCATCGCGGCCTACGCCCGGCGCACCGGCCTGCAGCGCTATACCCGCAACACCCTGGCCGACGCCGACGCCCTGGCCGGCGCGGCCGATGCCGCCGCCCGGCGCGGCTACGCCCTGGACGACGAGGAGGCGGAACTGGGCGTCGGCTGCATCGGCGCCCTGATCCGCGACGCCACGGGCCGGGTGGTGGCGGGGCTGTCGGTGTCCGCCCCCATCGAGCGGCGCCGCCAGGAGTGGATTCCCCTGGTGGTGGAGGCGGCGCGGCGCGTCTCCGGCCGGCTGGGATACGAGGCCGGCGAGGATGAAACCGGCCGGTCCCCGGCGCGTCCAATCAGGATGCCGGCATCCCGCGACAGCTGACCCCCCGCCCCATGAACCGCCTGCTTGCCGCCGCCGCCCTCCTGCTCCTGCTGGCCGGATGCGGCACGGCCTTCGTCTACCGGCAGCTGGACTGGCTGGTGCCCAACTACGTGGGCGGCTACCTGCCCCTGGAGGACGGCCAGCGCCAGCTGCTGGATGCGCATGTGCGGGACCTGCTGGCCTGGCATTGCGGCAACCAGCTGGATCAGTACGCCGGCTGGCTGCGCACGGTAGACGGCGACGCCCAGGCCGGCCGGCTGGACCGCGACCGGCTCGGAGCCCATGCCCGGCAGCTGGACGCCTACTGGCGGGAACTGGGGCGCCAGGCGAGCCCGCGTCTGGCCGACCTGTTGTCGCGCGCCGGCGAGGAAGAGGTCCGGGCCCTGCTGGAGAACCTGCGCGACAAGGAGCGCGACTTCCGCGAGGATTTCGTCGACGCCCCGGCCGCCAAGGTGGAGCGGCGCCTGGCCGAGCGCATGGAGAAGAGCCTGCGGCGCTGGGTGGGCCGCCTCAGCGACGAGCAGCGCCAGGCCGTCGCCGCCTGGAGTCGGCCACTGGCCCGGGAGCAGGCGGTCAGCCTGGCCATGCGCGCGCGCTGGCGCGAGTCGGCGGCCCGGGCCCTGGCCATGCGCGGCGACCCGCGGCGCTTCCCGCGCCTGGTGGAGCAGTTGCTGGTCCACCCCGAGCAGGCCTGGACCGAGGCCCAGCGCGACCGGTTCGAGGCGCGCCGGGCCCGTACCCTGGGGCTCCTGGAGACCCTGGCCGGCAGCCTGACGGAACGGCAGCGACGCCACCTGGCCGAGGCCACCGCCGCCTGGGCCGCTGACTTCGAACGCCTGGCCTGCGGCCCGGACCGGCCCGGCGCTCGCGCCGTGGCCGGCGGCAGCGGCTGAGGCGTTTTCCCTGCAACCCGGGGGCAGACCCCCAGTGAACGAGTGACCACAGCCATGCAGCCCTTCCCGTACGCCTGTTCGATCCAGACCCAGTGGCAGGACGCCACCCGCGAGTGCCTGGATGCCCTGCTGCCCCTGACCGGGCCGGCCACCCTGGGCTTCGTCTATGCCACCGACGCCTTCGCCGACCACTTTGCCCAGATCCTCGCCCGGCTGCGCGAGGAGACCGGCGTGCCGCACTGGGTCGGCACGGTCGGCGTGGGCATCGTCGCCACCGGCCGCGAGCTGCTCGACCAGCCCGCCCTGGCGGTGATGCTGGCCGACCTGCCCGAGGCGTCCTTCCGCGTCCTGCCCAACCTGTGCAACCTGAACGACCTGCTGCGGCACGAGGAGGACTGCAGGATCGGCGGCCAGCCGGCCTGGTTCGGCGTGGTGCACGGCGACCCGCGCAACCCGCTGATCGCCGAGCTGATCGAGCACGTCGCCGCCCGCACCGAGACCGGCTTCCTGGTCGGCGGCCTGACCAGCTCGCGCGACAAGTGCCCGCAGGCGGCCGACCAGGTGGTGGACGGCGGCCTCACCGGGGTGCTGTTCGACCCCGGCGTGTCGGTCGTCACGCGGCTCACCCAGGGTGTCTCGCCGCTGGGGACGCGCCACCTGATCACCGCCGCCGAGCAGAACGTCATCCGCGCCCTGGACGGCCGCCCGCCCCTGGAGGTGCTGCGCGAGGACATCGGCGAGACCCTATACGCCCAGCTGGAGCGGCTCGGCGGCTACCTGTTCGTCGGCCTGCCCAGCCAGGACTCGGACACCGACGACTACCTGGTGCGTCACATCGTTGGCATCGACCCGGACAGCCAGGCGATTGCCGTCGGCGACTACGTCGAGGCCGGCCAGCCGCTGATGTTCTGCCGCCGCGACGGCCACTCGGCGGTGGAAGACATGCAGCGCATGCTCGACGCCCTCAAGGCCGGCCTGCGCGGCGAGCCGCGCGGCGCCCTCTACTTCTCCTGCCTGGGCCGGGGGGCGAGCATGTTCGGCGAGACCGACGCGGAGCTGCGCATGATCAGCCGCGCCCTGGGCGACATCCCCCTGGTCGGCTTCTCCGCCAACGGCGAGATCTCGCGCAACCGCCTGTACGGCTACACCGGCGTGCTGGCGGTGTTCGCCTGACCTCTTGCGTTCCGCCGCGGCATCCGCCATCCGCATGGCAGGGTCGGCGCCATGCGTGACGGCCGTTCCTGCCCTCGAAGTCGGAATCCTGGTGGCAATCGCCCGGGCGAAAATGGTCCGAGCGCATATATTGATATCAGGGTCCTGGTATCAGTGCGTCGCCCGAACCATCTTGAGGGACAGGATTGCCATCGAGCATCGGAGATCGTCATGAACCGCATTATCTGTCCGCCGACACTGACCACCCTGCTGACCTGCGCGGGGCTCTCGCTCCCCGCCACGGCGCTCGCGGCGCCGCAATACAACTCCATCGACCTGCAGGCTTACGAGGTCATCGCGCTCAACAACGCTGGCCAGGTGCTCGGAC
>JALOTG010000223.1 GCA_025458005.1 Thiobacillaceae bacterium
AAATATTCGGAGATGCCCGACAGCTGCGCCTTGGTCGACGAGCCGAGCAGCCACATGAGCAGGAAGAAAGCCATCATGGCGGTGACGAAGTCCGCGTAGGCGATCTTCCAGGCGCCACCATGGTGGCCGCCGCCGCCTTTCTTGATGCGCTTGATGACTATCGGGCGCTGGGAGTCGTCAGCCATGCGTGTTCCTTCGCAACCTGTTGGGGGCGAGGGGCGAGGCGTGCATTGTTCCAACAGTGGTCGGGTATCCGTTCCTCACGCCTGTCTCCTCACGCCTCACGGAATCTATTTGCCCTTGCGCGACTTGATGTCCTCTTCCAGCTCGCGGAACGACGGCCGCTCGTTGCTGAACAGGACCTTGCGGCCGAACTCCACGCAGACCTGGGGCGAGAAACCGTTCAGCGAGGCGAGCAGGACCACCTTGACGGTCTGGAAGACCTTGGTCGATTCGCTGGCCTTGGTCTCCAGCACGCTGGCCAGGGGGGCCATGAAGCCATAGGACAGCAGGATACCCAGGAAGGCCCCGACCAGGGCCTTGGCGATCAGGCCGCCGAGCTCGGGGGGCGGCAGGTGCAGGGAACCCATGGTGATCACCACCCCCATCACCGCGGCGACGATGCCGAAGGCGGGCAGGGCGTCGGACATCTTGGCCACGGCATGGGCGACGTGCATCTCTTCCTGCTGGTGGGTCTCGATCTCGTTGTCCATGAGGTTCTCGATCTCCAGCGAGTTCAGGTTGCCGCCCACCATGAGGCGCAGGTAGTCGGTGATGAACTCGACGAGGTGGTGATCGGCCGCGACCGCCGGGTACTTGGCGAAGATGGGGCTCTTGTCCGGCTCCTCGACGTCGCTTTCCAGGGACATCAGGCCCTCCTTGCGGACCTTGGCGAGCAGTTCGAAGAGCAGGGCCAGCAGCTCCATGTAGAAGCCCTTGGTGTACTTGGAGCCCTTGAAGCAGCTGGCCAGTCCGCCCAGGGTGTGCTTGAGGGCGTGGGCGTTGTTCGCGGCGATGAAGGCGCCCACGGCGCCGCCGAAGATCATGATGAACTTGGTGGGCTGGACGAGCGCCGCGATCTGGCCGCCGATGACCACGTAGGCGCCGAAGATGCAGGCCAGGGCGACGACCCAGCCGACAATCACTAGCATGCTCGAGCTCTCCTTACTTCAAGTTCGTAAAGGCGTCCGCCTGCAACAACTTGCGCACCGGACCGAAGCTCCTGCGGTGGATGGCGCATGGGCCATGGACTTCCAGGGCCGCCAGGTGCTCGGCCGTCGGGTATCCGGCGTGTTGTTCGAAACCGTATTGGGGATGAATATCGGCGAGCCGGGCCATTTCTTTATCCCTTTCTGTCTTGGCCAGGATGGAGGCCGCCGAGATGGCGGGCTCCAGGGTATCGCCCTTGATGATGGCGCGGCTGGGGATGTCCAGGAGTGGACAACGATTGCCGTCGATGAGGGCCAGCGCGGGCCGCACGGTCAGCCCCTCCACGGCGCGACGCATGGCCAGCAGGCTGGCGTTGAGGATGTTCAGGGCGTCAATCTCCTCGACGCTGGCCCAGGCCACCGACCAGGCCAGGGCGTGGCGTCGAATCTCGCCGGCCAGGCGCACGCGGCTGGCCGGCGACAGCTTCTTGGAGTCCTTCAGTCCCGCGATGGGTCGCGCCGGATCCAGGATGACCGCGGCGGCGCATACGGGTCCCGCCAGGGGTCCGCGCCCGGCCTCGTCCACGCCGCAGGTGGGGCCGCGGGACGGCGCATTCATCGCAGCAGTGGCCGCAGCGCCTCGGCGATCAGCCTGGGGGTATCGCGCCGCAGTTCCCCGCGCAGGGCACGGAACGCCGTCACCATCTCGTCGCGCGCCGCGCCGTCCTCCAGCAGGCGGCAGACGGCCTCGGACAGGGCCTTGGGATGGGCCTGTCCCTGCAGCAGTTCGGGCACCACGAAGCGGCCGGCCAGCACATTGGGCAGGCCCACGTAGGGCAGGTAGGCCTGGCGCTTCATGACCTGGTAGGTCAGCCAGGGCACCCGGTAGGTGATGACATGGGGGCAGCCCAGCAGCATCGCCTCCAGGGTCGCCGTCCCGGAGGCCACCAGGGCGACGTCCGCGGCCTGCAGGGCATCGTGGGCGTGACCGAACATCAGGCGCAGGGGCAGGTCCCTCGCCTCGGCCTGGTAGAGGATGTCCTCGAACAGCCGGCGCGTCTCCCGGCTGGCCAGCGGCACCAGAAATTCGACCTCGGGACGGCGCGCGAGGATCTCCCGGGCGGTGTCTACGAACAGCCGGCCCAACTGCCGAAGTTCGCCCTGGCGGCTGCCCGGCAACAGGGCCACGTATTCCCGCTGTGGGGAAAGGGCCAGGCGCTCCCGAGCCGCGGCGCGATCCGGTTCCGGCAGGGCATGGGCGAGGGGATGTCCGACGTAGGTGGCGGGGATGCCGGCCTGACGATAGATCGCCTCCTCGAAGGGGAAGATCAGCAGCAGGTGAGAGGCGGCCGCGCGGATCTTCTTGATGCGTCCGCCGCGCCAGGCCCAGATGGAGGGGCTGACGAAATGCACGGTGGGGATGCCGGCGCGCCTGAGCCGTGTCTCCAGGGAGAGATTGAAGTCCGGGGCATCGACGCCGACGAACAGGCGCGGACGCTCGGACAGCAGCCTGCCGGCCAGCTCGCGGCGGATGGCGAGGATGCGCCGGAGGTTGGACAGGGCCTCCAGGTAGCCGCGCACGGCCAGGGTTTCCATGTCGTACAGGCTGCGCGCGCCGCGGGCCTGCATGCGCGGTCCGGCGATGCCGTAGAAGCGCGCCGGCAGGCCGGCCTCCTGCACGGCGCGGATGAGCAGGCTGCCGAGCAGGTCGCCGGAGGCCTCGCCGGCGACGATGGCGACTTGAGGGTGAGGGGCGAGGGGTGAGGGGTGAGGCGCAGCCACGGCCGGGGTCGAAGCGATCGCCTCCTCACCCCTCACGCGTCACCCCTCACCTGACAATGCCGCGCCCTGACACCGCCAGGAAATCGGCCAGGGCCTGGAGTTCGGGCTGTTGTCCCGCCTCGGCCGCGATGGCCGCCTGGGCCTCGGCCAGGGTCAGCCCGGACTTGTAGAGGGTCTTGTAGGCGCGCTTGACGGCGGCGATGGCCTGGGCGTCGAAGCCGCGGCGCCTGAGGCCCTCGCTGTTGATGCCGTAGGGTTCGGCGGGGTTGCCGGAAGCGGTGACATAGGGTGGGATATCCTGCCGCACCACCGAGGCGATGCCGGTGATGACATGGGCGCCCACGCGGCAGAACTGATGCACGCCGGTGAAGCCGCCCAGGATGACATGATCCTGCACCGTCACGTGCCCCGCCAGGGAGGCGTTGTTGGCGAAGATGACGTGGTCGCCGACCTGGCAGTCATGGGCGATGTGCACGTAGGCCATGATCCAGTTGTGGCTGCCGATGCGCGTCACCCCCCGATCCTGCACGGTGCCGGTGTTAAAGGTGCAGAACTCGCGGATGGTGTTGTAATCGCCGATCTCCAGCCGCGTCGGCTCGCCGGCGTACTTCTTGTCCTGGGGCGCATCGCCCAGGCTGACGAACTGGAAGACGCGGTTACCCTTGCCGATCCGGGTATGGCCGGTGATGACGGCGTGGGGGCCGATCTCGCAGTCGTCGCCGATCTCGACGTGCTCGCCGACGAGGCTGTAGGCGCCGACGCTGAGGTTGGCGCCCAGCCTGGCGGCGGGGTGGACGATGGCGGTCGGGTGGATCATGCCCGGGGTCCTAGGCCAGGTCCTTGAGGGTGCACATCAGCTCGGCCTCGCAGGCGAGCTGTCCATCCACCAGGGCGCGCGCCTCGAATTTCCAGATGCCGCGCAGGCTCTTGGTGATGCGCGCTTCCAGGCGCAACTGGTCGCCCGGCACGACCGGCCGTTTGAAGCGGGCGTTGTCGATACCGACGAAGTAGATCACCGAATCGGCGCCGGCCTGCTTGCCGGAGGACTTGAAGGCGAGGATGCCGGCCGCCTGGGCGAGGGCCTCGATGATCAGCACGCCGGGCATGATGGGGTGGTGGGGAAAATGGCCGGGAAAGAACGGCTCGTTGATGGTGACGTTCTTGATCGCCGACACGTGCTCTCCCGGCACCAGCTCCAGCACCCGGTCCACCAGCAGGAAAGGATAGCGGTGCGGCAGGTGCCGCATGATGTCGGTGATGTCCATGGTCATGATCCGTTGGATGTTGTTTGGCTAGGTCGAGGCATCGCGATGCTGCGTGGGCATGGCTTCGAATTGCGCCAGGCGCCGTTCCAGTGCCCTGATCCGGTCGCGCATGTCCGCCAGGTGACGCAGCTGGGCGGCGTTGCGCAGCCATTCGGCGTGGGGCATCTGGGGCTGGGTGGAGGTATAGACGCCCGGCTCGCGGATGGATTTGCCGATGAAGGAGGCGCCCGAGACGGTCACGCGGTCTCCGATCTCGATGTG
>JALOTG010000063.1 GCA_025458005.1 Thiobacillaceae bacterium
TGTGGGGGAAGCCGGCTTCGCCGTCATCGGCGCCTCACGCGCAGGCGCGGCGGAAACCCGCGTCGGGCCAGGAGGCTCCGCCCGCGTCGCCGGCGCGCCGCCCGGCACGAAGGCCAGCATGCGCAACAGGGCCATGCTGAAGCCGGCGTATTCGTCCGGGGCCCATTCCAGGTCGCGCCGTCCCAGGGCGGCGATCTGGTACTGCACCTGGACGGTTTCCTCGTCCAGACGGCGGGCCAGTTCGAACAGACGATCCCGTTCCGGCGCATCCTCGGCCACCGCCTCGGGCACGCTCTGGGCCAGGGCGATCTGATGCAGCAGGCCGGCGAGATCCTGCAACGCCGCGTCGAAGGAAAAGCCGCGCGCCGCCAGTTCGCCGGCCTCGCGCATCAGGCGGGGGCCGTCCGCCGCGGCCAGGGCTTCCAGGATGGGCAGCAGATAGGCCTGGTCGACGACACCCAGCATGGCGCGGGTCTCGTCTTCGCGCACCTGGCCGCCGCCGTAGGCGATGGCCTGGTCGGTGAGCGACAGGGCGTCGCGCATGCTGCCGGCGGCGGCGCGCGCCAGCAGGACGAGGGCGCCGGGCTCGAAGTTGACCTGTTCGGCCTCCAGCACCTGGCGCAGATGGCCCGTCACCTGGACGACGGGCATCTGCTTCAGGTTGAACTGCAGGCAGCGCGACAGCACCGTCACCGGCACCTTTTGCGGGTCGGTGGTGGCGAGGATGAAGATGACGTGGCCGGGCGGCTCCTCCAGGGTCTTCAGCATGGCGTTGAAGGCGTGCTTGGAGAGCTGGTGCACCTCGTCGATGATGTACACCTTGTAGCGGCCGGCGGTCGGCGCGTACTGCGCGTTCTCCAGCACCTCGCGCATGTTGTCCACGCCGGTGTAGGAGGCGGCGTCGATCTCGATCAGGTCGACGAAGCGTCCGGCCTCGATGCCCCGGCAGGCAGGGCACTCGCCGCAGGGCGTGGGGGTGGGTCCGCCGCCCTCGCCAGCCTGGTTGCCCCCCTCGCAGTTCAGGCACTTGGCCAGGATGCGCGCCAGGGTGGTCTTGCCCACTCCACGCGTGCCGGTGAACAGATAGGCGTGGTGCAGCCGCCCCTGGGCCAGGGCGTTGGACAGCGCCCGCACCACGTGTTCCTGACCCACCAGTTCGGCGAAGGTGCGGGGCCGCCATTTGCGGGCAAGGACGAGATGACTCATGGTGAGTGAGGAGTTAGGGGCGAGGCGTGAGGAGGGTGGGTTTGGGGGGGTACCCCTCACGCCTTACGCCTCACGCCTCACCGAAAAAAACGGGTGGCGAGCCTGACCCCCGGCACTGGCATCGGCCGCTGTGGCTGCTTCCTTCCGGACCTGACCAGGTTCACGGCTTAGCCATGCGGGGAGACCCGCCACGCCGCATTCTAACAGGATCGGGCGCGGGGCGAGGTAGGGCCGATGCGGGCGAGGGCGATGCACCGTCGCACGGGGCTACTGGTCCTCTCCTTCCTCGGCGACACGGCGGGCGCGCACCGCCTCGGCCAACTCGCGCAGCAGGGGCTCGGTGTCGTTCCAGCCCAGGCAGGCGTCGGTGATGGACACGCCGTAGGCGAGCGGTTCCCCCGGGCAGAGGTCCTGGCGGCCGGGGTTGAGGTGGCTTTCCATCATCACGCCGACGATGCGCGCGTCGCCACCGGCGATCTGGCGCACCACGTCGCGTCCGACCTCCAGCTGGCGCTCGTACTGCTTGCTGGAATTGGCGTGCGAGAAGTCGATCATGACCTGCTGGCGCAGCCCCGCCGCGGCCAGTTCGCCGCAGGCCGCGTTGACGCTCTCGGCGTCGTAGTTGGGCCGCTTGCCGCCGCGCAGGATGACGTGGCAGTCCTCGTTGCCGGAGGTCTTGAACACCGCCACGTGGCCGGACTTGGTGATGGACACGAAGTGATGCCGGGCGGCGGCCGCCTTGATCGCGTCCACGGCGATCCTCAGGTTGCCGTCGGTGCCGTTCTTGAAGCCCACCGGGCAGGACAGCCCGGAGGCGAGCTGGCGGTGCGACTGCGATTCGGTGGTGCGCGCGCCGATCGCCCCCCAGGCGATCAGGTCGGCGATGTACTGGGGCGAGATCAGGTCGAGGAACTCGGTGCCGCAGGGCAGTCCCAGCTCGTTGATCTCCAGCAGCAGCTTGCGCGCCACGCGCAGGCCCTCGTTGATGTCGAAGCTCTCGTCCAGGTGCGGGTCGTTGATCAGGCCCTTCCAGCCGACCGTGGTGCGCGGCTTCTCGAAATAGACGCGCATGACGACGACCAGGTCGTGCTCCAGTTCGTCGGCCAGCGACTTGAGCCGCTTCGCGTAGTCGATGGCGGCGCCGTGGTCGTGGATGGAGCAGGGGCCCACCACCACCACCAGCCGGTCGTCGGCGCCGCGCAGCACGTCGTGGATGCGTCCGCGGGCCTGGAAGGTGGTGCGCAGGGCCTTCTCGCTGGCGCGGTGCTCGCGCATGATCTGCATCGGCGCGAGCAGTTCATCGCCCTGCTCGATGCGGGTGTCGTCGGTGCGGTAATCCGCCATGCTGTTCTCCTTCATATTGGCCAGGCCCCGCAATGAAAAAAACCGCCAGGGTCACTGGCGGTTCATCGGTCGGCCTGGCTGGTTCGTGCTCGCTTCAGCGCCTTCCGCCCGCCATGGGCAGAAAAAAGCTAAATCGAATGAAGCGCTTGCGTTGCACGGGCATGATGTGTTGCATGCTAGCAGAGGCCGGGGTGGGGCGGCAAGGCGGCGGGCTCAGTGCGTGCCGCCGACAGTCAGCCCGTCCACCCGCAGGGTGGGCTGGCCGACGCCCACCGGCACGCTCTGGCCCTCCTTGCCGCAGGTGCCCACGCCCGGGTCGAGGCGCATGTCGTTGCCGATCATGGATACCCGGGTGAGCACGTCCGGACCGTTGCCGATCAGGGTGGCGCCCTTGACCGGGTAGGTGAGCTTGCCGTCCTCGATCATCCAGGCCTCGGCGGCGGAGAAGACGAACTTGCCGCTGGTGATGTCCACCTGGCCGCCGCCGAAGTTGACCGCGTACAGCCCCTTCTTCACCGAGGCGATGATCTCCTGCGGGTCCATGCCACCCGCCAGCATGTAGGTGTTGGTCATGCGCGGCATGGGCAGGTGGGCGAAGGACTCGCGCCGGGCGTTGCCGGTCGGGGCCATGCCCATCAGCCGCGCGTTCAGGCTGTCCTGCATGTAGCCGCGCAGGATGCCGTCCTCGATCAGGGTGGTGCACTGGGTGGGGGTGCCCTCGTCGTCCACGTTCAGCGAGCCGCGTCGGTTGGGCAGGGTGCCGTCGTCCACCACCGTCACCCCCCTGGCCGCCACGCGTTCGCCGATGCGGCCGGAGAAGGCGGAGGAACCTTTCCTGTTGAAGTCGCCCTCCAGGCCGTGGCCGATCGCCTCGTGCAGCAGGATGCCGGGCCAGCCGGCGCCCAGCACGACGGTCATGCTGCCGGCCGGGGCGGGCTTGGCGGCCAGGTTGGTGAGGGCCTGGTGGACGGCCTGCTCGGCGTAGTCCCTGAGCACCTCGGCGCTGAAATGGCCGTAGTCGAAGCGCCCCCCGCCGCCCGAGCTGCCCTGCTCGCGGCGCTCGCCCTCCTCGACGATGACCTGGATGGAGACCCGCACCAGGGGCCGCACGTCGGCGGCCAGCCGGCCGTCCAGGCGGGCGATGAACACCACCTCGTACTCGCCGGCCAGCGAGGCGATGACCTGGGTGACGCGGGGATCGAGGGCACGGGCATGGTCCTCCAGCCGGTGCAGCAGGGCGACCTTGTCGGCCTCGGAGAGCGAGGCCAGCGGGTCCAGGGGGGCATACAGGCCGCGGCCCGTCACCGGCATCGCTGCCTTCAGCCGGGCCTCGCCGCCCGACGCCGCTATGGAGCGGGCGGTCAGGGCCGCCTGGCGGATGGCGGGCAGGGTGATATCGTCGGAATAGGCGAAGGCGGTCTTGTCGCCGATCACCGCGCGCACCCCGACGCCCTGGTCGATGCTGAAGCTGCCCGACTTGACCTGGCCTTCCTCCAGGCTCCAGGCCTCCGAGCGGGTGTACTGGAAGTAGAGGTCGGCGTCGTCCAGGCGGTGGGCGGCCAGCAGCCCGAACACGGATTCCACCTGGCGGTCGTCCAGGTCGTTGGGGGCGAGCAGCGTGGAACGGGCGGTGGCGAACAGGGCATCGGGGCTGGCGGTGGTCATGGCAACTCGCGAGGAGGGGGCGCGCCGTGCGGCGGCGCCGGTTGATCAGGAAGACTACACGATATCGACCCGGACACTGCCCTGACAGTTCAGGGTGCGATGCTTGAGGGCCGGCAGGCTCTTGCGCAGGCCTTCCTGATAGGCGCGGTTGATGCCGGCGACGACGATGCCTGAGCCGCGCGGCAGCCGGTCCAGCACGTTGCCCCAGGGGTCGACGATCATCGTGTCGCCGTGGGTCTCCCGGCCGGACAGGTGATAGCCGCCCTGGGCGGGGGCGATCACGTAGGCCAGGTTTTCGATGGCGCGGGCACGGATCAGGGTCTCGAAATGCGCCTTGCCGGTGGTGGCGGTGAAGGCGGACGGGACCAGGATCAGGTCCACGTCGCCCATCGCCCGGTACAGCTCGGGGAAGCGCAGGTCATAGCAGATGGACAGGCCCATGCGGCCGAATGGGGTCTCCACCACCACCACCCGGTCGCCGGGCTGGATGGTGCTCTCCTCCTTGAAGTGCTCGCTGCCCAGCGACAGGCCGAACAGGTGGATCTTGTCGTAGCGGGCGACCTGCTTGCCCTTGTCGTTGTAAACCAGGCAGCTGTTGAACACCTTCCTGGGCTGGCCGCAGTCCAGGGGCACCGAGCCGCCCACCAGCCAGATGCCATGCTTTCTGGCCTGGGTGGCGAGAAAGGCCTGGATCGGGCCGTCGCCGGGCTGTTCGCGCACCGCTACCTTGTCGGTGTCCTTCAGGCCCATGATGGCGAAATACTCCGGCAGGACGACGAGCTGGGCGCCGGAGGCCGCCGCCATGGCGATCAGCCGTTCGCTCTCCGAAAGGTTGGCGGCGACGTTGGGGCCCGAGGCCATCTGGATGGCGGCCACCCGCACAGTCCCGGAGGTCTCGGCGGCGGGTTTGGGGGCGCCGCGGCTGCGCGTCTTGGCGAAACTGGAACTGGATTTGGGCGTCACGACGGGTTCCTGCTATGGGTCATGACCGAAACTTACACAATCTGAGCGCTGCGCGGCAAGCCGCAAGGCGCCCGCCGGTCGCCGCAAGGCGCCGCGCATCGCGCCGCGTCGGCCTCCCCGCCGGGCGCGCCAGGCGCCTCAGGGCGACGAATCCGCGTTCTCGTCGCCGCTTGCCTTGGCGCGCGGCAGGCGGGTGACCTCGGGCTCGCTCCAGCTGCCGCGCACCAGATATTCGAAGCTGGCGGCCTTGCTGATGGGGTCCTTCAGCACCTTGCTGGCGACCAGGGCGCCCAGCCCGATGGCCGGGTTGACCAGGATGGCGCCCGCCGCCAGGGTCTCCTCCAGGCGCGGCTGCACGTTCACGCGCAGGGCCTGGGTCTCCCTCAGCAGGTCGATCTGCCCCTTCATCTCGACGCTTGCGGCCGGGCCACGCATCTTCAGGTTGGCCAGGTAGGCAATGCCGCGATCCAGGTACAGGGGGGTGGTGATCTCGTCGAAGGCGAAGCCCTCGGAGAACACATCCCGGAAGTCGAGCGAGACGCGACGCGGCAGGGACTGCAGGCTGACCACCCCCAGCAGCCTGGCCGCGCCGGGGTCGAGCTTGGGAAACTGGCCCTTGCCCATGCGGATGTTCAGGTTGCCCGACAGGTTCCTGAGGGCGAGGGACTGCGTCGCCCCCATCCAGCCCAGATCTCCCTCGACCCGGGTCTCGCCGCCCCTGACCATGCCCGGATGGCCCAGGCGGGAGAGCAGCCTGCCCAGGTCGGGCGTGCTGGCGCGCACGCGCAAGGCCGAACGGCGCCGGGGCTCCAGGGAGAGCAGCCCGTCGGCCTCCAGGCGGCCCTCCGCGTTGGGCAGTTCGAGGCTCTGACGCACCTTCAGGCTGCGGCCCTCGGGCTGGAGCGTCATGCGCAGGGCACCCAGTTCCCGCTCCTCGACCAGGAGGCTGTCGACCTGGATGTCCGCCGACAGGGGCATGGCGCTGTCCGATGGCCCCGTGCCCAGCTCGGCCCAGCCCGCGGGGACGGCCAGACGCTTGAGCCGGACCTGGACCTGGGCGGCGTCGGGCGAGCGTTGATAGCGCAGATCGCCCTGTACCTCCCGGCTCGCCATGCGCACCTGCCAGGCGTCGGCCTCGGGCCGGGCCTTGAGGTGTACGTCATGGAGGGGGCGATCGAGCAGGGTCATGTCGTTGGCGGTCAGGACGATCTCGTTGATCGCCAGTCCACCGCCTCCGCCGCCCGGTCCGGCCAGGGCAAGCCACTGGTCCAGGTCGATGTGCTTCTGCACCGCCTCCAGGGTCAGTCCGGGGGCCTTGGGCAGGGCGGCCTCGCCGGCGCCGACGCGCACCGAAACGCGCGGCGGCTCGTCCGCGTCGCCGATCAGTGCGCGCGCAGTGAGTATCTGGCCGTAGCGAGCCAGCAAGGCGGCCTTGCCGTCGTCCGTCTCGGCATGGGTGACGAGCAGGGGCTCGGCGCGCTCGGCGGGCTTGTCGAGGGGCGCCGGCAGGCGGATCTCCAATCCCTTGAGGTCGCTGTTCAGGCGCAACTCTGTCCTGCCCTGGCGCAGGGCGGCCTCGGCCGTGTAGGCGGTGGCGCCGACCAGGCGCTCGCGCAAGATGGGCGGGATCCATTCCTTCAGCGCTTCGACCTCCGCCCGGCCGGCCAGGGTCAGGGTGATGCCGCTGCCCGAGGCGCCCGCCAGGCCCAGGGTGGTGGGTTGTCCGAGCAGCAGCGCGCTGACACCCTTGGCCTTGATGTCCCGGTGGGTGAACGCCAGGTCCCCGCTCAGGCGCTCCAGGACGGGCAGCCCCCCGCCCGGATCGAGACGGTTGTCGCGCACGCGGAAGACGCCGGCGACCTTGCTCTCCTCCATCCTGCCCAGGGGCAGGGTCAGACGCAGGGCCAGCTCGCCCTGGCCGCTGGCGCGCATCGGCTCGGTGAAGCGCTCCGTGTAGTCCAGCACCGGACTGCGCCGGATGTAGTCCAGGAACCCCGCCGTGGCGCCACGGGCGCGCCCCTCGATGGAGAGGGTCTCGTCGTTGGTGTAGTAGAGATCGGGGATGACGCCCCTGACGGCGTATACCTGCTGGCCCAGGGTCGTGCCGCGCTCCACCTGAAGCTGCATGGTCTTGTCGCGGAAGGTCAGCCAGCCATTCACCCCGGTGAACAGCGGCCAGTTGGGGGCGACCTCGATCTCCGCGTCGCGGACCTTGACGTCGACGCGGAACTCGCCGCCGCCCTGGTCGAAGGGATAGCGGTCCAGCGGGCCGCGCAGGGTGAAGCGGGTGTCGTCGGAGACACCGGAGCGGATGGCGCGCCGCACCCACTCGTAGGCGTCGTCGGACACCTCCCAGGGCAGGTAACGCCAGACGGCGTTGCCCGCGCCGCGCCGCAATCGGATGTCCAGGTCCATGACCGGGGCCGCGCCGGGCCGCAGTTCCAGGCGCATCCTGCCGCCGCCGTCCAGGTCGGCGTTCGCCAGGCGCAGGTCCTCGACGCCGATGACCTGGCCGCCCCCCTGGCGCGCCTCCCACGTCACCTCGGCCTGGGCCGCCGCGAAGGCCAGGGGGTGGCGCAGGATCTCGGCATACTCCAGGCCCAGCCGGCGGGAGCGAAGGCTGGCCTTGCCCCCGCCGTCGCTGGCGGCGATCTCTCCGGTGATGCCGCTCACGCCGGGCAGGCCCAGGCCGGGGCGGATGCCCACCTCGCGGAAGCGCGCCTCCACCCGGTAGTGCGTCCGGTCGCGCCAGTCCACCTTGAGGCGATCGACATGGCCCCGCGGGGCGAGCTGCTTGATCAGCTCATGCACCCGCGCGGGAACCGGGACGGCGCTGGTCAGGGCGGTCAGGGCCTCCAGGCGCAGGTCCTCCGCCTCGACGCGGGTGAGGGCCGGCTTGCCCGCCGCGGCGCGCCGGACCCCCACGCGGACGTTCGCCCCCTCGACCTTCTGCCCGTCGGGAGAGGTGAGGCCGAGGCGCTCCACGTAGTAATCCTCGCCCTCCTTGTCAAGACGCCAACCGACCCGGCCGGCCAGACGGTCGAAGCGGATGTCCGAGAAATCCTGGCTGAGGCTCAGGTGCACATCCCGCAGCCGGACGTCGCTCACCACCCCGGTCACACGTCTGTCGGCGAAGTCCAGCCACAGGCGCAGCGCCCCCACGCCCGAGCTGACCGACTCCTGGGCCCAGGGCGCCCAGGTGCGGAGGGCCTCGGCGGAGGCGCTCTCCAGTCGGGCATAGAGCTGTCCGGCGAACTCGTCCGGCCGGCGCACGCTCCGGCCCCGGAAATCGGCCCGCAGGTCCAGCCATCCGGCCGCCATGTCCGGCGGCCGCCCGGTCATGCCCAGGCGGTGGCGACCAAAGCGGTTGTAGAGCACCAGGTCGAGGTCGCTGAGGGTGAGGGGCGGCGCATTGAGCCGTTCATCGCGCCAGACCAGGGTGCCCTGCCGCACCACGATGCGATGCTGGGCGAGCAGCCAGTCGGGGAAGGGGCCGGCCTCGCCGGGCGTGTTGACCGGGACGCAGGCGACATGCACCACCCCCTGGGCGTCGCGGCGGACCAGCAGATGGGGCTGCACGATCTCCAGCGAGGCCAGGCGGACCTGTGCCACCAGCAGGCTGGTCCAGGACAGGTAGGCGTCCACCTGGGGCAGGGTCAGGCAGGGCAACTGGCCGGGCGGAAGGAAGCGCAGATCCTCCAGGCGCAGGTGCGGGGTGAACCACTTCCAGTCCGCGCGCAGCGCGCCGATGCGCACCGGCAGGCCGGTGGCCGAGCTGATCACCCGCTCCACGTCGGGCCGGTAGCGGTCGATGTCTGGCATGATCCAGAAGCGCAGCGACAGGGCGACCACGGACAGGACGATGACCCCCGCGGCGACCGCGTAGAGCGCATAGTGGACAGCGCGGCGCAGCAACCTGGTCATCTGGCTTGGTCAGGCGGTTCGCCGGCGGGGGATGTCATGGTATGCGGCCTCGGGTCAGTCCGGGACGGTCAGGCGCAGTTCCGCGGCGATGGCGCTGGCGTCCAGGGCGCGGAAATCCTCCCGGTTGAAGCAGACCGCGCCGCCGGCCATCTCGTACCAGGCATGCCCGGCGGCCCAGGGGGCATGCCGGCAGCCGCCCTGGGGACGGCGCGGCAGCAGGTACAGGCGGCCGGGCCGGTAAACCAGGTTGTAGGGCACGCCGCGCGCGTGCAGCTCGTCGAGGGCCGCCCAGGCCGCGAACAGGTCGTCGAACACCTGACAGGCGGCGGGGTAGGCCTCGCCGCCGCCGTTGTGCGCCCAGCGGAGATCCTCGACCGGCAGGGGATGGCCGCGCAGGAAGCTCTGGAAATGCAGGTGGTTCACCGAGGCGCCGGCCCCGTAGCTGTTGTAGGCGAGGCCGAAGCCAGGCAGCGATGCGCCGAGGGGCAGGGTCACTTCCCAGGCCCAGCCGTGCAGGGCCGGCGTGAGCAGTTGGGGCAGCTCCCGATCCGGGTCTGGTACCAGCAGCCCGTGCAGCTCGGCGAAGGGAAACTTGTTGTACAGCAGGCGTGCCTCGCGGCCGCGCAGGGCCCCCTCCCAAAGGATCTCGTCGCGCAGGAAGGGCTGGTTGAACTGGAAGCCGGCGCGGGCGAAGGCGGGCGGGGCGCTCCCCTCGGCCCGCGCGCCGCTGGCGCGCGGTGGGCGCAGGGCGCGCAGGGGATTGAACTGTGCCTCCCAGGGTCCGATCTCGCGTCGTTCGGCCAGGCCCGCGGCCCCGAAGCCGATGGCCACGAGCTTGAGAAACACCAGCAGGTCGTCGTCCGGCTCGCTCAGCCTGCGGCCCTGGCGCAGGGCGGTGGTGATCAGGGCGGCCAGATGGTAATGGCGCTCCTCCAGGCGACGCTCCAGCATCTGCCAAAGGGTCGGATCCTGGGTGGCGTTGGCCATGGCCAGGATGTAGGTACCCAGGCTCTCGTGCTGCCCCAGCATGCGGACGAAACCGTCGGCGAAGGCCTGGCGATAGGCGCCTGGGGAGGCAAACTCGGGCGGCACGGTCATCGGCGGGGCGCGCGGCCGGGCGTCAGGCCTGATAGCCCAGGTTCGGCGCCAGCCAGCGCTGCGCCTCCTCGACGCTCCAGCCCTTGCGGCGGGCGTAGTCCTCCACCTGGTCGCGGTCGATCCTGGCCACGGCGAAGTAGCGGGCGTTCGGGTGGCTCAAGTAGAAGCCGGACACCGAGGCCATGGGCAGCATGGCGTAGCTCTCGGTGAGGCTGACGCCGATCGCGTCCTGGGCATGGAGCAGTTCGAACAGCGGCCCTTTCTCCGTGTGCTCGGGACAGGCCGGGTAGCCGGGAGCCGGGCGGATGCCTCGGTACTGCTCGTCGACGAGCTGCTCGTTGGTGAGTGCCTCGTCGGCGGCGTAGCCCCACAGCTCGCGGCGCGCCTTCTCGTGCAGGCGCTCGGCCAGCGCCTCGGCCAGGCGGTCGCACAGGGCCTTCATGAGGATGGCCGAGTAGTCGTCGTGGGCGGCCTCGAAGGCGCGCACCCGCACGTCCTCGTTGATGCCGGCGGTGACCACGAAGGCGCCGATGTAGTCCTTGACGCCCGAGTCCCGCGGCGCGACGAAGTCAGCCAGGCACCAGTTCGGCTGCCCCGTGGGCTTGGCCATCTGCTGGCGCAGGTTGTGCCAGGTCATCAGCGGCGCGGCGCGGGTTTCGTCGGCGTAGATCTCGATGTCGTCGTCGTTCACCGTGTTGGCCGGGAACAGCCCGACCACGGCGCGCGCCTCGACCCACTTCTCGGCGATCATCTTGTTCAGCATGGCCTGGGCGTCGGCGAAGAGCTTGCGGGCCTCCTCGCCGACCACCGCGTCGTCGAGGAGCTTCGGATAGCGCCCGTGCAGCTCCCAGGCCTGGAAGAAGGGGGTCCAGTCGATGTAGCGGGCGATTTCGGCCAGGTCGCAGTCCTGCATCACCTGCACGCCCAGGGCGCGGGGCACGGGGGGCGCGTAGGCCGACCAGTCGGTGTGGAACCTGTTGGCGCGCGCCTCCGCGATGCTCACCCGCCTGCCCTCCGACTTCTGCGCCAGGTGGCGCTCGCGGGTGGCGGCATTGTCGGACTTCACCTTGGCCACATAGGCCTCGCGCTGCTCGGCGGAGAGCAGGCTGGAGCAGACCCCTACCGCGCGCGAGGCGTCCTTCACGTAGACCACCGGCCCGGCGTAGTTGGGATCGATCTTCACCGAGGTGTGCGCCAGCGAGGTAGTCGCGCCGCCGATCAGGAGCGGCTGGGTATAGCCCTGGCGCTGCATCTCCTTGGCGATGTGCGCCATCTCCTCCAGCGAGGGGGTGATCAGGCCGGACAGTCCGATGATATCGGCGTTCACCTCGCGCGCCGTGTCGAGGATCTTCTGCGCCGGGACCATGACGCCCAGGTCGACGATCTCGTAGTTGTTGCAGCCCAGCACCACGCCGACGATGTTCTTGCCGATGTCGTGCACGTCGCCCTTCACCGTCGCCAGCACGATGCGGCCCTTGGCCCGCACCGCGGCGCCCGCCTCCGCGTCGCGGGCCTTCTCCGCCTCGATGAAGGGGATCAGGTAGGCCACCGCCTGCTTCATCACCCGGGCCGACTTCACCACCTGGGGCAGGAACATCTTGCCGGCGCCGAACAGGTCGCCCACCACGTTCATGCCGTCCATCAGCGGGCCCTCGATGACCTTGATCGGGTGGCCCAGCTTTGCCCGCGCCTCCTCGGTGTCCTCGGTGATGTACTGGGTGATGCCCTTGACCAGGGCGTGGGCGAGCCGCGCCTCCACCGGCCCCTCCCGCCAGGCGAGGTCCTCCACCGCCTCCTTGGCGCCGCCCTTGACCGTCTCGGCGAAGGCGACCAGGCGCTCGGTGGCGTCCGGTCGGCGGTTGAGCAGCACGTCCTCGACCCGCTCGCGCAGCTCGGCCGGGATCTCCGCGTACACCCCCAGCTGGCCGGCGTTGACGATGCCCATGTCCATGCCCGCCTGGATGGCGTGGTAGAGGAAGGCGGTGTGGATCGCCTCGCGCACCGGCTCGTTGCCGCGGAAGGAGAAGGAGACGTTGCTCACCCCGCCGGAGACGTGGGCGTGCGGCAGGTTCTGGCGGATCCAGCGGGTGGCCTCGATGAAGTCCACGGCGTAGTTGGCGTGCTCCTCGATGCCGGTGGCGACGGCGAAGATGTTCGGGTCGAAGATGATGTCCTCGGCCGGGAAGCCGACTTCTTCCGTGAGGATGCGGTAGGCGCGGGCGCAGATGTCGATCTTCCTCCGGTAGGTGTCGGCCTGGCCGGTCTCGTCGAAGGCCATGACGATCACCGCCGCGCCGTAGCGGCGAGCGAGCCGTGCGCGCTCGACGAACTCCGCCTCGCCCTCCTTCATGGAGATGGAGTTGATGATCGGCTTGCCCTGCACGCATTTGAGGCCCGCCTCGATGATCGACCACTTGGACGAGTCGATCATGATCGGCACCCGGGCGATGTCCGGCTCGCTGGCCACCAGGTTGAGGAAGCGGGCCATGGCCGCCTCGCCGTCGAGCATCGCCTCGTCCATGTTCACGTCGATCACCTGGGCGCCGGCCTCGACCTGCTGGCGGGCGACGTCGAGGGCCTCGTCGTAGTGGCCGTCCAGGATCAGGCGCTTGAACTTCGCCGAGCCGGTGACGTTGGTGCGCTCGCCGACGTTGACGAACAGCGAGTCCTTGCCGACGTTGAACGGCTCCAGGCCGGAGAGGCGCAGGGCCTCGTCGATGCGCGGGATGGCGCGGGGCGGGCAGCCGCGCACCGCCGCGGCGATCGCCCGGATGTGCGGCGGCGTGGTGCCGCAGCAGCCGCCGACGATGTTGAGCAGGCCGGACCGCGCCCACTCGCCGATCTGGCCGGCCATGGCCTCGGGGCTCTCGTCGTACTCGCCGAAGGCGTTCGGCAGGCCGGCGTTGGGGTGAGCGCTCACCAACACATCGGCCTTCATCGCCAGTTCATCGACGTGCTGGCGCAGTTCCTTCGCACCGAGGGCACAGTTGAAGCCGAACGAGAAGACTTGCGCGTGGCGCAGGCTGTTCCAGAACGCCTCGGCGGTCTGGCCCGACAGGGTGCGGCCGGAGGCGTCGGTGATGGTGCCGGAGATCATGATCGGCCGGCGCTCGCCGCTGTCATGGAAATACTTGTGCACGGCGAACACCGCGGCCTTGGCGTTGAGGGTGTCGAACACCGTCGCCCTCGACCAGACCCCGGGTGGCCTCGAAGTAAGTGTCCACCAACGCTTCCCAGGAGACGTTGCGGTAGCCGGGATCGTTGACGTCCGGCGAGATGGACAGGGTGCGCGAGGTCGGGCCCAGCACCCCGGCCACGAAGCGCGGCTGGTCCGGCGCGCGGGCGCTGAACTCGTCGGCCACCGCGCGTGCAAGCCTTGCGCCCTCGTAGTTCAGCTCGTAAGTGAGCGCTTCCATGCCGTAGTCCGCCAGGGACACGGCGTTGGCGTTGAAGGTG
>JALOTG010000224.1 GCA_025458005.1 Thiobacillaceae bacterium
GGCTCATGAAAAAAGGCGGCCCCGCCTTGCGCGGGGTCGCCAGGCGCGGCCGGTCGGTGTATCCCCGGGTCCGCGAAGGGCCTCCACCCTAGTGGGTCACTTGAGTTTGAGCGGCGAGGCCTGGGGTTCGCCGGCGGCTTCCATCATCACGTGGTACAGATGGGTGTTGTCCAGGATGCGGGTGCCCGGGTACCACTTGTTTTCGTACTTGTGGAACAGGTTGGCGCCCGCGCCCAGGGCGTAGACCCTGACCAGCTCGTTGGTGTGGCCGGTCGTGCCGTAGGTGACCTCGCCGTCGGGATAGGTGCAGGCGGGGCCGCCATAGCCGCAGCTGCCCACGCCCACCTGGGTTGGCAGGTCGCCCGCGGGCATCCGGGCCTTGTTGCGCATGTAGCTGTTGCTGTGGTCGGAGTGGACGATGAGCAGGGTATTGCCCCAGTGGACAGCGTCGCCCGGCTGGTTGACGAAGTCGATCACCGCCTGCACGCCGTCGTGCAGATCCTTCATGGTCCCCACCATGCGCTGGAAGTCGTTGGCATGGTTGGCCCAGTCGACGTCGCCCTGCTCGGCCATGAGGAAGAGGCCGTCAGGATCCTGGCTCAGGACCTTGAGGGCAGCCAGGGTGGCCTCCGCGAAGCTGGGGTTCTCACGGGTGGCCTGGCTGACCAGGGGGGTCGCCGGCAGGTCGTTGGGTTCCGGGGAGTCGAAGTTGCCGCCCCCTTCCATGCCGAACAGACCGAACAGCTTCTTGCCCTCCATGACCGCCTGTTGTGCCGCCGCCAGCACGGACACGCCGCCGTCCACGCCCGGCGCGCGCTCGACGAAGACATACTCGGCGGCATGGGCGCCAGCCTTGAAGTTGTCGTAATCCGTGCCGGAGATGTAGTTGAAGGTCGGCGTGCCGTCGTTGCCGGGATGACCGCCGCCGATCACCACCTCGGGCTTGGTGACCGTGAGGATCTCGGTGCCGATGGCGTGATAGTTGTTGCGGCTCTTGTTGTGGCTGACGTGGGCGGCCGGCGTGGCATGGGTGAAGGGCACCGTGCTGACCACGCCGATGGCGTATCCCTTCATCTCGCGCAGTTGCTCGGCGACGGTCTTCAGGGCGCCGCCTTCGGGATCGCCCGGCAGCCAGGCGAGGTTGCCGTCATCGGTCTTGTAGCCCGTGGCCCAGGCGGTCGCCGCCGAGGCGGAGTCGGTCGCCTTGGCCTTCAGATAGGCCTCCGAGCCGGGCAGCTCCGGCCCCAGGGGATAGGGGCGCGCGCCGCCCTTGTCCGGGTCGTAGCCCAGGCTGGGGACGATGGCATTGGGGTCGTAGACGCCGCCGGACCAGTACTTGTAGGTGGAGACGTCCCAGGTGGCGACGTTGCCCTTGTAGGGCAGACGGTGGAAGGACAGGCCCAAGTCGCTGCCGTAGAGGTAGCGGCTCGCGGCGATCTCGTGCTCGATGTTCATGCCGTCGCCGATGAGCAGGATGATGTGTTTGGCCTCGGGGCCCCAGGACTGGGCCAGCGGGCTGGCGACGGTCAGGGCGGCGGCGATGGCAGAGGCGAGGAGTGTTTTCCTGGTAACAAACATAAGGACCTCCATGTCCGGAATACGCGCCAGAAAAATCCTCGGTAAGAGGATCGGGTCAACCCATGGCGCCTTCTCAAGCTAGGCGGGCCAGATGACAGATGGGTTGCAATGCGGACTTCATGACATGAGCCTATCGGCTCATGGGCACAGGGGGGATGCGCGTTGCGAACGCAGCCCAGCGGCAAGGCCCGGTCCGCAGGCGCAAGGTCGCCGGCGCCGCCATCTGGCTGAAATCCGGGCGGGCTATCATGGCATCCGTTGCCGCATCGAGGGTTAGCCATGCATAGATTGGCCCTGGTCTTCTGCCTGGCCGTGGCCGCCGGCATGCCGGCGCGGTCGGCGATACATGGCCTGGAGGTGGCGGGCATCCGGCTGCCGGACCGGGTCAGCCTGGCCGGCCGCGACATGGTGCTCAACGGCGCGGGGCTGCGCCGCATCCTGCTGATGAAGATCTACGTGGCGGCCCTCTACCTGCCGGAGCGACGGCACGACGCCCGTGCGGTGCTCGATCGGGACATCCCCCGGAGCCTGCAACTGACCCTGCTGCGGGACCTGTCCACCGAGCAGAACCTGGACGCCCTCAAGGGGGGGCTGGCGGACAACAACGGTCCTCGGGAGATGGCGGCCATCGGGCCCCAGGTGGACCGCTTCCTGGAGCTGATCAGGGGACTCGGGGAAGTCTCCGCGGGCAGCGTCATCCGGCTGGATTATCTGCCCGGCGAGGGGACACGGGTGAGCCTCGACGGCCGACCCCTCGGCCGGGTGCCCGGCGAGGCCTTCAACCGGGCGGTGCTGAAGATCTGGCTGGGCGACGACCCGGTCCAGGTCAGCCTGAAGCGGGCCCTGCTCGGCGAAGGCTGAGCCGGCGTCCGGTCCCGCCGGCCCCGGGGCAGGGGTGCCGCCGGGACTGGGGGACGGACCATCAAGCTGTCCGGCGGCGCAAGCGGCCTGCCAGGCCGACCAGTCCCAATCCCGCCAGCAGCATGACCCAGGTATCGGGCTCGGGGATCGCGGCCAACGGATGGCGCGGGTCATAGGCGGTGGTGTCGACCCGCAGGCCCAATTCGCCGGCGATCTCGCCCCAGGACACATATTTGAAGTTGGTGCCGCGCCGGCCTTCCGCGCCGTCCTGGGTGACGAACAGGCCCGATGGATAGCCGGGCAGGCCGACCGGGGTGACATCCGCCCCGTCGGATCCCTGCACGCCATCGGTGGCGGCGCCGTCCATGACGCCGAACGAGCCGAGATAGGCCAGGCCTTGCCGGTCGAACACGGCGAAGCTGTTGTCCCCCTGGCTGGAGGCGAGCAGGTAGCCGGTGCCGTTGGCAGCGTAATAGATCGTCAGGCCCTCCACGTCCGCCGTGAGCGGGCTGGTGGCGTCGAAGCCCTTGGCCAGCGCGAAGGGCTCGGTGTCCTGGATGCCGGTGTTCAGGTCGACGCGCCAGATGCCCACTTCCTCCTGGCCCGCATAGAGCAGGCCGGTCTGCTGATCCACCACCAGACCCTCGAACTGGCGGCCGGCCAGGTTCACGCTGCCCCCCAGCATGCCGGGGAACCGGAAGTCCCGCACCAATTGCGTACCCACCGTGCCGTCCGGGTTGGCGACGAGTTCGTACTGGGCGAGTCGGGATTGCTCGCGCTGGGTGGCCAGCACATACATGCGGTCGGCGGCCACATCGCGGTAGAGGGCCACCCCATAGGCGGTGTTCTGGTCGGCGAGGGGGTTGGGCGAACCGTCGGGCAGATCGGGGAAGGCTCGCGCCGGATCAGGAGTGCCGACATATTTCAGGGGCGAGACGGCATCGTTCGGGTCGATGCGCCAGACGCGGAACACGTCCTGGCCGCGGTCGCTGGCCACGGCGATGTCCACCCGGCTGCCATCGTGGAGCCTGAAGCCGTACTGGACGTCGATGTTGTTGTAGCGGCTGTTCTGTCCGTCGGAGGACGGGAAGGGATCGAGCGACTGGACCAGGGCGGCGCCCAGGTCGTAGACGCGTCCGCCGGCGTCCTTGACGGCGGTGATCACCAGGCTGCGCGCGGGGTCCGTGGGGTGCAGCCAGATCGCCGGGTCGTCGGCGTCCGCGGGCTCGGCCAGACCGGGAGTTTCCCGATCCGCCACCACGGCCTCGGCAGGCAGGGCGAAGAGGGCCGCCAGGGCGGCGGCCAGTGGAATGCATGCGAAGCGCATGGCTTTCTCCTTGACGATGAAACGCACCCGGCAGGGATTGCCGGGTGCGTCGAGGCGCCTGGCCGATCAGGCAATGCGGCGTGGCGCCTGGCGACGTCGAGCGACCAGGCCGACCAGCCCCAGCCCGGCCAGCAGCAGGGCCCAGGTCTCCGGCTCGGGCACGGCGGCCACGGCGAAATCACTGCCGTGGTTGAGGACCGCCCAGGCGGTGCCGGTAACCGGGTCCACGCCGTAGGTGCCCAGGCCGAAGGCGGGGTCGTAGGCGCCCAGCACGAAGCGGTCCGTGCCGCCGTGATTCCCGTCCACGGCGTTGACCCACTGGCCGTGCTCGTCCAGGTAGGAGAGGAAGACCTTGCCGCCAGCCAGCATGTCGGCGGTAACGCCGCCGGCGTCGAAGCTCAGCGACAGGACGTAGACGTCGCCCTGGTCGGTGCCGAAGCCGTCCTGCATGCCCCACAGGCTGAGCACGTCGCTCTTCAGCCCGGCCCGCGCCTCGGCCCAGCCGGTGTTGACGTCCTGCACCGTGGCGCGGCCACCGGAGATGGTGCTCCAGGTGGCGTTGACGCCGTCCAGGATGGCCATCTCGGTGCCGATCCAGCCCGCACCGACCGGACCGACGTCCTGGATGCCGGCGAAGCTCTGCCC
>JALOTG010000064.1 GCA_025458005.1 Thiobacillaceae bacterium
GATGGCCTTCCGCAAGCTGGGCGGCGAGCGTGGCCTATGGCAGGGGGTGGGCTGGCTGGGGGTGGCGGCGGCCTTTGTCATCCTCTCCTATTACAGCGTGGTGGCGGGCTGGACGCTGCACTACAGCTGGCTGGCGTTGTCGCAGGGATTCGCCGGCATGGACGCGGCGGCGATCGGCGAGCTGTTCGGGCAGGTCCATGCCGACCCGGGCATCAACCTGTTCTGGCACGGCGTGTTCATGACCGCCACCATCGCCATCGTGGTGGCCGGGGTGCATCAGGGCGTGGAGCGCTGGAACCGCATCCTGATGCCGCTGCTTTTTCTCATGATCGTCGCCCTGGTGCTGCGGGCGGCGGGCACCGAGGGCTTCGCGCCGGCCCTGGATTTCGTCTTCGGCGCCCACGGCGACCGCCTCACACCCGCCGGGGTGCTGGAGGCCCTGGGGCACAGCTTCTTCACCCTCAGCCTGGGCATGGGGGCCATGCTCACCTACGGCAGCTACCTGCGCGCCCGCGACGACATCGTCGCCACCTCCCTGGCGGTGGGCGGGCTGGACACGCTCATTTCCCTGCTCGCCTGCATGATGGTCTTCCCCATCATCTTCGTCGCCGGGTTGGAACCCGGGGCCGGCCCCGGGCTGGTGTTCGTCACCCTGCCGGTGGCCTTCGGCCAGCTGCCCGGCGGCGCCCTGTGGGCCCTGGTGTTCTTCGTCCTGCTGGCGGTGGCGGCGCTGACCAGCGCCATCTCCCTGCTGGAGGTGGCGGTCAGCCACTTCATCGACTGGCACCGCTGGCCGCGCCGCCGGGCGGCGTTCGTCATCGGCGGGATCATCTTCCTGCTCGGCATCCCCTCGGCCCTGTCCGGCGGCACGCGGCTGTTCGGCGGCGATTTCGAGGCGGCCACGGCGGTCCTGCTCGGCGAAGGGCAGGGCAGGAACTGGTTCGATTTCTTCGATTACCTGGCCAGCAACTGGATGCTGCCCCTCGGCGGCCTGGGCATTGCCCTGTTCGTCGCCTGGCGCATGGGGGATCATGCGCGAGAGCAGGCCTTCAAGGCCGGCAGCCGTTTCGCGCGCTTGTATTGGGGCTGGGTGTGGCTGCTGCGCTACATCGTGCCCGTCGGGGTGGTGGCGGTGTTCCTGCACGCCCTGGGTGTTTTATGAACCCTGATTGCGTGTTGACGCCAATGCATGCGTTGCAGGTCGGGCTGCAGCCCGACTCCGAGCCTGTCGGACTGAAGTCCGACTACATCGTGGCAGCGTCAATGCCATGTCCGAGGAAGGGAAGAGTCAAATGTTCGAATCGGCGGAACTGGGCCACAGGGTTGACAAGACGACCTACGACCAGGAACTCCCCGCCCTGCGCGAGGCCCTGCTGGATGCCCAGTACGAACTGGTGGAGAAGCGCGGTTTCCAGGTGGTGATCATCATGAGCGGGGTGGATGGCGGCGGAAGGCGGGAATCCGTGCGCCTGCTCAACGAGTGGCTGGACGCGCGGCACATCGACACCCACGGCATGGGCGAGCCCTCCGACGAGGAGCGCGACCGGCCACCCATGTGGCGCTTCTGGCGAGCCTTGCCGCCCAGGGGGCGGATGGGCATCTTCCAGGGTTCCTGGTACAGCCGTGCGATCCTCGACCGGGTCTACGGCCAGACCAAGAACGCCGACCTGGAGGAGGCCATGGAGCGCAACATCCGTTTCGAGGAGATGCTCTCCGACGAGGGGGCGGTGATCCTCAAGTTCTGGTTCCACCTGTCCAGGAAGAACCAGGAAAAACGCCTCAAGAACCTGGAGAAGGACCCCCTCACCCGCTGGCGGGTCACCGAGCGGGACTGGCGCCACTTCAAGCTTTACGACAAGTTCTACAAGACCGCCTCGCAGGCCCTGCGCATGACCAGCACGGCCAACGCGCCGTGGTACATCATCGAGGGCACCGACGAGCGCTACCGCGGCCTGACCCTGGGCAAGATCGTGCTGGACGCCCTGCGCAAGCGGCTGGAGATGGCGGCGCCACCGGCGCGCCCACTGGTCAACATGCCCAGCCTGCCGGGCGTGGACAACCGCAACCTGCTGCGCAACCTGGACCTCGGCAGGACCCTGGCGAAAAAGACCTACGAGCAGAAGCTGGAGGAATACCAGGGCCGGCTCGCCCTGCTCACGCGCGAGGCCGGCTTCAGGGACATCTCGGTGGTGGCGGTGTTCGAGGGCAACGACGCGGCCGGCAAGGGCGGCGCCATCCGCCGCATCATCAGCGCCCTGGACGCGCGCATGTATCAGATCATCCCGATCGCCGCGCCCACCGACGAGGAGCGCGCCCACCCCTACCTGTGGCGCTTCTGGCGACACATCCCGCGGCGCGGCCGGCTGGCCGTATTCGACCGCTCCTGGTACGGCCGGGTGCTGGTGGAGCGGGTGGAGGGCTATTGCGCCGAGTACGACTGGATGCGCGCCTACAACGAGATCAACGACTTCGAGGCGCAGCTGGTGGAGCACCGCATCGTGCTGGCGAAGTTCTGGCTGTCGATCAGCAAGCAAGAACAGCTCGCCCGTTTCCAGGCGCGCGAGCAGACCGGCTTCAAGCATTACAAGATCACCGAGGAGGACTGGCGCAACCGCGACAAGTGGGAGGACTACGAGCGGGCGGTGTGCGACATGGTGGACCGCACCTCCACCGAGATCGCGCCCTGGACCCTGGTCGAGGCCGAGGACAAGAACTACGCCCGCATCAAGGTGCTGAGGACCCTGTGCGAGCGCATCGAGGCGGCACTGTGAATCAGCGTGCGTCGCGCAGTGGATCGCCGGACCTGCCTCGTGCCTGGGGTCCGATCATGGTGGTGGGACGCGTGTCGTGATTTTTTACACCGGCCGCCTCGACGAGGGGGTTGGCATCGGCATCACGTGATCTCCGCTTCCGGCGCCAATTCCGGGGCCGGGAGTCCACGCGTCATGACGGGGGACCGAAGCGTCGCCGCTGCCTCGCAAACCGCCATCTTGTCGATATTTTTTACACAAGGCTGGCCAGGGCGGTCGGATGGCCGGCTAAACTGCTGATTTTCAATTGGAAAAATATCTGGTTTGTTTCTTGCTTGCTGCGTGGTGGATGAGCTCTCGACCCTCGGGCAGGACAAGACTGGGTCGTCAGTGGACCGGGATTTTGCCGCAAGGGGGAAGCAGCATGCTGTACATGACCAGATTCACCCGCTATGCGCTGGCGCTGCTGCTGTGCGGGTCGGCCAGCGCGTCCGCCTACACCCTGACGTTCAATCCCAATAGCCAGAACGTGGCGCTGGGCGGCAAGGCCAGCGTGGAGATCGGCATCTCCGGGGTGATGCCCGACGGTCTCGGCAACTATGACTTCGACGTGCTCTTCGACCCAACCATCCTCGCCTTCGACCAGGCCATCGACCAGTCCGGGCTCGGCTCCGCCATCGGGCTGGGCGCGTCCCCCGGCGCGGACCGGGTCACGCTGAGCGACTTCTCCCTGGAAGACCCGGACGTCCTGCTCGCCCTGCAGGGCGACAGCTTCCCGCTGCTCACCCTGGTCTTCAACACCCTGGCGGTGGGCAGCAGCAGCCTGGACTTCGACCTGGTCACCTTGGGCGACGTGAACGGCGCTTCGGTCACGCTCGCCGCGACGGGTCCGGGCCGCATCAGCGTCGACCCCGCGCAGATCCCCGAGCCCGGCAGCCTGGCGCTGTTGTTGGGGGGGCTGCTGTCGGCCCTGGTCATCCGGCGTAATTGCAATCGAGGGTAGGCTGGGCCATGCTTGCATCCGGCGCGGGATTGCGCCGGACCCTCATAAAAACAAAGGGATGGCAATCACCATTTCATGGGTGGCGCAACGGGAAGCGAGGGCATTGTCCCGCTGACCCCCTCCCTACTCCGGGCCTGGCGGTCGTCGACCGACGCGGCATGCGGCCCATGGTGGCAGAGCGATTCGAATAGCGGTTGATACTCGGACGGTTGGGGTGGATGACCCGACCTCCAGAATGGCTAAGGAGGTTCACGATGCAATCGGCGAAGTCCCTGATTCTCACGCTCGTCCTGTCACTGCTGAGCCTTGCGCTGGTGGGCCCGGTCTTCGCCATGACCTGCGATGTCGACGCGGACGGCGACATCGACCGCAGCGACCTGAACCTGATCCAGAGCGCCACGCTCAAGCGGCTCGCGCCGACCGGGCCCGACGACCCGCGCGACGCCGACGGCAACGGGCTGATCAACTCCACGGACGGCCGCATCTGCGCGTTGCGCTGCACGCGGCCGTCCTGCGCCACGAATTTCCCGCCGGTCGCCAACGCCGGCGCCGACCAGACGGCCGTGGTGGGTCAGGCGGTCACCCTGGATGGTTCCGCCTCCAGCGATGCCGATGGGCAGGCGCTGCGCTACACCTGGAGCTTCGTTTCGCGGCCGTCCGGCAGCACGGCGAGTGTCAGCTCGGCCAGCGCCGTCAAGCCGAGTTTCGTGGTCGACAAGCCGGGCAGGTACGTCGTCCGCCTGGTGGTCAACGATACGGTCGTGGCGAGCGCGCCGGACGAGGTGGTCGTCTCGACCGTCAACTCGGCCCCGGTGGCCAACGCCGGTCCCGATCAGACGGCGTTCACCGGCCAGACCGTGGTGCTGGACGGCTCGGCCTCCGGCGACGTGGACGGCGATGCACTCAGCTATGCCTGGAGCTTCGTCAGCCGGCCGGCCGGCAGCAATGCCCAGCTGGCCGCCGCCAACGGCGTCACCCCTCAGTTCGTCGCCGACGTGTTCGGCACCTATCGGGTCCGGCTCGTGGTGTCCGATGGCGCGCTCAACAGTGCCCCCGACGAGGTGGTCATCTCGCTGAGCAACACCGCCCCGGTGGCCAATGCCGGCCCTGACCAGAACGTCACCGCCGGCCAGAGCATCACCCTGGACGGCTCCGCCTCGACCGACATCGACGGTCAGGCGCTCGGCTATGCCTGGTCCTTCACCACCCGCCCGGCCGGCAGCGGCGCCAGCCTGTCCGACCCCACCGCGGTCAACCCCAGCTTCACCGCCGACCGCCTCGGCACCTACGTCGCGCAGCTGATCGTCAACGACGGCACGGCCAGCAGCCTGGCGGACACCGTCGTCATCAGCTCCGGCAACATCCGACCGGTCGCCAACGCCGGCCCCGACCAGGGCGGCCTCCTGCCCGGCGACACCGTGCTGCTGGACGGCAGCGGCTCCTCGGACGTCGACGGCCACGCCCTTGCCTTCGCCTGGTCCCTCCTCGCGTCGCCCGCCGGCAGCGGGGCGATCCTGTCGGATCCCGGCGCCATCAGGCCGAGCTTCGTCGCCGACCGGTTCGGCAGTTACATCATCCAGCTGATCGTCAACGACGGCTTCGAGAGCAGCCCGCCCGACCAGGTGGTGGTGACCACCGACAACCGGCCCCCGGTCAGCAACGCCGGCCCGGATCAGTCGGTCTCCCTCGGCCAGCTCGTCAGCCTCGACGGCAGTGCCTCGCAAGACCCGGACGGGGCGCTGTTGAGCTATGCCTGGTCGTTCACCGCGCGCCCCGCGGGCAGCGCCGCGACCCTGTCCGACAGCAACGCCGTGATGCCCAGCTTCACCGCCGACCGATCCGGCAGCTATGTGCTGCAATTGATCGTCGGCGACGGCGAACTGCTCAGCGCTCCGGACACCGTCACGGTCAGTACCCTCAACGTCAAGCCGGTGGCCAACGCCGGTCCGGATCAGGCCAACGTCAAGGTGGGCGACACCGTGATCCTGGACGGCGGCGCCTCCAGCGACGCCGATTTCGATCCGCTCACCTACAGCTGGTCGTTCACCGCCCGTCCGGCGGGCAGCATCGCCACGCTGAACGACGCCGGCGCGGTTTCGCCCAGCTTCGTCGTCGACGGTGCCGGCACCTACCTGGCGCAGCTGATCGTCAACGACGGCAAGGAAAACTCCGCGCCGGACAGCGTGGTCATCGAGGCGCAGGCGGTGAACACCGCGCCGGTCGCCCGGGACGACCTTTACGGCACCGACGAGGACGTCGCGCTGAACATCCCCGCGCCGGGCGTGCTGGGCAACGATGAGGATGCCCAGGGCAATTCCCTCGCGGCCATCCTGGTCACCCCGCCCGCCTCTGGCGACCTCACCCTCAATCCGGATGGTTCGTTCACCTACGAACCCGCGCCGGATTTTCACGGCAGCCTCAATTTCACCTACCGCGCCAACGACGGCTCGCTCGACAGCAACACCGCCAGCGTCAGCATCGACGTCGTGCCAGTGAACGATCCGCCGGTGGCCCAGGTCGGCCCCGACCAGAGCGTCACCCAGGGCAGCCCGGTCAACCTCGCCGGCAGCGGCGGCGATGTCGATGGCGACCCCCTGAGCTACCTGTGGACCTTGACCCGCCCCGCCGGCAGCAATGCTGTCCTGTCCAGCACCACGGCCCAGAACCCGAGCTTCACGCCCGACCTGGCCGGCGTCTATGTCGCCACCCTGACAGTCAACGATGGCAGCGTGAACAGCGCGCCGGCCAGCACCACCATCACCGTCACCGCCGTCGCGCAGAACACCGCGCCCGTCGCGGCCGCCGACAGGTACCAGAGCGGCGAGGGGCAGACCCTGCAGATCGCCGGCCCCGGCGTGCTGGGCAATGACAGCGATGCCCAGAACGACCCCCTGACCGCCGAGCTGGCGAGCACCACCGCCCATGGCACCCTGAGCCTGCAGGCGAACGGCGGCTTCAGCTATACGCCCAGCCTGGGCTTCGCCGGTATCGACCAGTTCACCTATCGCGCCCGCGACGCCGCCCTGGCCAGCGCGCCGGCGACGGTGGAGATCTCGGTCACGCCCGACCCCAACGTGCTGCCCCTGGATATCGGGCTGGCCGTCTCGCCCCAGGTGGTGCCGGTGGGCGGCTCGGTCAGCGTCACCGTCACCGCCTTTGGCGGGCGTGCCCCGGTGTCGCGCGCGCTGAGCGTGGACGGCGCGCCGGTGGCCCTGGACGCCGCCGGCAACGCGATCCTGAGCGGAGTCACCGCCGGCGTGCATCGCGTCGTCGCCACGGTCACCGATGCCCTCGGCAGCGTCAGCCAGGAGTCCTACTTCAGCGGTCAGGTGACGGGCGACGCGACCGCGCCCACCGCGGCGATCACCGCGCCGACCAACAGCACCGAGCTGTTCGGCGCGGTCGATGTCAGGGGCACGGCCAACGACGCCAATCTGGCCGAATACCGCCTGCTCCACGCCCCAGCGGGATCGGGCCAGTTCACCGAATTCGCCCGCGGCGTGAGCCCGGTGGTGAACGGTATCCTGGGTCGTTTCGACATCACCAGCCTGGGCAATGGCCTGTACGACATCCTGCTGCAGGCCACCGACGTCAACGGCGCCCGCTCGCAGGCCTTGGTGACGGTGGAGGTGGTGGGCGACCAGAAGGTCGGCAATTTCGAGGTGAGCTTCGAGGACCTCAGCGTCGACGCCGCCGGCATCCCCATCGTCGTGACCCGCACCTACAGCACCGCGCGCAGGAACGAGCGGCTCGACTTCGGCTATGGCTGGAGCGTCGACTACCAGAACGTGCGGGTGCAGACCAACATGGTCCTGGGCCAGAACTGGACCATGAGTTCCTCCGGCTCCATCATCAAGACTTGGTGCTTCAAGCCCAACGGCAAGCACACCGTCAGCATCACCCTGCCCGACGGCAAGCTGGAGCGCTTCGACATGACCGTGTCGCCAGAGTGCCAGCAGGTCCTCCCGCCGCAGATCGTCACACCGGTGTTCACCGCCCGTGCCGGCACCACCTCGAAGTTGACCAACAGTGCGACTTTGTGGGTCAACGGCAACCAACTGCTGGATGACGGTTTCTTCGAAATCTACGACCCGACTACCTTCACCCTGACCACCGAAGACAACTATGTCTACCAGCTGGACAAGAATTTCGGCATCCGCTCGGTGAAGGACCCCTCCGGCAACACCCTGACCTACGGCCCGAACGGCATCGTCCACAGCGGCGGCCAGAGCGTCAGCTTCCAGCGCGACGGCCAGGGCCGCATCACGCGCATCACCGACCCCAACGGCAAGGCCCTGGAATATGGCTACAACGCCAACGGCGACTTGGCCACGGTCATCGACCGCAACGGCGAGACCGCCCGCCACCGCTACAACCGCAGCCACGGCCTGGTGGACTTCACCGACCCGCGCGGCGTGCTGCTGGTGCGCAACGTCTACGACGAGAACGGCAAGCTGATCGAGCAGTACGACGCCGCCGGCAACAAGCTGGCCATCACCCACGACACCGCCAATCAGCGCGAAGTGGTGCGCGACCGCCGCGGCTTCACCACCACCTATGAATACGATGGCCAGGGCAACGTCACCCGCACCACCGATGCCCTGGGCGGCAACACCGGCTACACCTACGACGCCCGCGGCAACGAGCTGACCGTCACCGACCCCCTGGGCCGCACCACCACACGGACCTTCAGCGCCCAGGACCGCATCCTCAGCGAGGCCGATCCGCTCGGCAACGTCACCGCCTATGCCTACAGCGCCAGCGGCCAGCCGACGCAGATCACCGACCCGCGTGGCAACAAGACCGACATCGCCTATTCGGCCAGCGGCAATCCCACCCAGATCAAGGACGGCAACGGCGCGGCCACCAACATGGCCTACGACGCCAAGGGCAACCTGACCCAGCTCGCCGACCCCCTGGGCAACGTCACCCGCTACACCTATGACGCCGGCGGCCGTGTAAGCCAGGAGCAGGATGCCCTGGGCAACACCATAACCTTCACCTACGACGCCAACGGCAAGGAGACCTCCCGCACCAGCAGCCGGACGCACAACGGCGCCCCGGTCAGCCTGACCACCAGCCGGGTGCTCGACGCCAACGGCCAGGTGCTGCAGGAAACCGACGCCAATGGCGGCGTCGAAACCAGGACCTACAACGGCCTCGGCAAGCTCGCCAGCCTGACCGACAAGCTCGGCCGGACCACGAACTACGAGTACGACAGCCGCGGCCACCTGACCGCCACGACCTACCCGGATGGCACGCGCGAGACCGTCGAATACGACGCCAACGGCAACGAGACCGCACGCACCGACCGGGCGGGGCGCAGGACCACCTTCGTCTACGACGCCCTCAACCGCCTCGTCAGGACCATCCAGCCGGAAGGCGGCGAGCTCGGCAAGACCTATGACGCCGCCGGCCAGTTGATCGAGGAGACCGACGCGCGCGGCAACAAGGTGAGCTATGAGTACGATGCCGCCGGCCGCCGCACCCGGGTCACCGATGCCCTCGGCAATGCCACCAGCCACGCCTACGACGCCGCCGGCAACATCACCGGCGTGACCGACGCGCGCGGCAACACGACGACTCATCAGTACGACGCCGCCAACCGCCGCACCCGGACCAACCTCCCGGACGGCACGTCGATCACGGTTGCCTACGACCCCGCCGGACGCAAGACCAGCGAGACCGACCAGGCCGGCAACACCACCGCCTTCGCCTACGACGCCCGCAACCGGCTCATCGCCGTCACCGACCCCGTGGGCGGCATCACCCGCTACACCTACGACGAGGTCGGCAACAAGCTCAGCCAGGAAGACGCCCTGGGCCGCGTCACCCGCTGGGAATACGACAACCTGGGCCGCGTCACCCGGCGCACCCTGCCCGAGGGCCAGGCCGAGACCTACAGCTACGACGCCAGCGGCAACACCCTGACGCACACCGACTTCAACGGCGCGACCACCGGGTTCACCTACGACGTCAACAACCGCCTGGTGCTCAAGCGCCACGCCGACGGCAGCCAGGTGAGCTACACCTACACGCCCACCGGCCGGCCGGCCATGGTCACCGACGCGCGTGGCGTCACCCAGCACGTCTATGACAGCCTGGATCGCCTGATCAGGGTCGGCAATCCGGACGGATCGGTGCTCGGCTACGCCTATGACGCCGCCGGCAACCGCATCGAGCTGACCGTGCAGCAGGGGGCGCGGGCGCCGCGCACCACCCGCTTCGGCTACGACGCCCTCAGTCGCCTCGCCAGCGTCACCGATCCCGAAGGCGGCGTCACGGTCTACACCTACGACGCCAACGGCAACCGCTCCAGCGCGACCCTGCCCAACGGCACGCGCACCGACTATGCCTACGACGCCCTCAACCGCCTGACCCTGCTGGAGCACAGACGGGCGGACAACACCCTGGTCGCCCGCTTCGCCTACACCCTGGCCGTCAACGGCCAGCGGGTGCAGGCGATCGAGACGGTGAACGGCATCACCCGCACGGTGGACTACACCTACGACGCCTACCAGCGCCTGGTGCGCGAGCAGATCGCCGACCCGGTCAACGGCAACCGCGACGCCGCTTATGTCTACGACCTGGTGGGCAACCGCCTGACCATGACGGTCAACGGCGCGCGGACCGATTACGTCTACGACGCCAACGACCGGCTGCTGAGCGAGACCACTGGCGGCACGGTCACGACCCATGCCTACGACGCCAACGGCAACACCCTGAGCAAGCGCCAGGGGGCGAACGTCCTGGCCAGCTACTCGTGGGACCATGAAAACCGCCTGACCGGCGCCGCGGAGGGTGGGCACAGCATCGCCTACGCCTACGACGCGGACGGCAACCGGGTGGCCAAGACCCTGAACGGTGTCACCAGCCATTATCTGGTGGACAGGAACCGGGACTATGCCGAGGTGGTGGAGGAACGTGCCGCCAACGGCGACCTGATCGTCGGCTACGTGCACGGCGACGACCTCATCAAGCAGACCCGGGGAGCGCAGGATGCCTATTTCCACGCCGATGGGCTGGGCAGTGTCCGCGCCCTGACCAATGCCGCCGCCGCGGTGACCGACACCTGGCAGTACGAGGCCTTCGGCAACGAAGTCGCGCGTACCGGCGGCACCGTCAACGAGTACCGCTACACCGGCGAGCAGATCGATGCGAATACCGGGTTCTATTACCTGCGGGCGCGCTGGATGGATCCGGAGAACGGACGTTTCATCCGGACGGATTCATGGCCGGGTTTGATCCGGCATCCCATCACTTTGCACAAGTATTTGTATGCCGATGCCGACCCAGCCAACAAGATCGATCCAAGTGGTCGGATGAGCATGGCATCTGTCAGCATTGGAATCAGCATCAATGTGTCGCTGGGATCGATCGCGCGCTATGGGGCGGCAGCCCTGATGGCGTCCCTGCTCTATCCCGCCGCGGATGCCGCCATCAATTCTGCCCGTACGACGATCTGGGACATCATGGTGTACAGCAGGATCGCTCATCAGGTTCCTGACGAGGCAATCAACGCGGCCGAGGCGGCAAGGCGGGCAGCCAAGCCTGGAGTTGGTCCGCAGGCGCATCACACGATTCCCGTCTACTTGTGTGGTCACGTTAACCAGCAACCCTTGTCACTGGTCACATTCCCGGAGCATCTATTCATGCATGCGGGGCTCGCATCGGTCCGATTGTTCATTGAAACGGCCGGTGACGCGGCTGCCGATACCCTGGGTATTCCGCTGGGTCGCAGAAGACATCCAACCATCCAGGCAATCGGTCGCAGCAGCATGGGTCGAGCTGGAATCGCTTCAGCGATAGGCGCGTTCTACGACTTTTCCGGTGCCAGCGGGTTTGGCGTTCCATCTGTCGGCACAGCGTTTTCTGTCGTACGCGGACCGTTTGTGAGTGGGTATACCTCCTGCAAGTGAGCGAGGATGAGAGAGACCTGGGTCTGGCACGAAGTCCCATTGCGAGAGATCGGCCAATCCGCGACTTTTCGACAACTCGGCCAGCGTTACGGGCAACATCGCGCGGTCGGTCTGATCACTCGGCTGGAGGCCCTGCAGGGCTTCGTTGTGGTCAATCTGCTGGCGCCCCGCAATGCCGCCTTTTGGGCGGTGTGCAGAAGAGATGCCCTGCTGCCCTGGGAGCCCGGTCACCTCGGCAAGTCCGGCCTGCAACCGGATGCCAAGACGAAGAAGCTGTTCGTGCAGGACTTGCGCAAGGCGTCCGTCAAGGTCACCGATCCAACCGTGAACCTGTTCGGCGGCTTCTGGAGGTTCTTTCCGAGCAGCTCGCGCGCCCTGCCGGGCTTCAGCGAGGACGGTGTCAGCGTGGAGATGGACCGTTTCATCTCGCTCGCCTGCAGCGAGGCCATGTTGCCAAGGCTCATCGCACACCTTGAATCGGAAGCGCGACAGTTCGAGGATTTCGGATTTTTCGCCATCGACGACCACGTCGGCCTCAGATCGCCCGACTATATTGGCGAGGAAACACAGCCTTACCATTACCTGTTCCGCAGGTGGCTTCTGACGGGCTATGACGAGAAACCCCGTGCGGCCTGGCTGCAGGAGTTGTGCTCACAACTGGAGCGCGCAGTCGCTCGGGTCGACGCGGGTGACAACCTGGACATACCCATCGCACCGATCCATTTCATTCGCCCGGCCGCGAGTTTCCTTCTTGCAGGCAAGGACATGGGGGGGCGGGATGAGGTCGGCGATGCGACTTGCAGACTAATCCTGTCACTCAGGGCACGGCTCGTGCGTGCCCTGGCCTGGCCGGTCTTTTACGAGAACGTCTGTTTGGTGCTGTCTGCGTCGAGTGGGGGTGAGCCACGCAGGCTTGACGGCTACGGTCGCTTTGAACCCTACGACGTCGTGGCGGAGCTGGAGGAATACAAGCGGGAGATGGAGCAGCGCTATCCCTGCCTGCTCGAAAATCCGTTGCGTGATTGACCGTGCTTTCCAATGCGGCCATGGCAAGCGAGGGCGAGGGAAAAGCGAAACCGGGAACCGGTTCGGCCGGTACAGATGGAAGCGCAACCCAGCGTGTCCAGCGGATTGGTGCAGCACGATCGATGAACCCGGGGCGATTCAGAACGATGTGCTTATCGATTCGACATGGCCGTAATCCCCCTCCTGTCCCGCCGGGGAATTGGTCGTATGTCACGCCTTGAGCCTGATGCCCGGGCTTTCTGGGCTCGCATCGAAACATGGGCCAGTGAGGCCGCGCTGCCGCCTGACTTGCTGCGCTCTCCGGCGAATCCGCCGGAACTCGATGCACTCGACGAGGCGCTCGACACCGGCTGCCCCGACGTCCTGCGTGCCTTGTTGTCGGTTCACGACGGCGCAGGCCATGGCTGGTATTGCTTCGCCGATGGCTATTTCCTTGCGACTGACGAGATCCTAGCGCTCAAACTTGAACGCACACGTCTGGCGTCCATGCTGTTCGACCCTGAAGCCGGCTCGCCAGAGTGCCTGGGCACCGTCAGGCCGCTGTGGTGGAGCGATCTGTGGATTCCCTTCCTGATGCGCAACAAGGAACCGGTTTGCATCGATCTCGGACCGGCAACTGGCGGCAACAGGGGACTTAAGTTACGCCACCACGGCATCCTTCTTGGTAAGTTGCCGGTAGTAGTTTGCCTCAGCCTCCGCCGGAGGAATATAGCCGATGGATTCCAGCAAGCGGTGGTGGTTGAACCAGGCCACCCATTCCAGGGTGGCCAGCTCCACGGCGGCCTTGGTCTTCCAGGGGGCACGACGGTGGATCAGCTCGGCCTTGTACAGCCCGTTGATGGTCTCCGCCAAGGCGTTGTCGTAGCTGTCGCCCCGGCTGCCCACCGAGGGTTCTATCCCGGCCTCGGCGAGACGCTCGGTGTAGCGGATGGAGACGTACTGCGAGCCTCGGTCGCTATGGTGCACCAGGCTATCCGCGCGCTCGGGTTGGCGGGCATAGAGGGCCTGTTCCAAGGCATCCAGCACGAAGTCCGTGTGCATGGAACTGCTCACCCGCCAGCCCACGATACGCCGGGCGAACACGTCGATGACGAAGGCCACGTACAGCCAGCCCTGCCAGGTGCAGACATAGGTGAAGTCCGACACCCACAGCTGGTTGGGACGGTCCGCCTTGAACTGCCGGTTGACCCGATCCAGCGGGCAGGCAGCCTTGGCATCGGCAAGCGTGGTACGCACCACCTTGCCACGTCTCACCCCCTCTAGCCCCATGCGCTTCATGAGCCGTTCCACCGTGCAGCGTGCCACCGCAACGCCCTCCCGGTTCAACTGGCGCCAGACCTTATCCGCCCCATAGACCTGCAAGTTGGCCTGCCAGACCCGCTGGATCTCGGGCATCAGGGCATCATCCCGCTGGGCCCTGGCACAGCGCAGGGCGGGGTGCTTCTGCTGGGCGGCATGGCGCCAATAGCCAGACGGGGCGATCCGCAAGACCTCGCAGATCGGCTCGACCCCGTAGGTGTCCCGGTGTTGGTCGACAAACGCTTTCAGGATTTGAGCCGGCGGTCGAGCTCCGCCTGGGCAAAAAACGCGCTGGCCAGCTTCAGAATCTCGTTGGCCCGGCGCAGTTCTTTGACCTCGCGCTCCAAGGCCTTGATGCGGTCGCGTTCCTCGCTGCTGACGCCGTCGCGCAGGCCGGTGTCGATCTCGTGTCGCTTGACCCACTCATGCAGGGTCGGGACTGAGCACCCGATCTTCGGTGCGATGGATTCAATGGCCGCCCACAGGGACGGGTACTCGCTACGGTGCTCATGAACCAGGCGCACCGCGCGTTCGCGCACTTCGGGGGAATACTTCGAGGTGGTCTTCTTGCTCATCATGGCTCCATCTTCTCAAGGAAAGGAGCCTCCTCAAAACCCGGGGCGGTTCACTCCTCTGTCTCGATTTTGATCCATCCGAGGGTGGATCGCCCGGCCAGGTAATCTTATTGGATGAGGAACAGCGCGTTGTCCAGGTGCTGGCATGGCACTTGGGTGCTTACCTGTCCGCAGTGGCAGGGTTCCTGCCGCAATCGACCGCAGAATGAGATGAATGTGAGATCGACATCATCTTGCAGCACATGCCAGTATTGTTCTGGCCGCTCCAGTAAGTGTGTCTCTTCCTGCTGCCGATACCGTGAGTCTCGCGAGAGGTGGACATCCATAACAAATGGGAGACCGCAGTTGCCTGAACCTGGACAAGTTCCGGGGCATCGCCCCAAACTTCGGCCTCAAAGCCGAGCCGGGTGTGGACAGCCGGGCGCAGAACGGCTTCATCTTCAAGAAGCCGCTCCGGACCCCGCACAACCCGCCGGTGCAGCGTCTGGCGCGCACGCGCACCGGCCGGGCGCCAACAGTGGCGCGCTGGGCGTGTTCCATGAACTCGGCGGCTGGTGGGGTTACGGCTCGGGTGCGATCACTATCGGCGGGGTGTTCCCCCCCGAATCGGCAAGATTCGTTGCCGGACATCACTCCTGGCCAACTTGCCGGCGCTGATTTCGAAAGGTGAAGCGGTATGGACCTGCCCGACGACATCGAAAACAAGATCGCGGACTATCTGGCGCGTGAGTTCGGCGAACACGGGGCGGGGCGTATTCGTGCCGCGGATCTGCGTCCGTTGGGCGAGCGCGTCATCGACGGTGTGCCGATGCGGGTCTGGTCCTTCCCCAGCATCAACGGGGAAATGTGGGCAACCGTGCAGCCCTTGGGCGAGAGCTACTGCATCGGCATGACCAGCCCGCCTCGTGCTGAAGCCGGCGGCGAACGCTATCGTCTGCGCATCGAAACGGAGGGGAGGGGCTCGCCGCTTAGCGTGGATCTGGAGCCGCTCGACGCGGGACTCTACGGCACCGTGTCGGACGTCGGCTTTACCGCGCCAAACGGTCAATCATTTCTGATCAGCGCGGAGGTTGCCCGAGTCGATGGCGTTGACGACCTGACCCTTTCCATACTCGCGGATGATGAGGTGGTGCTGGGCATACGGGCGCGCCCGCCCTGTGTGATCGCGTGGTCCGGATGCCTTGTCCGGGTTGGTCGCGAGGAATGATTCAGCCTCACCGGCAGCGGCGCCTGCACCGACCAGGCCACCTCCGAGACCCTGGCCTACTACAGCATCACCCAGTGAGGTCAGGCCGCGCCATGCTGGGACGGGTGCTGGAGAAGTGGTACCCCAACGGCGTGAACAGCCAGTATGAGTGGAACGCCGACAACACCCTCGCCAAGCTCAGGAACCGGGTCAACTACGACGACTACGCGGTGGTGAGCCGGCACGAATACGCCTACACCGGCCTCGGCCAGCGCCAGAGCCTCATCGAAAAGGTCGGCCAACTCGCCCAGCCGGCGCAGGACGAGGCCTACGCCTATGACGCCTGGGACAACCGCGTGCGCCAGACGAAAAACGGCGTCACCCACCACGCCGTGCTCGACGCCGCCCAGCAGCTCCTGGAACTCAGGCAGGGCAGCCCGACCGGCCCGCTCGCCGCCGCCTTCGTCTTTGATGCCAACGGCAACCTGCGCAAGAAATGCGAAGGCGGCACGGTCACCC
>JALOTG010000225.1 GCA_025458005.1 Thiobacillaceae bacterium
TACCACTACGCCCGCGACAGCGTGCGCCTGATCCGCCACGAGGGCCGGCCTTCCGTGCTGCTCGACTACCTGCTCATCTCGCCGCGCAAGCAGGGGCTGTTCCTGGTCGCCGAGAACCTGGTGGCGGGCGCCGAGCACGGCCTGCCGCGGCCGGTCTCGACCCGCAGCACCGGACATGTCTTCGCCGCCTCACCCAGATTGCTCGCGCGCCTGGGCGAGGACACCTGGCCGCGCGAGGGCAGTGTCGCCATCGGTCAGCACCTGGGCGCCGAGGATTTCTACTTCCAGCGCGAAGGCCACTGGGAGGACCCATTCCAGGACCAGCTGGAGCAGAACCTCCTGGCGCCCATGCCCTGGATACTCACCTCGCCCCACCCCCTGCTGACCGCCGCCTGCGCCAACACCCTGGCGGAATTCGAACGCACCTACCGCAGCCTGCTGCAATCCCCTCCCATGCACGGCAAGAACCTGCTGTTCGTGGCGGGCCTGAACATCGACATCTCGCCCAGCTCCGGCGAGGATTTCCCGCTCACCAAGTTCGTGCCCTGGGCGGCCTTCCTGCAGCGCGCGGACGGTACGCAGGAGATCTTCGAGCAGGACGAACTGCTGCAGCGGCTGGGCGCCGCGTCCAGCAGCAACCCGACCCAGCTCGACCTGGAGCAGGCCATCCGGGCGATGGCGAGCAAGCGCGAAATCCAAGTGCGTATCTAGCCGGCAGCTAGCCGACCACTACGCGGCGCGCCCGCGCCGCCTCTCTCCACCGTGGCCGATCCGGCCCGGACAGCCAGCCTTCGCCTGCGTCAGGCGCCGCTGCCATTCGCTCCCTCCACCCCCTGCCGCCCGCTGGGCCGCCACTCGACGCCGTGCTGCCGGAGGTAGTCGCGTATCAGCTGCCGCACCACCTGGGAGGGCGTCACGTCGAGCTGGGCGCACAACTGTTCGAACGCCTTCTTCTTGGCCGGATCGAGGAGGACCGTCAGTCGCGCGGTTTTCAATTCCATGGGGGGCCTCGCATGATCATTTTATGATAATGTTATGGTCATGCGATACACATTGCATGTCAACAACCCCGACCACCGACCCGTCCTTCCCCGCGCCGCGGGGATCGGCCATGGCCACGCCGCCCGGCGCGCGCGTCGCGGCCTGACATGCTGAAGATCCTGCTGCTGCTGCCCCTGCTGGGCGCCCTGCTCATCGCCCTGCTGCCTTCCCGCGCCGGGCGGCTCATCCGCCGCGCCGCGCTGGCCGTGTCGGCGGCCACCCTGGCCTGGAGCCTGTGGCTCGCCTCGGCCTTCGATCCGACCCACGCCGGCGCGCAACTGCTCGAAAGCCATGCCTGGAACCCACGCCTGGGCAGCGCCTTCAGCCTGGGGGTGGACGGCATCTCGCTGCCCTTGGTGTGGCTGGCCACCCTGCTGGCCTTCATCGCCGTGCTGGCCTCCGGGGCCATCCGCGAGAGGGTCAAGGGTTACTACCTGCTGCTCCTGCTCCTGGAAAGCGCCATGCTGGGGGTGTTCACGGCGCGGGACTGGTCGCTCTTCTACGTGTTCTGGGAACTGACCCTGCTGCCCCTGTTCTTCCTCATCGACCGCTGGGGCGGCGCGGGGCGTCAGCGGGCGGCCCTCAATTTCGTGCTCTACACCATGGGCGGCTCGGTGTTCATGCTCATCGCCCTGCTCATGCTGTACGACGCCGCGCCGGGCCACAGCTTCGACATGGGGGCCATCCGGGAGGGCGCGGTCCTGCTGCCCGAGGCCACCCAGGTGACCCTGTTCCTCGGCCTGCTGATCGGCTTCGGCGTGAAGATGCCCATCTTCCCCCTGCACGGCTGGCTGCCCCTGGCCCACGTGGAGGCCCCCAGCCCGGTGTCCATCCTGCTCTCCGGCATCCTGCTGAAGATGGGCTCCTACGGCCTGATCCGCGCCGCCTGGATGCTGCCCGCCGCCGCCGAGGCCCTGCAGGGCCTGCTCATGACCCTGGCCCTGGTGAGCCTGGTCTACGGCGGCGTGCTGGCCTGGCAGCAGCGCGACCTGAAGGCCATGATCGCCTACTCCTCCATCTCGCACATGGGGGTGGTGCTGCTGGGCCTGGCCGCCCTCAACACGGCCGGCCTCACCGGCGCGGTGATGCAGATGGTGGCCCACGGCCTGGTGGCCGGCGCCCTGTTCCTGCTCGTCGGCCTGCTCTACGAGCGCACCCACACCCGCGACCTGGCGGACTATGGCTCCCTGGTGAAGGTCATGCCGCGCTTCGCCTTCTTCACCATCCTGGCCTTCATCGCCGCCGTGGGCATGCCCGGCACCGCCGGCTTCGTGGCGGAGATCCACGCCCTGGTGGGCGGCTTCGAGCGCTGGGGGGCGTGGATGGCGCTGCTGTCCCTGACCGTGGTGATCAGCGCCGCCTACGCCATCCGCACCGTGGGCCGCCTGTTCACGGGACCCGTGTCGGCGCGCATGCAGGGGCTGCCCGACCTGACCCGGGGGGAATTCACCGCGGCCGCCGTCCTCACCGCCGGCAGCCTGGCCATCGGCCTCTATCCCGGGCCCATGCTGCACCTCATCGCCGCCTCGACGCTACGCTATGCCCAGCTCTTCGCCGCCTGAGCAGATTCCACACGACGCAGCGCTGCGCGTCCTGCTCGATCGCCTGCCCCATCGGCTCGAGCATGTATTGCCCGCCCAGGCCCCGATCCGGGACTTCGTGCACCACAACACCCTGCACGGCTTCCAGCACCTGCCCTTCCGTGAGGCCCTGGCGGCGGCCGAGGCGGCCACCGGCGCCCAGGGCTACCTGCCCCTGGCCCGGTTCCGCGACTGCTATCGCCAGGGCCGCATCGACCTGGCCGACCTCAACGCCGCCCTGGACGAGACCCACGAGCTGCGCGACAACCCCCTGGTGGCCGGACGGATCGACCGCCGCACCCTCCTCCTGGCCGGCCTGCAGGCCGATTTCGCGCCGCCGCCACCCGCCGCCTGGGCATGGCGGGTGGAGGAACTCGGCGTGCTGGAACGCATCGACCCCGGCGTGCCGTCCTGGGCGCGCGAGTCCCTGCTCCAGGGCGAGGACGAGGCCCATGCCCTGGACCGTCTGTGGCGGGCCTGCGAGGCGATGCAGCCCCCTCCGAGCACAACGCCGGCCGAGCCGCCACCCGCCCTCGCCCCGGCCGCCCGGGAGGCGGACGAACTCTGGCACCGCCACATCCTGCGCAAGGAGGCGGAAGGCCACCTCGCCGAACTGCTCGGCCGGGTGGCGCAAGGCCTGACCCTGCGCGAGCTGCTCCTGCGCCTGACCGGCCGGGACCTGCTGGACGAGATCCGGCCTTATCTGATCCGCCACCTGGCCGCCCATCTCGACCAGGGGCTGGCGGCCTGGCACAACCCGTCGCGCGGGCGGGGCTTCTATGCCGCGTGGCTGGCCAGCGCGAGGGAGGACCCGCACTTCGACCTGCACGGCCTGGTCACCTGGGGGCAGACCCTGGAGCGGCTGCCGGAGGAACCTGTCGAAGCCATCCTGCAGGGGCTCCTGACCCTGGGCCTGGACCCGGCGCACTGGGAGGTCTACCTGGAAAGCCTGGCCAAGGAACTGCCCGGCTGGTCGGGCATGGTGCTCTGGCGCGACCAGCATGGCGGCCAGGAGGTGCCCGTGACCCTGACCGATTACCTGGCCGTGCGCCTGGTGCTGGAGCAGGTCCACGCCCAGCGCCTGTGCGGCCTGCACTTCAAGACCGAGGCCAGCCTGCCGGGGCTGCGCGGCTACCTCCGGCATCACCCGGCCGAACTGCTGGTGCGCCTCGCCCTGTACGGCGAGGAACTGCCCGAGTGGCTGGCCGACCAGGGCCACCGTCTGGTGCGCGCCGCCACCGGCCGGGGCAGCGAGGAGACGGAGGCCGACTGGCTGCCGGTGGCGCGCCTGCTCGAATCGTGGCGCCAGGGCGAGCGGCGCGACCCCGAATCCGGGCATCGCCGCGCCTGGCCGCTGTTCCTGTTCTGCCAGCACCTGGGCGTGTCCGCCGACGGCCTGTCCGCCCTGGGTCCGGAGGGCGCCCGCGCCCTGCTCGACGGCCTGGCGGAACTCACGCCGGAACGGGCGGCCTGGGTCTGGCTGCAGGCCTACGAGCGCCACTACCGCGAGCAGGTCTTCGCCGCCCTGGCCGCCAATCACGGCCGCGGCCGCTGGCGGGACCGCCGCGACGGCGCCGGCCCGCCGCGGGCCCAGCTGGTGTTCTGCATGGACGACCGGGAGGAGGGGCTGCGCCGCCACCTGGAGGAACTCGATGCGGACATCGAGACCCTGGGCGCCGCCGCCCATCTGGGCCTGTTCATCCGCTACAACGGTCTGGGGGAGACCAGGCACGCCGACCTGTGCCCGGTGGGCGCTCGACCCGCCCATGCC
>JALOTG010000065.1 GCA_025458005.1 Thiobacillaceae bacterium
CACCACCGAGGTGCAGGTGGCCCAGGAGATCCTGCAGACCATGGGCATCCGCTCCTTCACCCCCCTGGTCACCGCCTGCCCGGGCTGCGGCCGCACCACCAGCACCTACTTCCAGGAACTGGCGCTGAAGATCCAGACCTGGCTGCGCGCGCAGATGCCGGTGTGGCGGGGGCAGTATCCCGGCGTGGAGAGCATGAACGTGGCGGTGATGGGCTGCGTGGTGAACGGGCCGGGGGAGAGCCGCCATGCCAACGTCGGCATCTCCCTGCCGGGCACCAACGAGACCCCGGTGGCGCCGGTCTATGTCGACGGCGAGAAGACCGTCACGCTCAAGGGCGATCGCATCGCCGAGGAATTCCAGGACATCGTCCAGGACTACGTCGAGCGCACCTACGGCCCGCGTTCTTAGGCCGTCGTGCCCGGTGCCGCCTCGATCCCCATGACCCTCAGCCCAGAACAGCTCATACGTCCGGAAATCCTGCGTCTGGCCGCCTATCACGTGCCGGACGCCACCGGCATGGTGAAGCTGGACGCCATGGAGAATCCCTACCGCCTGCCCGCGGAGATGGCGCGCGAACTGGGCGAGACGCTGGCCGGGGCGGCCATCAACCGCTACCCGGATCCCCGCGCCGGTGAACTCAAGGCGGTGCTGCGCGAGGCCTTCGCCATCCCCGCGGGCCTGGAGATCATGCTGGGCAACGGCTCGGACGAGCTGATCCAGATACTCGCCCTGGCCTTGTCCCGTCCCGGCGCGACGCTGCTTGGCGTGGAGCCCTCCTTCGTCATGTATCGCATGATTGCGGAGTTCACCGGCATGCGCTACGTGGGGGTCCCCTTGCGGGCGGACTTCAGCCTGGACGAGGCGGCGATGCAGGCGGCGATCGCCGAGCATCGGCCTGCCCTGGTCTTCCTGGCCTATCCCAACAACCCGACCGGCAATGCCTTCGACCGCCAGGCCCTGCGGCGCATGATCCAGGCCACGCCCGGCCTGGTGGTGATGGACGAGGCCTACCACGCCTTCGCCGGGGGGCTCAGCTTCCTGGACGAGGTGGAGCGGCACGACAACCTCCTGCTCATGCGCACCGTCTCCAAGCTGGGACTGGCCGGGCTGCGCCTCGGCTATCTGGTTGGGCCGCCGCGTTGGCTGGCGGAACTGGACAAGCTGCGCCTGCCCTATAATGTCGGCGTCCTGACCCAGCTGGCGGCCGGATTCGCGCTCGATCGCATCAGTGCGCTCGAGGCCCAGGCCGCGGCGATCGTCGCCGAGCGTGGCCGACTGCTCGACGCCCTGCGCGGGGTGCCCGGCGTGGTTGCGCATGACAGCCTGGCCAACTTCCTGCTCCTGCGGGTGGCCGACGCGCCCGGCGTGTTCGCCGGGCTGAAGCGGCGCGGCGTGCTGATCAAGTGCCTGCATGGCGCGCATCCCCTCCTTGACGGCTGTCTGCGCGTCACGGTCGGGACACCGCAGGAGAATCAGGCCTTTATGGACGCCTTCACGGCGGAACTGGAAACGAGACGATGACCAGCCCACGCACCGCGGAAGTCAGCCGCCAGACCCTGGAGACCCGCATCACGGTGAGACTCGACCTGGACGGCAATGGGTCCTCCCACCTCGCCATCGGCGTGCCCTTCCTTGAGCACATGCTGGACCAGGTGGCGCGGCACGGGCTGATCGACCTGGACATCCAGGCCAGCGGCGACCTGCACATCGACGCCCACCATACCGTGGAGGACGTCGGCATCACCCTCGGCCAGGCCATGGCCCGCGCCATCGGCGACAAGAAGGGCATCCGCCGCTATGGCCATGCCTACGTGCCGTTGGACGAGGCGCTGTCGCGCGTGGTGGTGGACTTCTCCGGCCGGCCCGGCCTGGAGTTCCAGGTCGATTTCACGCGCGCTCGCATCGGCGAATTCGACGTCGACCTGTTCCGCGAATTCTTCCAGGGCTTCGTCAACCACGCCGGCGTCACCCTGCACGTCGACAACCTGCGCGGCATCAATGCCCACCACCAGGCCGAGACGGTGTTCAAGGCCTTCGGCCGGGCCCTGCGCATGGCGCTGGAGATCGACCCGCGACTGGGCGGCGCGGTACCCTCCACCAAGGGTTCGCTCTGATGACCATGAAGATCGCCGTCGTGGACTACGGGCTGGGCAACCTGCATTCCGTGGCCAAGGCTCTGGAGCACGTGGCGCCCGATGCCGACGTGGAGATCACCGGCAACGCCCAGACCATCCTGGCGGCCGATCGGATAGTCTTCCCCGGCCAGGGCGCCGCGCCGGACTGCATGGGCGAGATCAACGCCCTGGGCCTGCGCGACGTGATCCTCCAGGTGGCGCGTGAGAAGCCCTTCCTGGGCATCTGCATGGGCCTGCAAGTGCTGTTCGAGCACAGCGACGAGGGCAATACGCCCTGTCTGGCGCTGTTCCCCGGCCGCGTGGCGCGCTTCGCCGAGGAGCGCATGCGCGACGCCGCGGGCCATCGGCTCAAGGTGCCGCACATGGGCTGGAACAACGTGCGCCAGGCGGCCCACCCGCTTTGGGCGGGGATCGCGGACGGCGCCCGCTTCTACTTCGTGCACAGTTATTATGTGGTGCCCGGCCGGCCGGATCTGGCCGTGGGCTTCGCCAGCTATCCCGACGCGTTCGTCTGCGCCTGCGCCCGCGACAACATCTTCGCCGTCCAGTTCCACCCCGAGAAGAGCGCCGCCGACGGTCTGCGGCTGCTGGCCAATTTCGTCCAGTGGGACGGCAAGGTATAAGCTTCCCGCCTCGATCAACCAGGGTAGTCCAGTCATGCTCATCATCCCCGCCATCGATCTCAAGGACGGTCACTGCGTGCGCCTCAAGCAGGGCGAAATGGATTCGGCCACCGTGTTCTCCCAGGATCCGGGGGCCATGGCGCGCCGCTGGATCGACGCCGGCGCGCGCCGCCTGCATCTGGTCGACCTGAACGGGGCCTTCGCCGGCAAGCCGGTCAACGAGGCGGCCATCAAGGCCATCACGAATGTGGTCGGCGACGAGATTCCCGTGCAACTGGGCGGCGGCATCCGCGACCTGGACACCATCGAGCGCTATCTCGAAGACGGCATCACCTACGTCATCATCGGCAGCGCGGCGGTGAAGACCCCCGGCTTCCTGCACGACGCCTGCAACGCCTTCCCGGGCCACATCATCGTCGGACTGGATGCCAAGGACGGCAAGGTGGCGGTGGAGGGCTGGTCCAAGGTGACCCACCACGAGGTCATCGATCTGGCCCAGAAATTCCAGGACTACGGCGTCGAGGCGGTGATCTACACCGACATCGGCCGCGACGGCATGATGAGCGGCGTGAACGTGGCGGCCACCGTGAAGCTGGCCCAGGCCCTGCACATCCCGGTCATCGCCAGCGGCGGCATCACCAATCTGGAGGATGTGCGCAGCCTCTGCGCCGTGGCCGACGAGGGGATCGTCGGCGCCATCACCGGTCGGGCGATCTACGAGGGCAGCCTGGACTTCGCCGAGGCCCAGCGCCTGGCCGACGAACTCGCCGGCGCCTGAGGCAGCGACTGTCCATGAGCCAAGCCATCCGCGCCGTGCGCGGCATGAACGACATCCTGCCGGCGGAGGCCCCGCTGTGGACCCACTTCGAGTCCGTCGTGCGGGACTGGCTGGCCGCCTACGGCTACCGCGAGCTGCGCACCCCGATCCTGGAGCACACCGGCCTGTTCAAGCGCGCCATCGGCGAGGTGACCGACATCGTCGAGAAGGAGATGTACACCTTCGTCGATGAACTGAACGGCGAGAGCCTCACCCTGCGCCCGGAGGGCACCGCCTCCGGCGTGCGCGCGGTCATCGAGCACAACCTGCTGTTCGACGGCGGCAAGCGGCTCTGGTACATGGGCCCCATGTTCCGCCACGAGCGGCCGCAGAAGGGCCGCTACCGCCAGTTCCACCAGGTCGGCGTGGAGGCGCTCGGCTTCGCCGGCCCTGACCTGGACGTCGAGCACCTGCTGATGACCGCGCGCTTGTGGAAGCGGCTTGGGCTGGCGCATCACGTCCGCCTGGAGATCAACACCCTGGGCGGCGCGGCGTCGCGAGCCCGGCATCGCGACAAGCTGATCGCCTACTTCGAGACGCGCCGGGAACAGCTCGACGAGGACGCCCAACGGCGCCTGTACAGCAATCCCCTGCGCATCCTGGACAGCAAGAACCCGGCCATGCGGGAAATGGTCGAAGCGGCGCCGAAGCTGATGGACGAACTGGACGAGGACGCCCTGAACCACTTCGCGGCCGTGCGCCAAGGCCTGGAAGACGCGGGCATCGCCTATCGGATCAACCCGCGCCTGGTGCGCGGCCTGGACTACTACAACTACACTGTCTTCGAGTGGATCACCGATTGCCTGGGCGCCCAGGGGACGGTGTGCGCCGGCGGACGCTACGACGGCCTGGTCGAGCAGCTGGGCGGCAAGCCCGCGCCCGCCTGCGGTTTCGCCATGGGGGTGGAGCGCCTGCTGGCCCTGCTCGCCGAGACCGGCCAGACCTTCGCCGAGCCGGCGCCGGACGCCTACATCGTCAACGTCGGCGAGGCCGCCGGACGCTTTGCCCAGCGGGCAGCGGAGACCCTGCGTGATGCCGGGCTGGCGGTGGTCCTGCACGGCGGTGGCGGCAGCTTCAAGTCGCAGATGAAGAAGGCGGACGCCAGCGGCGCCCGCCATGCCCTGATCATCGGCGAAGACGAGGCCGTCGCCGGCGAGCTGAGCATCAAGCCCCTGCGTGGCGGGGGCGAGCAGAGGCGGGTTGCACTGGACGCTGCGGCGATGCTGCTGCAGGCGGCGAGCACTAATCCCGAGACATGAATCCCTGCGCGGCCGAGCACTGGATTCCTCGACACTCAACAATGATCTGCGGAGCAAGGCAATGGCACTCGATCTCGAAGAACAGGAACAGCTGGACGAACTGAAGGCCTGGTGGAAGAAGAACGGCATCTGGATCATCGCCGGCCTGACCGCCTTCCTGCTCGCCACCGCCGGCTGGCGCGGCTGGCAGACATGGACCTACAAGCAGTCGGCGGAGGCCTCCATGCTGTTCGACCAGGCCATGCAGGCGACCATGATGAACGACGCGAAGACGATCAAGGACGTGACCGGCCAGATCATGGAGCACTACGGCCGTTCCGCCTATGCCGCGCCGGCGGCCTGGCTGGCCGGCCGCGTCAATCACGAGGCGGGCGACCTGAAGAGCGCCGGGGCCCAGTATCGCTACGCCCTGGAACACGCCAAGGACCCGGCCCAGGAACAGCTGGCCCGTCTGCGCCTGGCCGCCGTGCTGCTGGACGACAAGGATCACGCCGGCGCCCTCAAGTTGCTGGACCAGCCCCACGACGCCGCCTTCGCCGGTCTCTATGCCCAGCTCAAGGGCGATGTGCTGGCGGCCCAGGGCAAGAAGCAGGAGGCCCGCGCCGCCTATCAGCTGGCCCTGGAAAAGCTGGGCGAGGCAAGCCCGCTCAAGCCCCTGGTGGAGATCAAGCTGGACGGACTGGGGGGATGACACGGTGATGCGCGCACGACTCGCGGCCCTGGCCGTTTTCACCGGACTGTCGCTGTCCGGCTGCAGCTGGCTGGGCGGATGGTTCGGCTCCGACGCTCCCAAGGTCAAGCCGGCGGATCTGGTGGATTTCGCGCCCAGCGTGGTCGTCAGCCGCGCCTGGGACGTCGGTGTGGGGGCGGGCAGGCCGTTCACCTTCTCCCCCGCCAGCGACGGCCAGGCCGTCTACGCCGCCAGCCGGGAAGGGCGCATCGTCAAGATCGATCCAGCCAGCGGCCGGGAAAGCCTGCGCATCGACACGGCCAAGCCGCTCTCGGCGGGAGTCGGTGTGGGCGGCGGACTGGTGGTGGTGGGCACGCCCAAGGGCGAGCTGCTCGCCTACCGGACGGCGGACGGCCAGCCGGCCTGGACCGCCCGGCTCTCGGGCGAGATCCTCACGCCCCCCGCGCTGGCCGGCGGCATGGTGGCGGCGCGCAGCAACGACGGCAAGGTCTGGTTGTTGTCGGCCGAGGATGGCAAGCAGCGCTGGGTCTACAGTCGCGCCCTGCCGCCGCTGACCCTGCGCGAACCGGGCGGCCTGGTGCTTGGCGATCGGGCGGTCTACGCGGGTTTCCCGGGCGGCAAGCTGGCCGCCTTGTCCCTGGTCAACGGCGCCCCGGTCTGGGAGGCCAACGTGGCCCTGCCGCGCGGGGCGACCGAGCTGGAGCGCATCGCCGACGTGGCCGGCGTCCTGGCCATTGACGCGCAACTCATCTGTGCCGCGGCCTACCAGGGACGCGTGGCCTGCTTCGACCGCATCTCCGGCAACCTCGCCTGGGGCCGCGAATTTTCGGCCCTCAAGGGCGTGGCCATGGACCGGCGCTCTGTCTACGCGGCGGACGAGGCGGGCAGCGTGCAGGCCTTCGAGCGCCAGCGCGGGGTAAGCCCCTGGAAGCAGGACAAGCTGCGCGACCGCGGCCTGTCCGCGCCCCTCGCCCTGGACCGTTACGTGACCGTGGGCGACTTCCAGGGCCATGTGCACCTGCTGGACAGCGACACCGGCGCCTTCGCCGCCCGCGTCGCCACCGACGGCAGCCCCATCGTCGGCGCCATGCTGGCCACGGAGCAGGGCTTCGTCGTGCAGACCGCCAACGGCGGCGTGTATGGCTTCAGAATCCAGGAATCAGGGGTCAGGAATCCATGAAGACGCGCAGCACTCGCTCTGATGCCTGATCCCGGACCACCGATCCCTGGCCCATGAAACCCACCGTCGTCCTGGTCGGCCGCCCCAACGTGGGCAAGTCCACCCTGTTCAACCGCCTGACCAAGACGCGCGACGCCCTGGTGCACGACCAGCCGGGACTGACCCGCGACCGCCATTACGGCCATGGCCGGGTGGGGGACAAGCCCTACCTGGTGGTCGATACCGGCGGCTTCGAGCCGGTGGCGGACAGCGGCATCCTGGTCGAGATGGCCAAGCAGACCCTGCAGGCGGTCGACGAGGGGGACGTGATCATCTTCCTGGTGGACGGCCGCGGCGGCCTCACCCCCCAGGACAAGATCATCGCCGACCGGCTGCGCCGCGGCGGCCGGCCGGTGTTCGTGGCGGTGAACAAGACCGAGGGCATGGCCGGCGACCAGGCCGTCGCGGAATTCCACGAGCTGGGCCTCGGCCAGCCCTATCCGGTGTCGGGTGCCCACGGCGAGGGCGTGCGCGATCTGATGGACCTGGCCCTGGCCTCCCTCGCGGTGGCCGAGGAGGAGGCGCGCGCCGGGGACCACCCGGTGATCGCCGTGGTCGGCCGGCCCAACGTCGGCAAGTCCACCCTGGTCAACACCCTGGTCGGCGAGGAACGCGTCATCGCCTTCGACGAGCCGGGCACCACGCGGGATTCCATCTATGTGGACTTTTCGCGCGGCGAGCGCCATTACACCCTGATCGACACCGCAGGGGTGCGGCGCAAGGGCCGCGTCTTCGAGGCGGTGGAAAAGTTCTCCGTGATCAAGACCCTGCAGGCCATCGAGGATGCCAACGTCGTCGTGCTGGTGCTGGACGCGCGCCAGGAGATCGCCGACCAGGACGCCCACTTGGCCGGCTTCATCCTCGAGGCGGGTCGCGCCCTGGTGGTGGCGGTGAACAAGTGGGACGGCCTGGACGACTACCGGCGCGACCAGGTCAAGCGCGAACTGGCGCGCCGCATGGACTTCCTCTCCTTCGCCCGCTTCCACTTCATCTCCGCCCTGCGCGGCAGCGGGGTGGGCGAGGTGCTGAAATCGGTGGACGCGGCCTACGCGGCGGCGATGGCCAAATTGTCGACACCCAAGCTGACCAAGGTGCTGCACGAGGCGGTGGCGCGGCACGCGCCGCACAAGTCCGGCCTGTTCCGGCCGAAGCCCAAGTATGCCCACCAGGGCGGCCAGAACCCGCCCATCATCGTCGTGCATGGCAACCACCTGCAGGGCGTCAGCAACGACTACAGGCGCTACCTGGAAAACACCTTCCGCGCGGCCTTCGAACTGCAGGGCACGCCGCTGCGGGTGGAGTTCAAGGCGAACGTGAATCCCTACGAGGACCGCAAGCCCAAGCCGCTCACCCAGCGCGAGGCCAACAAGGCCCGCCGCGAGCGCCGCCACCGGCGCAAGGCCTTCGGCGGCTGAGCGTCCCCTCCCGTCAGCCCCGGGGTCGGCTAGTCCGCGGACTTGCCGGACGCCTGCTTCTCGGTCTTGGCGCCGGCCAGCTCGGCCGCCGGCTTGCCCGCGTAGCCCAGCACGATGGCCGCCAGCGGGGGCAGGGTCAGGCTCAGGGAGTGGGAGCGGTTCATCCAGGGCTTGTCCTCGGCTGTCAGAGGGGCCATGCCGTTGCCCACGTTGCTGCCGCCGTAGTAGGTGGAATCGGTGTTCAGCACCTCCCGGTAGAGGCCCGGCAGGGGCACGCCGATGCGGTAGCCGTGGCGCGGCACGGGGGTGAGGTTGAGCACCACCACCGCCACTTCGTCGCCGTCGCCCTTGCGCAGGTAGCTGATCACCGATTGCTGGGCGTCGTGGCAGTCGATCCACTCGAAGCCCTGCCAGTCGAACTCGTAACGGTAGAGGGCCGGGCTGGCCTGGTAGAGCCGGTTCAGGTCGCGCACCAGGCGCTGCATGCCCAGGTGCAGGGGGTAGTCGAGCACGTACCAGTCCAGCACCCCGGCGCTGTTCCACTCCGTGCCCTGGCCGAACTCGGTGCCCATGAACAGCAGCTTCTTGCCCGGATGGGTGAACTGGTAGGCGTACAGGGTGCGCAGGTTGGCGTGGCGCTGCCACTCGTCGCCGGGCATCTTGTTGAGCATGGAGCCCTTGCCGTGCACCACTTCGTCGTGGGAGAAGGGCAGCATGAAGTTCTCGGTGAAGGCGTAGAGCATGCTGAAGGTGAGCATGCCCTGGTGATACTGGCGGTGGATGGGCTCATGCGCCATGTAGCGCAGGGTGTCGTTCATCCAGCCCATGTTCCACTTCAGGTCGAAACCCAGGCCGCCGACGTACGTGGGGCGGCTGACCTGCGGCCAGGCGGTCGACTCCTCGGCGATCATCAGCACGCCGGGGCACTCCTCGTGCACCGCCACGTTCAGCTCGCGCATGAAGTCGATCGCCTCCAGGTTCTCGCGGCCGCCGTACTTGTTCGGCACCCACTGGCCTTCCTGGCGCGAATAGTCGAGGTAGAGCATGGAGGCGACGGCGTCGACGCGCAGGCCGTCCAGGTGCATCTCCTGCAGCCAGTAGACGGCGCTGGAGACGAGGAAGTTCTTCACCTCGTTGCGGCCGAAGTTGTAGATCAGGGTCGACCAGTCGAGGTGCTCGCCCAGGCGCGGGTCGGCGTGCTCGTACAGCGGCGTGCCGTCGAAGCGGGCCAGGCCGTGCGCGTCCTTGGGGAAATGGGCCGGCACCCAGTCGAGCAGCACGCCGATGCCGTTGCGGTGGCAGTGGTCGACGAAGTAGCGGAAGTCGTCCGGCGTGCCGAAGCGGGTGGTGGGGGCGAAGTAGCCGGTGGCCTGGTAGCCCCAGGACAGGTCGAAGGGGTGCTCGGTGATCGGCAGCAGCTCGACGTGGGTGTAGCCCATGTCGCGGACGTAGTCCACCAGGCGGTGGGCCAGTTCGCGGTAATTCAGGAACTCGCCCTCGATGTCGCGCTGCCACGAGCCGAGGTGCACCTCGTAGACGGACATGGGGGCGTGCTGCCAGTCGGCGCCGGCGCGGCTTGCCAGCCACTCGGCGTCGTTCCAGGCGTAGCCGTCGCGGCCGGCCACCACCGAGGCGGTGCGCGGCCGCAGTTCCTGGCGCTGGCCGTAGGGGTCGGCCTTGAGCAGGATCTCCCCGGAGTCGCGGTTGCGGATCTCGTACTTGTAGATCTGGCCCGCCTCCAGGTCGGGGATGAACAGTTCCCAGACGCCGCTGCCGCCGCGCGCGCGCATCGGGTGGCGGCGGCCGTCCCAGCGGTTGAAGTCGCCCACCACGCTGACGCGCTCGGCGTTCGGCGCCCAGACGGCGAAGCGCACGCCGGCCACGCCGTCCGCCTCGTGCTCGTGGGCGCCCAGGAAGCGATAGGCATGGCGGTGGCGGCCCTCGCCGAACAGGTGCAGATCCAGATCGCCGACCTGGGGCAGGAAGGTGTAGGGGTCGCGGGCGAAGTGCTCCCGGTGGCCCTCGTCGCGCCAGATCAGGCCGTAGTGGAGCGGCAGGCCGGCGCCGTCGCCGCGCCACTCGAAGATGTCGCTGCCGGGCAGGCGGGTCATCGGCAGGTTGCCTTCGGCGATGCGCACCTCGGCGGCGTGGGGGATGTGGGCGCGCACCACCACCTGGTCGCCGTCCGGATGTCGGCCCAGGACGGCGAAGGGATCGTGGTGGCGGACCTCGATGATGCGGGTCAGGTCGGCGCTGAATTGTGCTTTCTTCATGGCGTATTCCAGGCGGATGGGGGTGGCAAGGCCGTTGGACCAATGTTTCCGGGTCAGAAGTCGTGCTCGATGATGGCCTCGGTGCGGCGGCAGAGCTCGCGGCCGTACTCGGTCCAGATGCCCTCGCCCCAGTAGCGATAGCAGCTCGTCTCGGCGGACAGCAGGTGGAACAGGGCGTTGCGGTAGCGGCCCTCGGAACTGGGCACGCCCGGTTTGAGCGCCTTCTCGTGGAAGCGCGAGCTGGCCGCCTCCATGGCGCTCAGGACATGATCGTAGCCCTTCACCCAGGACAGGTTGCTGGTCCAGCTGCCGCCCTCCATGTGGAAGCGATGGTTCTCGCGCCTGATCTCGTCGATCACCCGGGCCAGCCGGTCCGGGCCGTCGCCCGGCTTCATCCGTTCCCAGATCAGCTTCTGGAAGATCGGCTGGATGACCGGCAGGTCGTTCTCGGTCACCCCCAGGGCGAACAGGTGCTCCAGGTACTCGGTGGCGTTCATGGCGGGTGTGGTCGAGTGGCTGGCCTCGCGCATCACCTCCAGGTACTTGGGCGGGAACTCGTTCATCATCACGCCGCCGTTCTCGCCGTCGGCGATCTGGGTGACCAGGGGCGGCACCTGCCGGCCGGCCAGCTCGACGCGGCCCAGGCCGCGCGCCTCGTAGGCCGGCTGCATCTGCGCCACCAGCTTGGTGTCCGAGCCTTGGGTCTTGACGATGGCGATGATGCTGGCGGTCTCGCCCTTGGAGTTGGCGCAGACCAGGCGGTGGGGCAGGTGGGGCCGGCGCGGTGACCAGCCGTCTTCCGGGTGCTCCACGGTGTGCTCCTGCACCAGCACCCACTGGTAGCCGCAATCCCTGAGCGTCCTGACGAACTCGTAGGCCACGTCCGGGTGGTTGGGCAGGGCCATCTCGGAGGGGGAGAAGCCGCGCACGCGGGCGAGGGCCTCCAGGCCGAAGATGGCGGCGAAGTGGTGTTGCCAGGCGCGCACGTGAAGGCGGAAGTCCTGCACCGGCGTGGAGGGGGCGACCGCGTGCCCCCAGGGAGCGCCCAGCCATTCGGCGCAGCGGCGGTAGTCCGGATTGCGGGTGATGGCGCCCAGGCTGTCGAACACGTCGTTGAGGCCCATCTTGCGCAGGCCGTGCAGCAGGGTGCCGGAATACTCCAGCATGATGCGCGGCTCCTTGCCCTCGCCGACCAGCTGCGGGATGAACTCGCCCATGCGCTTGTAGCACCAGTGGAACACGGAGGCATTGTGGTTGTCGCCGATGCCGGGGTTTTCCATCATGTGCTGCAGGTTGCTGATGATGTCGGCCGTGGCGAGGTCGCCGCCGCCGGCCGGGATGAGCGGCTGGTGCATGTGCAGGGCGTTGGCGAAGGCGCTGTTGATGCGGCCGAAGTCGATGCGGCTTTCTGTCAGATAGACCGGCCGGGCGCGGTGCTCGGCGATCGTCCGGTCGATCTCCTTCTCGCTGCCGCACAGGTTGGGCAGGCCGTCGATGTATTCGGGCAGTTCGGGCATTGCTTGTTCTCCATGTCGGGGACCGCGCGGGTCCGGTGCCGGGCTGATCTTACTTGTGGCGGATCAGCTCGTAGATGTTCACATACTCCTCGCCGGGTTTGTTCCAGGAGTAGTCCCAGCGCATGCCGTTGAGCGCCAGCTCGCGGAATGCCTCGGGGTAGTCGAACCACAGGCCGATGGCGCGGTCCAGGGCCGACTCGAGGCCGGGGTTGTCGGCCTGGTGGAAGACATAGCCGTTGCGTTCCGCCCCGGGCCGCTCGGAATGGTCGCGGTCGAACACCGTGTCGGCCAGGCCGCCCACCGAACGCACGATGGGCACCGCCCCGTAGCGCAGGGCGATCATCTGCGTCAGCCCGCAGGGCTCGAACAGGCTCGGCACCACCAGCATGTCCGCGCCGGCGTAGATGAGGTGGGCGAGGTCCTCGTCGTAGCCGATCTCCAGGTGGCAGTCCGGGTTGTCGTTGAGCCGGTGCTTCAGGTCCCAGAACTCGGCGTTGATGCCCAGCTCGGGGCTGGACCCGAGCAGGACGAACTGGCCGCCCTTGGCCAGGGTGTGGAACAGGGCATGGCGGATCAGGGGGACGCCCTTCTGCGGGTCCAGGCGGCCCACATAGGCGACGATGGGCTTGTAGGCCTCGCGCAGCCAGAGCCGCTCGCGCAGGGCCGCCTTGTCCAGGTACTTGCCGTCCAGATCGTCGACGCCGTAGGGATGCGGGAGGTGCGGATCGGCCTCCGGGTTCCACATCTCGTAGTCCAGGCCGTTCAGCACGCCGCCGAACTTGCCCTGGTGCTTCCACAGGGTATGCCCCAGCCCGTGGCCCCACTCCGTATGGCGCACCTCCCAGGCATGGGTGGGCGAAACGGTGGTGACGAAGTTGGCGTAGACGATGGCGCCCTTGAGGAAGTTGATGGCGCTGGGATTGAAGTCGTCCCCCAGCCGGTCGCGGTGGAAGTAGTAGTCCGGACGGCCCAGCCCGGTCATCCACAGCACGTTGCTGCCGGCGATGCCCTGGTGCTTGAAGTTGTGGATGGTGTGGCAGACACGGCAGTCGCCCATGCCCTGGTGCTGGTACATCTCGAACAGCATGACCGGCAGCAGACCGGTCTGCCAGTCGTGGGTGTGGATGACGTCGGGCCGCTTGCCGGTCTTGTACATGAACTCCAGGGCCGCCTTGGCGAAGAAGGCGAAGCGCAGGTGCTCGTCCGGGAAGCCGTAGTAGGCGCCGCGGTTGAAGAAGTTGTCCGCCGAATGGGGTTCGATGAAGTAGCACTTGCGGCCGTGCACGAAGCCGAACCAGACGGTGCAGCGGAT
>JALOTG010000226.1 GCA_025458005.1 Thiobacillaceae bacterium
GGCCGGGGGAGAGGGCCGGCCGGGCACGGCTTCCCACGTCGCCGACCTGATGCGCGAAGCCGCCGCGCGCCTGCAAGCCGCGCTCGGCCTCGACCGCCGCGAAGCCCGCCTGGAAGCGCAAATCCTCATCGCCCGCGGCCTCGGCGTGGAACGATCCTGGCTCATCGCCCACGACCGGGACGCGCTCAGCCCGGACCAGGCCGGGGCCGTCGAAGCTCTCATCACCCGCCGCGCCGTCGGCGAGCCCGTCGCCTACATCCTGGGCGAGCGCGAATTCTTCGGCCGCGTCTTCCGCGTCACGCCCGACGTGCTCATCCCCCGCCCGGAAACCGAATTGCTGGTGGAGGCCGCTCTCGACCGTCTGCCACCGGACCGCCCCGCTCGCGTGCTCGACCTGGGCACCGGCAGCGGCTGCATCGCCATCAGCCTGGCGCTGGAACGGCCGCGGGCTGAAGTCACCGGCCTCGACGCCTCCGCCCAAGCCCTCGCCGTGGCGCGGGAGAACGCGCGCCGCCTCGGTGTGGACCAGATCACCTGGATACTGAGTGACTGGTATGCCGACCTGAGTGTAAGAAATTTCGACATGATCGTCGGGAATCCGCCCTACATCGCTTCAGGAAACGAGCACCTGCGGCTAGGAGACCTGCCAGGTGAACCTGTCGGCGCCCTTGTTTCCGGATCTGACGGCCTGGATGCGATTCGCGCCATCATCGCCGGGGCTCCTGCCCGCCTACTACCAGACGGTTGGCTATTGATCGAGCACGGCTTCGACCAAAAGGATTCTTGTCAGACACTGCTGCGACAAGCCGGATTCACCCGTGTTACAGCGTTGACCGATCTGTCTGGGGTTGAACGCCTGAGTATTAGCCGTTTCAGCGGCCTGGGTACTGAACCCTAGTCCGAGTGTCGAAATTCTTTACAATGTTGAGGAAAATCGCTCCCCTGCTGTGTTGCCAACCTCCGCAGGGCGCGGAATCATTGGGGTTTGCGATCATGGCACATGGCTTGCTAGTATCCAGACAAGCCATCGTGGAGCACGAGCATGAACAAGCAACAACACCCTCAACCGGATCTCCCCAGGGACGTTCAGCAGAACTCCCCCAGCGTGGATCAATCCCGCCGCTCGTTTGGCAAAGCCGGACTCGCCGCCCCGGTGGTTCTGGCCACCCTGGCCAGCCGGCCAGTGCTGGGCGCGACCTGCCTCACGCCCTCCGCTGCGGGATCGGGCAACCACAGTCAGCACAACCCCGTCGCCTGCACCCCCAAGAATCCAGCATGGTGGCTTGCCAACGTCCCGAAAAAGAGCAACGGAAACATTGATACGGATGCGAAGTGGCCGGGAACATCCTATAAGACCGGCGATCTGTTCCATCCGCTTTTTACCGCGACAAGCAGCTTTGAGTACAAAGATGGCGCCGGGACTGCGGGCAACTCCTACAACCTTTATGAGGTGCTCTCTGGCAGAAACATCAACGGCGGAGGTCAGGACCAGGGGCCCATTAGCAACTATACGGACTCCAGTGCGATCGGTCCTTGGTTCGTCGCTGGTTTACTGAATGCCTCGGCAGGAAACTACGGGGGGGTCATCCAAGCCATTGGCCCGGACCCCAGCGTGCGCGGCATCCAGGACGAATTCGCCCGCAACGGTTTCTTCGCGCCCACGGCAGGCAAGAAATGGTACGCGGACACCATCAAAGCCTACCTGAACGATCCTGGCTCCGTCTTCTGAAGCCTTGTCACAGCCGCCTGCTCAGATTCGGTGCTGGGACGGCCAGTGTGTCGTCTATGCCCTTCGCTCCGGCGACACCCACTTGGTCAGCGGCCTGGCCGCCCAGGTTCTGTTAACGGCCCAGGAGAGCCGGGGCGATATCGACCGCATGGCTGTTTCCATAGCCGGCCAAGTCGGTGTCAAGGCTGATCAGGCGTTTCTAGCAGACCTGCATGCGGTCGTGGCCGAACTGCAGACCAAGGGCCTGTTGAGCCGTACTTGCTGCTCTCCCAACTGACCCCCGCTGACTTGCGCGACCGGCTACGCGAGGGTGGCCTGCGGCTGCGCATGGGTGAGTTCACCGTCAACCTGCGCACCGGCCTGCCCGGGGTGGTGGATGGCATATCGCTCATGTACGGCAATTTTCCCCTGGGCGAGACAGCCGGCTTCGCTGACTTCCACGTGACCGTGGCCTCGCCGCCAGGCTTACGGCGCTGGTTCCGGCCCCAGGTGCTGTTCTCCCACGACGGCCACACCCCCTTCAAGCCCCTGCCCGTGCAACACGGCTATGCCCTGCTGGAATGGGGGCTGAACTGGTGCATCTCCAGCCACTGCCACCAGTACCTGACCATCCATGCGGGCGTCATCGAGCGGAACGGCCACGCGGCCATCCTGCCGGCCCCGCCCGGCTCCGGGAAAAGCACCCTCTGCGCGGCGTTGGTGCAGCGGGGCTGGCGCCTGCTGTCAGATGAACTGGCCTTGGTTTCACGGCGCAGTGGCTTGCTCATGCCCATTGCCCGGCCCGTCAACCTGAAAAACCAGTCCATCGACATCATCCGCGCCTTTGAGCCCGGGGCGGTGATCGGCGAGCCGGCCACGGAGACCAGCAAGGGCACCGTCGCCCACATGCGCGCCCCGGACGAAAGCGTCAGGCGGGCGCATGAACCGGCCCAGCCTGCCTGGGTGATCTTCCCCAGATACGAGGCGAGCGCCTCGCCACGGCTTGTTCCCATGCCCAAGGGCGAGGCCTTCATGCAGCTGGCGGACAGCGCCTTCAATTACAGCGCCCTGGGCGAGGAGGGCTTCCGCGTCCTCGCCGACACCATCGAGCGGTGCGACTGTTTCAGCTTCACCTACAGCCGCCTGGACGACGCCGTCGAGACCTTCGCCAGGCTGGAACCGCCGCCCTCCGCCGCGAGCTAGGCCTTCCCCCAAGTTAGAATCCACGCCATCTTGCCGTTAGGACCATCATGCTGGCGCGCGATTCATTGTTGGCGGGCATCCTCCGCGATCCCGAGAAACTCGGAAGCCTGAGCCCTTCCCAGTGGGACATCTTGTTACCCCAGGCCAGGCGGGCGGGCCTGGTCGCCCGCTTGGCCTGGCTGGCCGAGGGCCAAGGCCTCAGCGTCGCCGGGAGGCCGGGCGAGTATCTGGAAGGCGCCCGCCTCGTCGCGTACCGGCAAAACCAGGCGGTCCGCTTCGAGGTGGACAGGATCCAGGCCGCCTTCGAGGGCAGCGACATCCCCGTGGTGCTCCTCAAGGGCGCCGCCTATGTCATGTGCGACCTGCCCTGCGCCCTCGGCCGGACCTTCTCTGACATCGATCTCCTCGTCCCTGCAGCACACTTGGCCACTGCCGAAAAGATCCTGAATTTCCACGGTTGGGCGGGAGGGCACCACACGCCCTACGACCAGCGCTATTACCGCAAGTGGATGCACGAGATTCCGCCGATGCAGCATATCCGGCGCATGACAGTCATAGACCTCCACCATGCCATCCTGCCCCTCTCCGCCCGCATCAAGAGCCAACCAGAACCCTTGTTCGCCAAGGCTATACCCCTGGACGGATACCCGAACCTTTATGTTCTGGCCCCGACCGACATGCTGCTGCATAGCGCAACACACTTGTTTACCGAGGGGGAATACAATCACGGCCTGAGGGATCTGGCTGATCTGGATGCCCTGCTGCGGTTTTTCCCGGGCCGGGAATCGGGCTTCTGGGCAGAACTGGAAGAGCGGGCAGCTGAGCTCAGCCTGACACGGCCGCTCTACTACGCCCTGCGTTACTGCAACGCCATCCTGAACACCCCTGTGCCTGCTAGTCCCTGGAAGAAATGGGGCCCCGCCATGCCGGCGTTCATGGATGCCTTGTTCGGCCGCGCCCTAGCCCCCCAGCACGCCAGCTGCGCCGACACATGGTCCGGACTGGGCCGTTGGCTTCTTTACGTACGCGGCCACTGGCTGCGCATGCCCCTCCACCTGCTGATTCCCCACCTGTTCTACAAGGCCTTTCTTGCGGAACGCGATGAGGAGTCGTCCAATAAAGAAAACGGGGCCTAAGCGCCGTTCTTGGTTAGAGCGTCGCACCTCAGCCGTTGTGATACCCCACCACCACCTCCACCTCCTTCTTCGATCCCAGGATCACCGGCACGCGCTGGTGCAGGCCTTCCGGCTGGATGTCGAGAATGCGGGGATAATGGGGTCAGACACGATTACTTGCACCCGCCGCTCCTCCTCGGCCTCTCCCGGAGGGAGAGGCGAAAAGGTGCAGACTTCGGCCCGGTACTCGGTATCGCGCGGGTACACGAAGATACCGCCGCGGGTGAGGCTTCCGTGCGCCTCGCGCACGCTTGCGCGTATGCACCATGCACGATATCGTG
>JALOTG010000066.1 GCA_025458005.1 Thiobacillaceae bacterium
CTCGCCCGGATGGATGTTGCTGCAGTAGGTGATCAGCCGACCTGGAACTTGGGGCATTGGCCGAGGAAGGTCCTGGGGTTCTCGTAGAACACCTGGTTGACCGCCTCCTCGGGGTGTCCCCGGCGGCGCATCTCGTTGGCGCACTTCAGGATGGAGAGCGGGTCGCTCACGCTCCAGTCGGCCGAGGAGTTGATGCATAGCCGCTCGGTGCCGTAGATCTCCACGGCGTCGATGGCCCGCTCCGGGCTGCCCTTGGAGTTGGGATAGAGGGTCAGGCCGAACCAGAAGCCGCGCTCCTTGATCTCCCCGATGGTGTGCTCCTCGGCGTGGTCGATGAGGACGCGGGCGGGGTCGATGCGCGGCTCGGAGCGGATCATGTCCATGATGATGCGCGTGCCCTTCAGCTTGTCCTCCAGGTGCGGGGTGTGGATGAGCAGCAGCTCGTTGCGCGCCACCACCATCTCCAGCTGCCTCTCCAGCACGGCGATCTCGTTGCGGCTGTTCTTGTTCAGGCCGACCTCGCCGATGCCCAGGGCGGTCGGCCGGTCGAGGAATTCCGGCATGATGGCCAGCACCTCCTCGGCCAGGCCGAGGTCCTCGGATTCCTTCGAATTCAGACCGATCCAGCAGTGGTGGCGGACGCCGAAGCGGGCCGCGCGGGCCGGCTCCACGACGGTCAGTTGATGGAAATAGTCGCGGAAGCCGTCCGCCGAGCTGCGGTCGAAGCCCGCCCAGAAGGCCGGCTCGGCCACGGTGTGGATGCCGCTGATGGCAAGCTTCATGTAGTCGTCCGTGGTCCGCGAGACCATGTGGATGTGGGGGTCGATGGCCTTCATGGCTGCCTCCCATCCCAGGCGCCCCAGGCCTTGAGGCCCACGGCGCTGTGCAGCGGTTCGGTGCTGGGGTCGCTCAGCGCGACCTGGATCGCCTTGGTGCGGCCCGGTTCCGGGGAGCGCAACAGTTCGAGGATGCGCACGAAGGCCTGGTAGCGGAAATCCGCCTTGGCCTCCTCGGCGCCCTCGTAGCGGTCGATGCGGTCCAGGAAGGAGGCGACGTCGAGTATCCGCGAGCGGTTCTCGATGAAATAGAGGTCGAGGATGTCTTTCGCCTTCATCGGGCGGTAGGGTCCACTCATGTCGGGGCTCCTGGGGGTTGGTTGGCGCGGCCGAGGACTCGGCCCGCATCGTGGATAACGGAATCGCGGCGAGAATGTTTACCGGGACATGCCCGTCGGCTATTCGATGATCAGGTCGTCCAGGGAGCGGCGGTCCCTGGGCGCCTGGACCACCGGCTCGCGGCCGCCGCGCAGGATGGAGTTGCCCTCGTACAGGGCGCGCTGGTCGACGGGCGGCGCGTCCAGCCAGTCCGACTCCTTCATCTGGCCGCTCTGGCCATAGGCGTCCAGGGCGTTGCCATAGCAGGCGAGCCTGACCTGGTCCTCGGGGATGCCGCTTTGCAGCGCCAATTTGGCCGTCTTGGCCACCGCCAGCGGCTCGGAGATGCCCCAGTCACAGGCCGAGTCGACGATCACCCGGCGCGCCCCGTACTGGCGCAGGATCTCCACCATGCGCGCGTTGCCCATCTTGGTGCTCGGGTAGATGGAAAAGGCGGCCCAGAAGCCGCGGTCGAGCACCTCGCGCACCGTCTCCTCGTTGTTGTGGTCGATCACCACGCGGCCCGGGTCGAGGCCGTGCTCGACGCACACGTCCATGGAGCGTGAGGTACCGCGCTTCTTGTCGCGGTGCGGGGTGTGGATCATCACCGGCAGGTCGAGCTGGTTGGCCAGCTCCAGCTGCGCCCGGAAATACTTGTCCTCCAGTTCGGTCTGCTCGTCATAGCCGATCTCGCCGATCGCCACCACGCCCTCCTTGAGGGCAAAGCGCGGGATCAGCTCCATCACCGCCTCGGCCAGTTCCGCGTTGTTCGCCTCCTTGGAGTTCAACCCGATGGTGCAGTAGTGACGGATGCCGAACTGGCCGGCGCGGAAGCGCTCGAAGCCGACCAGGGACGACAGGTAGTCGAGGTAGGAACCGGCGTTGGTGCGCGGTTGCCCCAGCCAGAAGGCCGGCTCGATCACCGCCACCACGCCCGCGGCGGCCATTGCCTCGTAGTCGTCGGTGGTGCGGGAGATCATGTGCGCGTGGGGGTCGATCAGCATCATGGCGGCGCTCGCTCCAGGTGGGTTTTATGGACTATTGAAGCACGGCCCAGCCGAGCCGGCCAGAGGCGATCTCCGCCGCCAGATCCGGCAGCCGGCCCAGCAACGCCGCGGCGGCGGGGTCGGGACTGGCCGCCAGGGCCAGGGCCGCCGCCCGCTGTTCGACCGCCTCGCCCGTGTCCAGTACCCGCTCCAGGTCGGCCAGGGCCTCGCCGCTGGCGAACGGCCCGACGCAGCGCCAGATCTCGAACGGCACCGGGCGACCGGCGGCCCAGCGCTCGTGGGCGAAGTCGCGCATGATGCGCGCCAGCTCCTCGTTGGCCCGCTCGTCGAGGCCCTGGATCGGGGCCAGGCGGCTGCCGATGAACAGCGCCTTGAGCACCATGTGGTTCCAGCGGTGGGTATCGAAATGACGCCGGGGGTAGGGGTTGCGGTGGGCGATGGCCTCGAACACGGAACGCATGTTGCTGCGCAGGCCCTCGCCGACCTGCGGCTCCAGGGTCGCGGGCTCGGGATAGAGGGGCAGGCCGCGATACAGGGCGATCGCCTCGGCGACATCGGCGGTCTGGCAGAGGGCGCGAAAGCGCGGGGCGAATGCCGGGTCCCGGCCGGGCAACCCCGCCAGCAGCAGGATCCGCCCGGCGTCCGCCAGGCTCCAGTCGCCGGGCATCCAGCCCTCGATGCAGCGCCCGGCCGCGGCCGACTCCTCGGCCGACAGGGCCAGCATCTGCCTGCCCAGGCGCCTGGGCACCAGGCCGAAGGCGATGGCCAGCGCGGTATCGCCCCGCTCCGCCGCGAGTCGCGCCGCCTCGGTCGTCAGCCAGGCCAGGCCGGCGGGTTCCAGGCGCCGGGACAGCCAGTCCCGCAGCAGAGCCCGCGCGGCCTCTATGTCGGGTTCCGGCCCGTGATCGACGCGCCCGCTCATGTACCCTCCGGTGTGCTCATGCGGCCGCGCCACATGCGCGACATGTACCAAAGCGCCCCGGCCAGGACGAGGCTCATGGCGAAGGCCAGCCAGAAACCGCCGCTCGAAAGCCCCACCAGGGCCGCGGCGCCATAGCAGCAGGCCACCCCGACCGAGGACAGCAGCGCCGCCGGCAGGGCGGAGCGGAACGGGACGCCCAGACTGCCGGCGATGATCGCGGTGGCCTCGGCCAGCACCGGCACCGGGCGTGTGACCAGGATCCAGAGCGGACCCGAACGCTCGGCCCGGCGGCTGACCGCATCCCACAGATCGGCGCCGATCCAGCGTCGCAGGGCCGCCCTCGGCAGCAGGCGGCCGAGCAGATAACCGCACAGGAAGCCGCCCAGCATGCCCACGGCGACGGCCGCCGCGCCGAGCAAGGGGCCCAGCAGCAGGCACAGGCTGACGCTGACCACGCTGCTCGGCACCGGCAGGGCGAGATCGCCCATCAGCAGCGCCACGCCGATCCCCGCGACGAGCCATTTCGCGTCCGGCGTGGTGAGCATGAGTGGCGCCGCGCGCTCGATGTCCTCGCCCCAGAGGAGGAACGGGATGAGGATCAGCGTCAGCAGCGCGGCGGCAAGCAGCGCCAGCCGGGCGGCCGGGGACAGGCGCGAAGCCGGGGATGCCGGGTTGGCCATGGCCCGCGCAGGCCTAGCCGACCCGGCTCTCGGCGCGGCTGCCGCCAGTCTGCGCAGCCTGGCCCGCCGCGCTGACCTGGCCGCCGGCACGCTCCGCCAGCTGAGCGATGCAGCGCTTCATCAGGGCGACGTCGATGTCGTGGGCCTCCACCTTGCAGCCGATGCCCTCCAGCAGCGGAATGGACAGCTCGCCACCCAGGTGTTCGCGGAAGTCGCCCAGCGCGCGTTCCACGTCCAGCCAGGACAGGGCGGGATGGTAGAGAGCGAAGCCGAGCGTCTCCAGCAGGCCCAGGATACGGCGCAGGTCCAGTTCGCCGAGCAGGCCGAGGTGGTGGGAGTAGAGCGAATCCAGGGCGATGCCGATGCCCACCGCCTCGCCGTGCCGCAACTCGCTGGCGGACAGTTCCTCCAGCTTGTGGGCCACCCAGTGGCCGAAATCCAGCGGCCGCGAGGAGCCGCTCTCGAACGGGTCGCCGCCGCCGCTGATGTGCTCCAGGTGCAGTTCGGCGCAGCGCTGGATCATCCGCTGCATGGCGGACGGCACGAAGCGGGCGAGCTGCTGGCGTTCCGCAAAGAGGGCGTCGAAGAACACCCGGTCGCGGATCAGGGCCACCTTGATCGCCTCGGCGATGCCGGCGCGCTGATCCCGTTCCGGCAACGTCGCCAGGAAGGCCGCGTCGTTGATCACCGCGAAGGGAGGCGCGAAGGTGCCCAGGAAGTTCTTGCGGCCGAAGGCGTTGATGCTGTTCTTGACGCCGATGCCGGCATCATTCTGGGCGAGCACCGTGGTCGGCATGCGGATCAGGCGCACGCCCCGGTGGGCGGTGGCCGCGGCATAGCCGGCCGCGTCCAGCACGGCGCCGCCGCCGATGGCGACGATGAAGGAATGCCGGCAGATCTTGTGCCGCTCGACCAGGGCGTGGATGCGCTCCACCTCCAGAGGCTCGTGCTTGCAGATTTCGCCACCGCGGACCAGGAAGGGCGGGGCGACGAACTCCAGCGCGTCCCGGTGCGCCTCGCCATAGCGGCTGATGCGCTCCAGCAGCCCCGGCGTCAGGTTGGCCACCTCGCTGTCGATGACCACCAGCGCCCGGCTGTGCGCCCGCCCACCCCGGCGCGCCACGTCGGCCAGCACCGGGTTGTGCGGGGCGAAGACGTCCCGGGTGAAGATGACCGGGTAGGAAAAATCGACACTGAATCGTTGCTGGAGCGTGGTCATGTGGCCTCCGGGCGGTAGGACAGGTCGGGTGCGCCGACCCTCGACGAGCGATGCCCTTTCATGCACGGTTCAAAGCCCGCGATAGATGATCTCCAGGGCGGTAACGGCATGGGCGGTCGCCAAATGGGGGTCGCGTTCCCAGAAGCGGCCGTTCTGATGGTTGATCCAGGAACCGTCGCTTTCCTGGAGGTCCAGCAGGCGCTTGGCCAGGGCCGGCCGCCATTTGACGGACTGGCCGTTCTTCAGGGGCAGGCTGTCGATGCCGGCGATGCTCAGGCCCTTGGCCAGGGTGTGGTAGTAGAAGAACAGGCCGGCCTGCCCCATGCCGGGGTTCTCCTCCAGGGTGAAGTTGCGGTTGATCCATTCGATCACGCCCTTCACCCGCGGGTCCTTCACGTCCACCTGGGCATAGGTCAGGCTGAGCAGGCCGTTGTAGCTGGCGCTGCCATAGGAGCGGTAAACCACCTTGCCGTCGGGCAGGGTGTCCTGTCCGGCCATGCTGTTCTCGGGGAAGTAGATGAACCCGCCCCGGTTCTGCGCATCGTTGCTGGCCCAGGGCTGGTCGTTGGTGCCCTGCAGGTTCTGGGTGCGGGAGATGAACTGGGTGACGGCCTTCCAGTTCAGGTCCCTGGCTTCCGGGTCATTGGCCACGTCGCTCTTCAGGTAGCGCGTGTAGTAGAGGGCCTCCAGGGCGGAGGTGGTGTTGTTGATGTCCGAGTGCTGGAAGCTGCCGCTGTAGCCCAGGCCACCGTCCAGGGGGTGGTCCCCCATGCCCTTGTCGCCGAAGTCGTCCTGCTGGCTGACGAGGTACTGGCGGCCCTTCTTCAGGAGGGGCTCATAGGCGCTGTTGTTGGCCACCACCAGGGCCAGCATGGACAGGGCGGTGTTGTAGTTGGGCAGGTCCTTGACATGGATGCTGCCGTCCGGCTTCGCGTTGCTGACCAGGTAGTCGTAGCCCAACTTGATGTTCTGCTGGTACTTGCGCTTGTAATAGCCGGAAGGATCTCCCTGGAACGCCGTCAGGATCATGGCGGTGAGGGCGGGATGCTCGGTCTGGGCCCAGTACCCCCCGGGCTGCTGCTTGTTGGCCAGCCAGGTCAGGCCCCTGCCGATGGCGTTTTCCACCTCGTTGCGCAGGGAAGTGTCCGGCCTGGAACCGGTGACGACCTTGTTGGCGGCCTGGGCGGGCCAGGTCGCGACACCGAGCATGGCAAACATGAGTACGGGAACCAGCTTTTTCATTCGATCTCTCCAGGGTTCATTGTTTGGCGGGAATCACCACCACATCCACCGGGGTGCCGACGGGGGGCGCCGTGCCTTCCTTCACGAACCAGATCCTGTTGCTCTCTCCACCCGGAGAGGCGTTGTCGACCAGGGCGACGGGATCGTGCCAGATGGCCACAAGAGATCCGGTTTCGTGGGCCAGGAACATGCCCTGGTCGGTGAAGGAGCCGGTATAGACCCACCTCATCGGCGCCACGTCCTTGTCGCCCTCCGGGAACCTGTTGATCAGCCACTGCTCGGCGGGGAGCTCCACGCCGTTTTTCTGCCGGATGACGATCCTGACCGGGTCCCCCTGGGGAAGCGAAGGATCGCCCTGGTGGGCGAGTTTCTGTCCACTGCCCTCGTAGCCCAGGAGCAGGAAGGCGACCTGCAGGTCGTAGCCCTCCACCAGGGTATTCAGCAGGCTTTCGTGGGTCTTTCCCTTGCGGTGGACGATGAGGTACTCGAGCATGCCCTTGTCCATGTTGACCTGGGCGGGAAACGTGATGGAGCGGTTGTTCTTGTCGATGACGATATCGCCCAGGCGGAACCTGCCCTCCCCCACCCTCTCGAGCATCGCCGGCGCGGCGCGCGCCTGCAGGGCCTGGGGATCCGCGGCGCGGGCGGTGCCGGAATAGGCTGCCATGCCGGGCATGGCCAGCAAGACTGCCAGGGCAAATCCGAATTTTAATTTCATGTCCGACCCTTTATCGATGGATGTGAGCAGCATGCATGATCGCGAATTTTCCATTCGCCCGCAGGTCCGGCTTCAGCCCGGCCTGCGACCCCTTGATCTTGGGTGGGTCGATCTCCCAACGGGCAAGCCGGGATGATCGGAAGTGGCTGCGGCCCGTGCATTCCGACGCCGTCCTCATGGCTTGCGGGCGAATGCGAAGCTGTGCGGCATGGGAGGCGGCAGAGGCCGCACCCGGCAGTCCGTGAACCCGGCCTCCCGCAACCATTGCATCAGTTCCGTTTCCGCGAACACCCAGCCGTTGTCGGTGGTCAAGGCCATGTTCACGGCAAACAGGGCGCTGAACCTGGGCTTCGTATGGGTGGCGTCGGTCATCATGTCCATCACGTGCACGATGCCGCCCGGATTGAGGGCATCGTAGGCCTTGCGCAGCAGGGCCCGGATGCTGTCGGGCGACTCCTGGTGGAACATGCCGAAGAAATTGACGACGTCGTTGCCGGGAGGGAAAGCGAGCGTCCGGTAATCCCCGGCCAGCGTCGCCACCCGCTCCGCGCAGCCCTGCTGGCGGATGAGTTCCTCGGCGACCCTGACCACCTCGGGCAGGTCCAGCACCGTGCAGCGGATGTCGGGATGGCGCTGGGCGATCAGCACCGAGTAGGTGCCCGGCCCGCCGCCGACATCCAGGAGCGTGCGGCGCCCGGCCAGGTCCATTTCCCCCAGCACCGCGCGGCCGATGGCCAGGGCGCGGTGATGCATGGACAGCACGAAGGTCCGGGTCCGCTCGGCGTTCTCGCCGAGGTGGAACTCGGGTTTCTCCACCGGTGTGCCGGTTCTGACGAAGGTGTCGAGTTTTCCCCAGGCCGCGTAGACGTCGCGGTTGTAGCGGATGGCCCCGGACAGGTCGCCCGGCGAACCGGGCACCAGGAACACCGCGCTCTCCGGGGTATTCGAATAGACCTCGCCGTCCTTGTTCAGCAGATCCAGGGCCACGCAGGCGTCCAGCAGCAGGCGCGCCCCGCGCGGGTCGAGCCGCAGGGACGCGGCCAGGGACGCGGCGTCGGCCGGTCCTGCCTCGGCGAGCCGGGCGAACACGCCGAGATCGGACGCGGCGAACAGGACGCGGGCGTCATAAAAGGCACTCGCCATGCCGATGATGCGATCAGGTTTGAGCATCGCTCCCTCCATGAAGAATGATCAGCAAATTCCATGCCATGGACAGCCCGCATCCCATGTCCACCGCGTGGACAGGAGGTTTGCGTGGCAGGGCGGTCGGAACGGCTGGCGCCGACCGTAAAGAATTCCGACAGCCTCACCCCCCCCGCAGCAGCCGCTGCAGCAGGCGCAGGGTGTCGGGTGGGCTCGCCCCTCCCTGGCCCTGGGGGGAGAAACGGGCCCGATCGCAGATCCGGAACAGGCGTTCATAGTCCCGGGCCGGCCCCTCTCCCACGCCCGCCGGGCGCAGGACCCGGTCCACCACCTCGACGGTGATGGCGGCGGCGGCCAGCCCGTATTGTGCCCCGAGATGGGCTTGCAGGGCCCGGTAGACGGCGGCGTGGAAGCGTGGCGAGTCGCCGGCCGCGAGGGCGGCTTGCGCCTCGGCCAGCCAGGCGGACGGGTCGGCGTCAGGGCGGGGGGCCGGCGCCCCTGGCGCCCGGGCGCGGACTCGGGCGACCGGACGGCCGCGGGCGACCAGGATGGCGCCCAGGCCCAGCAGCAGGAGGGTGGCCAGCAGGGCATACCCGATCCGGGACGAGCCGGCATCCGCCTTGCCCGGCCCCGGCGGCAGCGCCTCGGCGGGCGCGGCTGCCGGGCCGGCGACCGGTTCCCGATCCCTGCCCCTCACCGTGACGCGGCCCGGCCCGCTGTCCGCCGTCCGGTAGCGGGCGGTGGCGGGATCGAAGAAGCTGACGCGGGCGGCGGGCAGGAGCAGATCGCCCTCCCCACCCGGCACGAGCACCTGCTCGCAGGCCAGGCCGCCCGGCGAGCGCTTCAGCCGTGGCGGATAGGCGCGCACGCCCGGCAGATCGAGCGACGGGCAGACGTATGCCCCCAAGTCTCCGTCACCCGTGATCCGGGTCGTGACCGTGACGGGATCGCCGCCACGGACCGCGTCCGGCACGGCCTGCCGGGCCACCCGGAAGCGGCCGATGGCACCGCTGAAATCGGCCGGCCGGCCCAACGCCGGCAGGGGCAGGATCTCCAGATCGACGGCTGCCGAACGCAGCTTCACGGTCCTCGGCTCCGTGCCGCCGAAGAAGGCCTGGGCGCCGCCGGGCACCAGGATGTCGCAGGCGAGTTCCGCCGGCCCGACCTGCCATGCGCCGCCCTTCAATGGCGTGAGGGTGGCGGTGAAGACGTAGGCGGAGTATTCGCGGCCGTCCCGACTCAGGCTGCCGGGGCGGGGCGGGGCGAACTCACCGATGCGATAGGCCTCGCCCTTGAGCACGGGGTACTGGATGTTGCGCACCGGGATCTGACCGACCAGCAGGGTGACGGTGGCGGTGAGGGTCTGGCCCGGATAGGCGCGATCCTTTTCCAGGCTGATCTCCAGGCTCAGGTCATCATCGGGCGCGCCATCGCCGGTCGCCTCCGCGCCGCCCCGTGCGGGCAGCAGGAGCGCGGCCAGCAGCGCCAGCACGGCCAGGCGGCGGATGCGTCTTCCCAGGCCCTCGCGCGCCATCCGCTCACCAGTCCCTGTCCGGCCCGGCGGGCAGTTCCAGCCGGCCGCCGCCATGCAGCCGGCCCATCGGCCGCTCCCGACCGCGCGCCTCGCCGAGCAGGCGCGCGACCTCCTCCCGGGACAGGGCTTGTGGCGGCTTGCCGCCACGGGCTTGGTCGCGCGTGTCCTCCGGCTGCCCCATCGTCTGGCCGGTGGAGCGGCTGGCGCTGGCCGGCTCCCGGCTGGCGGCCCGACGCGCGCTGTCCGCCCGCGCCGCCTGGACGCTGTCGGCCGCCGTCCCGGTCCGTCGCGCGCCGGTCTGGCGAGCGGGTTCCGCTCCGGCCGCGGCGCTCGTCAAGGCCAAGTGGCGGGCCTGCGCCAACTCCAGGTTGGCGCGCGCGTCGGCGTCCCCCGGGGCCAGGGCGAGGGCTCGCCGGTAGTCGGCGGCGGCCTGGCTGAACAGGCTGGCGGCGGCCTCGCCGTCCTGGCCGGCCAGGCCTTCCGCCTGGCGGTAGAGGCTGTTGCCCCGGTTGTAGCGCGCCGCCGGCAGGAGGTCCGGGCCCGCCGCGGCGATGGCGGCGTCGAACCGCTGCCGCGCCTGGACATGCTCGCCCTTGCGGTAGAGGGCGACGCCGAGGTTGTAGCTGAGCGGCGCGGCAGGCTTGCCCAGCTCGGCGGCCCGCCGGAAGTCGGCCTCGGCGCCCGCCACGTCGCCCGTGCTGAGCCGCGCCATTCCCCGGGCAACGGCCCGGTCCGCCAGGTCGTGGCGCAGGGCGACGGCGAGCGCGCCCAGGGCGAGCAGGAGCACGGCCGTCCGGATCATCCGGCGCGTCATCCGCGCGCCCGGCCGAGGAAGGGCCCGACCAGCAGCAGGCACAGGGCCAGGGCCAGCGGCAGCTGGTAGCGCTCGGCCAACAGCTGCCGCGTTCGAGTCATCGTCCGCCGCTCCCCGGCGGACAGGTCGGTGGCGTAGAGCGCGCCCAGCGCGCGCGGGTCGGCCGACAGGTCGAGCAGGCGGCCTCCGCCGGCCCTGGCCAGGGAGGCCAGCAGGTCGTGGCGCGGCCGGGTCTTGACGATGGATCCGTTACTGTCGCGGAGAAAGTCTCCATCGGCGAGGGGGACCAGCCCACCGTCGGGAACGCCCACGACCACCCCGTGCACCGTCACGCCGGTGGCGCGCAGGGCCCGGGCGCTGGCCACCAGCGCCTCGGCATCGCCGGCGTGGTCCTCGCCGTCGCTGATCACCAGCAGGTGGCGGCCGCTCGCCCGCGCAGCGCCGAACGCGCGCCGGGCCTCGTTCAATGCCCCGGCCAGGGCCGTGCCGCCGAGCGGGAGCAGAGCGGGGCCGGCCTCGGCCAGCACGGCGGCGAAACCGTCATGGTCGCTGGTCAGCGGACAGACCAGGAAGGCGCTGCCGGCGAAGGCGATCAGTCCGATCCGGTCGCCCCTGAGCTCGGGCAGCAGCGCGTCCAGGGCCTGCCTGGCGACGGCCAGGCGGCTGGGCGACAGGTCGTCCGCCAGCATGCTGCGCGACACGTCCAGGGCGACGAGGATATCCACCCCCACGGTCTGCTGCCGCTGCGGCAGCTGCCCCCACTGCGGACGACACAGCGCGGCGACCAGCAGCAGGAAGACGGCCGCCCATCCCAGCCAGGCGGGCCAGCCTCGGACCGGCATCTGCCCGGCCAGCCGGCGCAGGTCGCGACGCCGCCGTCCGGCGACATGACGGCACAGGAGGACAGCCGGCGCGGCGAGCAGGAGCAGCCAGGCATAGCCCGGCGCGGCCCAGGTGACGGTCGGCCAGTCCATGTCAGCTGCGCCACCGCGCATCGCGCGACCCGTGGCAGATGAAGCGGCAGGAGGCCCGCTCGCGGGCCGAACCGCTCGCGCCGCGGGCGGCGTCGCCAAGGGCGGCGGGGGGCCGTTTCATCCTAGGGCAGCGTCCGCAACAGGGTGGCGCGCAGCGTCAGTTCCGCCGCCAGCAGGACCAGCATGGCCAGGACCAGGCGCGGGAAGAGCTCGCCATAGGCGAAGCGGACCGTTTGCTCGATCGGGCGCTTCTCCAGCCGGTCGATCTCCCGGAACACGCGCGCCAGGCCGCCGCCGTCGTCGGCCCGGAAGTAGGCGCCGCCGGTGGTGGCCGCGATCTCGCGCAGGACGGCTTCGTCCAGGTCGGCCCGGACACGGCGGTAGGCGATGCCGCCCAACGGGTCCTCGACGGGGATGACCGCCTCGCCGCGCGAGCCGATGCCGATGGCGTGCACCCGGATCCCCAGCGTCCTGGCCGCCGCCGCCGCCAGCTGGGGGGACGTGGCGCCCGCATTGCCGCGGCCGTCGGTGACCAGGATCACCGCCTGGCTCGCGGAACGCTCCTCCCCCCCCTTGCCGCGCAGGCGATTGAGGGCGGCCAGCAGGGCGTCGCCCAGGGCGGTGCCGTCCTCGATGGCGCCAGTGCGCAACCCCGCCACCGCCTCGCGCAGCCAGGCATGGTCCAGGGTCAGGGGGGCGGCCGGATAGGGTCGGGCGGCGAAGGCCACCAGGCCGATGCGGTCGCCCGGCCGGCCGCGGATGAAATCGTCGAGCACCGCCTTGGCCATGGCGAGCCGGTTCGTTCCGCCCGACCCGGCGCCCCGTGCATCCTCGGCCAGCATGCTGGTGGAGAGGTCGAGGGCGATGACCAGGTCGACCCCCTTGCCGCGGATCTTCGTCTCCTGCTCGACGGTCTGCGGACGGGCCAGGGCGACAATGCCCAGGATCAGGATCAGCAGGCGCAGCCAGGGCAGATGCCGGCGCAGGCGGGCGCGTGGCGTATCCGGCAGCGCGGCGAGCTGCGCGCCGTCGGCCACGACCAGGGCGGGGCTGCCGCGCGCGCGCCGATGGCGAAGCCACAGCCAGGGCAACAGCAGGAGCAGCAGCCAGAGCAACTCCGGATCGTGGAACCTCATGGTCCCCCCTGCGCCGGCAGGCTGACGAACAGGTCGGCGGCCGCGCGCAGCGCAGCATCGATCTCGGCCGCGCCGGGCTGGTGGCCGGCGAACTTGACCCGGTCGCCGAGCGACAGCAGGACATCGAGCGACCGCGCGTCGCACATCCCCCCTACCGTCATGCGCCGCCGCAGCTCCGCGGAGGTGAGGTGCCGGGCCGGGATGCCCGCCCTGTTGGCCAGGGTGTCGCGCAGCAGGGCGTCCAGCCGCAGCGCCAGTTCCGTCGCGGGGCAAGCGCCCCGCCGCCAGTCGTCGGCCAGTCCGGCGAGCGGGTCGGCCTTGGCGGGGCCGCCTACGGACCCCGTCTGCCGGGCCGAGCGGCGTCGCATGTGCCGGCCAAGCAGGATCATGCCGCTGGCCAGCAGCAGCACTCCGCCGGTCAGGACGAAGGGGGGCAGCGTGTCGATCGTGACGGCCGCGCGGATGTCGCGCAATGCCCCGGCGCCGCCGTTCGCGGCATGAAGTGACGGCGGCGTGGCGAGGCAGGCCGCCAGCAGGACGGTCAGCGGAGCGGGCCGCCCCATGTTCAGCGGCACAGCCGCCGGCGGCGGCTATGGAAGAAGCGGGTCAGGGCCTGGACCGGCGGCG
>JALOTG010000227.1 GCA_025458005.1 Thiobacillaceae bacterium
CGTGTTCGTGGAAGGCCTGGTGCACGTCTCCGACCTGGGCCAGGACTACTTCCACTACGACGCCGCCCGCCACCAGATGCTGGGCGAGCGCACTGGCCAGCGCTACCGCCTGGGTGACCCGGTGCGCATCCAGGTGGCGCGGGTGGACCTGGACACGTCGCGCGTCGACTTCGTGCTCGCCGAGCCGGAGACGGCGTCCGCGCAGCCGAAGGGCACGCGCGGGGAGGGCGCCGGGAAATCCGCGTCCGGCAAGACGGCGGCAGAGAAACCGGCCAAGGCGCCCGCCAAGTCCGCCCCGGCCACGAAGGCCAAGGCCGCTGCCGGGAAGGCCAAGACCTCGACCAAGGGGCGCGACCAAGGGAAATGACCCAGCGCACTTTCATCCACGGCTTTGGCTCCGGCCGCCGCTGCGCGGCTTCACATCCGCTGCGCCGATATGAGCCTGCGCCGAAGCCGACGGTGGTCCTGGCAGATATGCTATCGAAGCTGGCGCGCTCATGACCCAGCGCACCTTCATCCACGGCTTTCATGCCGTCCTGTCGCGGCTGCGGCATCATCCGGAGAGCATCCACGTCATCTACCTGGACGAGGGCCGGCGCGACAAGCGGGCGCGGGACGTGCTCAAGCTGGCCGGGGAGCGCAACGTGCGCGTCATTCCTACCGAGGCGGCGCGGGTGGACGACATGGCCCACGGCAAGTCGCAGGGCGTGGCTGCCCTGGCGGACCCCATCAAGCTGGCCCGCACCCTCACCGAGGTGCTGGAGGACATCGCCGAGCCGGCCCTGCTGCTGGTGCTGGACGGGGTGACCGACCCGCACAACCTGGGCGCCTGCCTGCGCAGCGCCGACGCCTTCGGCGCGCACGCGGTGGTTGCCCCCAAGGACCGCGCGGCCAGCCTCAATGCCACGGCCATCAAGGCGGCCAGTGGGGCCGCCGACAGCGTGCCTTACCTGCCCGTCACCAACCTGGCGCGCACCCTGCGGGAACTCAAGGAACAGGACATCCTGGTCGTCGGCGCGGACCAGGAGGGCGGCGTCACGCTGATGGACGCCGACCTGTCCGGACCCACCGCCTTGGTGCTGGGAGCGGAGGGCGCGGGTTTGCGGCGCCTCACGCGCGAGTACTGCGACGTTCTGGTGCGCATCCCCATGTACGGCCAGGTGGAAAGCCTCAACGTCTCGGTGTCCGCCGGTGTGAGCCTGTACGAGGCGCGCCGACAGCGGAGTCGGGTGGTGGACTGAGCGTCCGGGGGTCATGTATCGCATGGACATCGAGCACGCCTGGGCCATCTTCAACCGCGGCGAGCTGCTCTACAGCCGCACTGAGGTCGAGGTTGCCTTGGACCACATGGCCGCCCGCATCAGCGACGCCATGGCTGACAGCTTCCCGGTAGCCCTCTGTGTCATGGGCGGCGCCGTGGTGTTCGCCGGCCAGCTGCTGCCGCGCCTGGAGTTCCCCCTCGAGTTCGACTACCTGCACGCCACCCGCTACCGGGACGCCACCCGCGGCGGCGAGATCGCCTGGGAGGTGCTGCCGCGCAAGGATCTGTCCGGACGCGCCATCCTGCTGATGGACGACATCCTGGACGAGGGGCACACCCTCAAGGCGGCCAAGGCCAAGCTGCTGGAACTGGGCGCGACCGAGATCCGCATCGCCGTGCTGGCGGACAAGGACATCGGTCGGGAGAAACCCATCCAGGCCGATTTCGTCGGCCTGCGCCTGCCGAATCGCTACGTGTTCGGCATGGGCATGGATGTCCATGGCCTGTGGCGCAATCTGCCGGGCATCTACGCGCTGAAGGAGGAGACTTGAGCATGCTGGCCATCATCGGCGGTTCCGGACTGACCAAGCTGCCGGGACTCATCATCCGCCACCGCCAGGTGGTGCGCACCCCCTACGGCGAACCCTCCGGGGCCCTGACCTTCGGCGAGCTGGATCGCCACCCCGTCATCTTCCTGGCGCGTCATGGCTACGGACACACCATTCCCCCCCACTTGGTGAACTACCGGGCGAACATCTGGGCCCTGGCCGCCCAGAGCGTCACCCACGTCCTGTCGGTGGCGACGGTGGGGGGCATCCACCCGGAGATGTGGCCGGGCCAGCTGGCGGTGCCGGACCAGATCATCGACTACTCCCACGGGCGTGAGACCACCTTCGCCAACTACGACGGCAAGGCGGTCACCCATCTGGATTTCACCTGGCCCTATTGCCAGGTCATGCGCCAGCGCTGCATGGAGGCCCTGCGTCTGGCCGGCGAGGACTACCTCGACGGTGGCACCTACGGCTGCGTCCAGGGACCGCGCCTGGAGACCAAGGCGGAGATCGACCGCATGGCCCGGGACGGCGCCGACATGGTGGGCATGACCGGCATGCCCGAGGCCTATCTCGCCCGAGAGCTCGACCTGTGCTATGCCGCCATCGCCGTCTCGGTGAACTGGGCCGCAGGTCGCGGCGACAGCGGCGAGGCGATAGCCGCGGAGGGCATCGAGGCCATGCTGGGGCAAGCCATGGGCCGGGTCCGTGTGGTCCTCGCGACCCTCGCCCGCCTCTGCTGCGAGGCCGCGGAGGGCCCGAGCGCCGACCCCGATGGCCAGCAAGGCGGCTGATGGCGGTCCGCGAGGTCCTGCGCATGGGTGACGCGCGCCTGCTCGCGGTGGCCGATCCCGTCACGGACTTCGGCAGCGCGTTGCACGACCTGATCCGGGACATGACCGACACCATGCGCCAGCTGGACGGCGCCGGACTGGCCGCGCCGCAAATCGGCGTCGGGCTGCAAGTGGTGATCTTCGAGGTACGCGACAACCCGCGCTATCCCCAGGCCGAGCCGGTGCCCTTCACGGTGCTTGTCAATCCCCGCCTCGAGCCGATCGGCGAGGAGATGGAGGAGGGCTGGGAGGGCTGCCTGTCGGTGCCCGGCATGCGTGGTCTGGTCCCGCGGCACAAGGCCCTGCGCTACAGCGGCTTCGATCAGTACGGCGCCCGCATCGAGCGCAGCGTCTCCGGCTTCCATGCCCGCGTGGTGCAGCACGAGACCGATCACCTGTTCGGCATCCTCTATCCCATGCGCATCCGCGATCTGCGCCATTTCGGCTATGCCGACGTCCTGTTCCCCCAGTTGGCGACGCGCCGCAGCACCGCCACGACTCATGCCTGAGATTTTTTCGGCATCTCGCTAAAGTTTCTTCCCGGCCTGCCGTAATGAGGGCAGACAACGGATGATCCGTTGGTCGGCAGAGGCAGAATCCTCTGATCACAACCCTAGAAAAGGAGCTTCAACATGGCTATGAATGAAATCAACCTCACCGCCGCGATGCGGTCCAACCTGGTCAGCCTGCAGAGCACGGAAGTGTTGCTCAACCGCACGCAGGAACGCCTGGCGACCGGCCTGAAGGTCAACAGCGCGCTCGACAACCCGACCAACTTCTTCGCGGCGCGCGGCCATAACCAGCGCGCGGATCAGTTGACCGGCCTGAAGGACAACATCGGCGAGGCGATCCAGACCGTCAAGGCGGCCGACAAGGGCGTCAAGGCGATCAGCAGCACCATCGAGCAATTGCGCGGTATCGTCACCCAGGCCCGCAGCGCCCTCAGCGCCTCCACCAGCGCGACCCAGCTGCAGGCGCTGGACGACCAGTACAACGAGGTGGTCAAGCAGCTGAACAACCTGCAGAGCGATTCCACCTACAAGGGCATCAACTTCCTCAGCGCCAGCGCCTCCCTGACGGTGAACTTCAACGAGACGTCCAGCACCAGCCTGACCATGACCGGCTTCAGCGGCACCGCCAGCGGCCTGGCCATCTCCGGCGGCTCGGCCAGCGGTTCCGGCACCATCACCTCGGCCAACCTGAACTCGGCCAGCGGTCTGAACAACATCGAGACCACGCTGAACAACGCGATCGCCACGCTGAGCAGCGAGGGCGCCAAGCTGGCGGCCAACCTGGGCATCCTCACCACCCGACAGGACTTCATCACCGACATGGTGAACACCCTGAAGGAAGGCGCGACCAAGCTGACCGCGGCCGACACCAACGAGGAAGGCGCCAACATGCTGATGCTGCAGACCCGTCAGCAGTTGGGTGTCACGTCCCTGAGTCTCGCCTCCCAGGCGGCTCAGTCTGTCCTCCGCCTGTTCTAATCCGCGCGGCGGTGAGTTGGGGGCGGATGATGCTTCATCCGCCCCCTTTTGAACTCGGGAGCGTGCCATGGTGAACGAAGTCGGAGGCATCCATGCCAGGCCGGTGAATGTCGGTCCAGCCATCACGGCGACCGCGAGCGCCGGGGCACCATCATCTAATGCGGTCGGACAGTCGAAAGAGCCACTCGGCGGCCCGTCGGCGGAGTCC
>JALOTG010000228.1 GCA_025458005.1 Thiobacillaceae bacterium
CCATTCCAGGGCGCCCTTCATCCACTCGTAGATGAAGCCCACCACCAGGATGGCCAGGAAGATCATCATGGCCCAGAAGCCGAACGCCCCGATCTCTTCCAGCACCACCGCCCAGGGAAACAGGAAGGCGATCTCCAGATCGAACAGGATGAACAGGATGGCGACCAGGTAGTAGCGCACGTCGAACTTCATGCGCGCATCCTCGAAGGCCTCGAAGCCGCACTCGTAGGGGGACAGCTTTTCGGCGTAGGGGCGACTGGGAGACAGCAGCCAGCCGATCAGCATGGGACCGACGCCGACCGCCAAGCCAACCAGGATGAACAACAGGATCGGGAAATAGTTTTCCAGCATGTGTCTTGGTCAGCCGCGTGGCACGTTGTTGTTGGACGGATTCTAAGCAGCCGCGACAACGGATGTCAAGGCATGAAAAAAAATAACCCATTGATATCAATGGGTTATTAATTAGACATTATTGTCCATAAACAAATTCGATGGTGCCGACGGCGAGACTCGAACTCGCACGCGTTTCCGCACTGCCCCCTCAAGACAGCGTGTCTACCAATTCCACCACGTCGGCATCCGGAGGGTCCGCCAGGAGGCGGACCCCAAAAAACTTACTTCGGTATCTCTCCGGCCCGCGAAGCGGGCGCCTCGCCGGGCGCGGCCGGTGCCTGCGGCGCCACCGGCGCCGCGGGCTGCGTGGGCGCCGCCACGGGCGCCGCGGCTGGCTCGCGCTTCTGGCTGGAGAAGTAGGTCAGCCCAAGGCTGGTCAGGAAGAACAGGGTCGCCAGGCCGGCCGTCATCCGGGACAGGAAGTTGGCCGAGCCGGAGGCGCCGAACAGGCTGCCCGAGGCGCCGCTGCCGAAGGCCGCCCCCATGTCGGCACCCTTGCCATGCTGCAGCAGCACCAGGACGATGACGCTCACGGCCACCAGCACATGGAGAATCCAGACCAGATATTCCATGCTCGCTCAGCCCGCCCGGCAAATGGCCAGGAATTCCTCGGCGCTCAGGGAGGCCCCGCCGATCAGGCCGCCATCGATGTCAGGCTGGACGAACAGCTCCGCGGCATTGGCGCCCTTGACGCTGCCGCCGTACTGGATGACCAGATTGTTCGCCACATCCGCGTCCAGGCCGCGGATCTTGCCGCGGATGAAGGCGTGCACCGCCTGGGCCTGTTCCGGGCTGGCGGTCCGGCCGGTGCCGATGGCCCAGACCGGCTCGTAGGCGATCACCGCGTTGGCCAGGGAGATGACACCGGACTTCGCCAGCACCGCGTCGATCTGGCGCGCCACGACCGCCTCGGTCACCCCCGATTCGCGCTCCTCCAGGGTCTCGCCCACGCACAGGATGGGCACCAGCCCGGCGGTCTGGGCGGCCGCGTACTTTTCCGCCACCAGCTGGTCGCTCTCGCCGTAGACGGCGCGGCGCTCGGAATGGCCGACGATCACGTACTTGCACTCGAAGTCGTTGAGCATGGCGGCGGAAATCTCGCCCGTGTAGGCGCCCTTGGCATGCTGGCTGACGTTCTGCGCGCCCCAGGCGATCCTGGAGCCGGCCAGCTTGGCCTTGACCTGCGCCAGATAGGGGAAGGGCACGCTGACGGCCACACCCGCCTTGACGTCGCCCATGCCGGCCAGGATGCCATGCAGCAGGGCCTCGTTATCGACCAGATTGCCGTGCATCTTCCAGTTGCCGGCGATCAGTTTGCGGCGCATAGGACACCCTTTGGATAAAGGTTCGGATGTTAGCCGCTCAGGCTCATGAGGTCAATCTGGCAAGCCCGCCAATCCCGACGGAGGGGTCGGATCAGCCGAAGCGTCCGGTGATGTAATCCTCGGTGTGCTTGTGCTTCGGCTTGACGAACAACTCATCGGTGACGCCGAATTCCACCAGTTCCCCCAGGTACATGTAGGCGGTGTAGTCGGAGATGCGCGCCGCCTGCTGCATGTTGTGGGTGACGATGGCGATGGTGTATTCCTCCTTCAACTCCGCCACCAGTTCCTCGATCTTGGCGGTGGAAATAGGGTCGAGGGCGGAGGTCGGCTCGTCCAGCAGCACGATCTCCGGCTTCACCGCCACGGCGCGCGCGATGCACAGGCGCTGCTGCTGGCCGCCGGAGAGCGACAGGCCGTTGCGCTGCAGTATGTCCTTCACCTCCCCCCACAGGGCGGCCTTGCGCAGCGCCCACTCCACGCGGTCATCCATTTCCGATTTGGACATTTTCTCGTACAGCCGCGCGCCGAAGGCGATGTTCTCGTAGATGGTCATCGGGAAGGGGGTCGGCTTCTGGAACACCATGCCGATCTTGGCCCGCACCAGGTTCACGTCCTGCTTCTTGTCCAGGAGGTTCTTGCCGTTGAAGATGATCTCGCCCTCGGCGCGCTGGCCGGGGTAGAGGTCGTACATGCGGTTGAAGGTGCGCAGCAGGGTCGACTTGCCACAGCCGGAGGGCCCGATGAACGCGGTCACCTTGTGGCGCGCCACGTCCATGCTCACGCCCTTGAGACCCTGGAAGTCGCCGTAGTAGAAGTCGAGGTTGCGGATCCTCAGGACCGCGTCCTCGACTGCGGCGCTCGCGGCGGCGATATTGGCGGCGTCGGCCATGGATGATCTCCGTAGCATTAAAGGTGTTTCTTCTGGCGGAAGATGATCCGCGTCGCGATGTTGATGCTCAGCACCAGCAACGCGATGAGCAGGGCGCCGCCCCAGGCCAGCTCGATCCAGTTGTCGTAGGGGCTCATGGCGAACTGGAAGATGACCACCGGCAGGTTGCCCATCGGCTCGGACATGTCGGTGCTGAAGAACTGGTTGTTCAGGGCCGTGAACAGCAGCGGCGCGGTCTCGCCGGTCACCCGGGCGATGGCCAGCAGCACGCCGGTCACCACCCCGGCCTTCACCGCCCGCAGGGTCACCTTGATGGACACCTGCCAGCGCGGCGCCCCCACGGCGAAGGCCGCCTCGCGCAGGCTGGTCGGCACCAGCTTGAGCATGTTCTCCGTGGTGCGCACCACGACGGGGATGGCGATCAGGGACAGGGCCACCGAGCCGGCCCAGCCGGAGAAGCCGCCCAGGGTCGCCACCATCAGCGCGTAGACGAACAGGCCGATGACGATGGACGGGGCGGACAGCATGATGTCGGTGACGAAGCGGGTGATGGCGGCGAAGCGGGACACGCGGCCGTACTCGGCCAGGTAGATGCCGGCCAGGATGCCGATGGGCGTCGATACCAGGGTGGTCACCAGCAGGATCATGCCGCTGCCAACGATGGCGTTGCGCATCCCGCCCCCCTCGGTGCCGGGCGCCGGGGTGTCCTGGGTGAAGAACTCCCAGCTCAGGGCGGAGAAACCCTTCGAGAACAGCGTCCAGAGGATCCACAGCAGGGCCAGCAGGCCGAAGCTCATGGCCAACATGGACAGGCCGATGCCGACCCGATTGGTCCAGATGCGGCGCTGATAGAGATTCATGCCTCGCTCCTACAACCCTTCGACGCCCAGACCGCGCCGGATCAGCCAGCGCGAGATGGCCAGCACGATGAAGGTGATGACGAACAGGACCAGGCCGAGGGCGAACAGCGAGGCGATGTGCAGGCCCGGATCGGCCTCGCCGAATTCATTGGCCAGGGTGGCGGCGATGGAGGTGCCGGGCGCGTAGAGGCTGCCGACGATGCGGTTGGCGTTGCCGATCACGAAGGTCACCGCCATGGTCTCGCCCAGGGCCCGGCCGAGGCCGAGCATGATGCCGCCGATGACGCCCACCCGGGTGTAGGGCAGCACGATGTAGCGCACCACCTCCCAGGTGGTGCAGCCGACGCCGTAGGCGGACTCCTTGAGGATGTCGGGCACCGTCTCGAACACGTCGCGCATCACCGAGGCGATGAAGGGGATGACCATCAGGGACAGGACGATGCCGGCGGTGAGGATGCCGATGCCGATGGGCGGGCCGGCGAACCAGCCGCCGATGACCGGCACGTCGCCGAACCACGCCTGCAAGGTGGGCTGCACATGCTCGGCGAACAGCGGCGCGAAGATGAACAGTCCCCAGATGCCATAGATGATGGACGGCACGCCGGCCAGCAGCTCGATGGCCGTGCCCAGGGGGCGGCGCAGGAGGGCCGGGCAGGTTTCGGTGAGGAACAGGGCGATGCCGAAGCTCACCGGCACCGCGATCAGCAGCGCGATGACCGAGGTCACGAGGGTGCCGTAGATGGCGGCCAGCGCGCCGTACTGGTCGTCCGGGACGCTCCAGATGTTGGTCCACAGGAAAGCGGGGCCGAATTCCCGGAATGTCGGCGACGCCTCGAACGCCAGCGCGATCAGGATGCCAACCAGAGTCGCCAGC
>JALOTG010000229.1 GCA_025458005.1 Thiobacillaceae bacterium
ACACACCTTTGGCTGGTGGACCCCGACCTTCGCACCTTGGAGATCTATGCCAACCGGGACGGCCATTGGCTGCTGCTGGCCACGCTGAGCGAGGACGACCCGGTCTCTCAGCCGCCCTTCGATGCCATTACCTTCGGTCTTGCCGCCCTTTGGGCGGAGTGAGCCGGCTCCGTGGGCCACCGCCCTTGCGGATCCGACCGCCCGCCTGGGGTGGGTTTTTCCATCGGCAGGATGTATGCGTGCCGCGGGCATGGCCGGCAACGCCATCGACGCCCGGAACGGGCGGGTACAGCGAGGGGAATTTGATGGGGCGACGGATGGGAATCGAACCCACGACACCTGGAGCCACAATCCAGTGCTCTACCAACTGAGCTACCGCCGCCATTGAAACCTGGCCTGCCCGACAGGGATCGAACCTGTAACCCCCAGCTTAGAAGGCTGGTGCTCTATCCGATTGAGCTACGGGCAGATCGAACCGCCGGGCAGTGAAGCCGGGTAACGCGCCTTTGGTCGGGGTGAGAGGATTCGAACCTCCGACATCTTGCTCCCAAAGCAAGCGCGCTACCGGGCTGCGCTACACCCCGAAGGACGCGAAATATACCCGCCCGGCGCCCATTAATCAATCGGGGGTCGGATAGAATACACGTTTTCATTACGCCTTCTCGATCTCACCATGACCGCCCGCATCCTGGATGGCAAGGCCCTGGCCGACGATCTGCTCAAGGACATCGCGCGACAGGTCGCCGCGCGACTCGCGGCCGGCAAGCCGGCGCCGGGGCTGGCGGTGATCCTGGTGGGCGACGATCCGGCCTCCGCCATATACGTGCGCAACAAGCGCCGCGCCTGCGAGGCGGCGGGGGTGCGCTCGATCTCCCACGACCTGCCGGCCGCCACCCCCCAGGCGGAACTGCTGGCGCTGATCGACCGACTGAACGACGACCCCGCGGTCGATGGCATCCTGGTCCAGGCCCCCCTGCCGTCCCAGATCGACGACGAGACGGTGGTGGAGCGCATCCACCCGGACAAGGACGTGGACGGCTTCCACCCTTACAACATTGGCCGCCTGGCGGTGCGTATGCCCACCCTGCGCTCCTGCACGCCCTACGGGGTGATGCGGCTGCTGGCCGCCACGGGCGAGCCCCTGCGCGGCAGGCACGCGGTGGTGGTGGGCGCCTCCAACCACGTCGGCCGGCCGATGGCCCTGGAGCTGCTGCTGGCCGGCTGCACGGTGACGGTGTGCCACAGCGGCACCGTTGACCTGGCGGGCCATGTCAGGAACGCCGACATCGTGGTGGCGGCGGTGGGCCGGCCGGGGCTGGTCAAGGGCGACTGGATTCGGGCCGGCGCGACGGTCATCGACGTGGGCATCAACCGCCTGCCCGACGGCAGGCTGGTCGGCGACGTGGAGTTCGCCGCCGCGCGCGAGCGGGCGGCCTGGATCACGCCGGTGCCGGGTGGGGTGGGTCCGATGACGGTGGCCACCCTGCTCGCCAACACCCTGGAGGCGGCGAGCCGGCACCACCCCTGAGCCGCGCCGCCAGACCCGATAACACTCATGGAAACAAGGCGTTAAAACCTTGTCGATTTTCTTGACACCATTACAATGACGCCCCCGACCCTCCAGACGGAGACACCGCCCATGTCGAGCCCCGCCGCCCAGCCGTCGCCCGCCGAGCCGATCGAGCTGCCGATCAGCAACCCCGAGTTCGACGCGCAGTTCAACGGCACCCTGTACAGCCTGATGTCCTGGGCGCAGCTGTCCGACTTCTGGGACCGCGTCGACCGCGGCGCCGGCTGGTATCTCTACGCCCTGGGCGAGCCGCGGCCCCTGGAGCCGGCCGACGCGGAGCATGTCGCGGCCTTCATCCTGGAGATCGACACCCTGCTGCGCCGGGAGCACGACGAGGATTATTGCGGCATCGTCTACGCCAACGACCTGCGCGAGCCCAGCCTGATCAAGATCTACGATCCCAATCACCTGGGCACCTCGTGCGGCTCGGGCAAGCACCGCATCCTGCCCGGCTGGGTGATGAGCCGCACGCCGCCCTCGGACCTGGACCCCAGCCACCACGTGCCGAACAACCGGCGCCGCTGGTGGCAGGGTTTCCTGGACCTGATCGGCGCCGGCGACGGCGGCCGATAGGCGGTCGCGCCCCGGCAGTTCGCCCGACGAGGGCAGGCACGCCGCGTACCCGCGCCGGCGCTTGACCCGCCCGCCCATGTACATATACTGTCCATGTACACTCATTGACAGGGACCCCAGCATGCCAGCCGCCGTCGAACGCATCGTCGTCCAGGCCACCCCCCAGGACAAGCAGGCCATCGCCGACAAGGCGAGGCGACTGGACATGCCCATCTCGGAGCTGATGCGCCGGGGCGCCTTCGCCTACGAATCCGGCGAGGCGGACGCCGAACTGGCCGCCCTGGCCGAGGCCGCGCGGGCCGCAGCGGAACGCGCCGGCGACGCCATCGACGAGGCGCTCGACTTCATCGCGGCCAGCAACCGGCGCATCGCCGACATGGAGGCCCGGGCGCGGCAAGCCGACGCCGGCGGAGAACCGGCCTGATGGGCATGACCGAGAAGGTCTGGGGCGCCCTGACCGCCATGATCAAGCTGGAGGACAAGGTGAACCGCCAGGCCGAGGCGATGAAGCTGCAGCAGCAGAAGATCGAGGACCTCACCGGCCGGGTGATCCGCCTGGAGGCGCAGCTGGAGCTGCTGACCGGCGCCGCCCTGGTGAAGAAGCTGAAGGGCTGACCGCGCGGTGATCAGTGCTGAACTCCCCATCCCGCATCACTGTGGGAGGCCCGCTGGCGGGCCGAACCCGATGTTCGCGCCGCCAGCGGCGCTGCTACGAGGCCATCAGGACACTGGCGAACGATCGCCGGGTCCATGACCCTGGCGCGGGGTTTGCTCACTCCAACAAAAAGGCGGCCGAAGCCGCCTTTTTGTTATCGCGCGCGCGCCGCTCAGGCGTCGGCCGACTCCGGCGGGTGCTCCTTCGCCGGCGGCTCGATGAGGGCCTTCATGGACAGGCGCAGGCGGCCCTTGTCGTCGGCCTCCAGCACCTTGACGCGCACCGCCTGGCCTTCCTTGAGGTGGTCGGCGACGGCGTTGACGCGCTCGTGGGCGATCTGGGAGATGTGCAGCAGGCCGTCCTTGCCCGGCAGCACGTTGACGATGGCGCCGAAGTCCAGGATCTTCAGCACGGTGCCGTCGTAGACGCGGCCCACCTCCACCTCGGCGGTGATGTCCTCGATGCGCTTCTTGGCCATCTCGCCCGACTCGGTGCTGGTGCAGGCGATCTTGACGGTGCCGTCCTCGCCGATGTCGATCTGGGTGCCGGTCTCCTCGGTCAGGGCGCGGATCACCGCGCCGCCCTTGCCGATCACGTCGCGGATCTTCTCCGGGTTGATCTTCATGGTGATGATGCGCGGCGCGAACTGGCTCATCTCCTGGCGCGGGCCGGCGATGGCCTGCTGCATGACGCCCAGGATGTGCAGGCGGGCCTCGCGCGCCTGGGTCAGCGCCACCTGCATGATCTCCTTGGTGATGCCCTGGATCTTGATGTCCATCTGCAGGGCGTTGACGCCGCGGACCGTGCCGGCCACCTTGAAGTCCATGTCGCCGAGGTGGTCCTCGTCGCCGAGGATGTCGGTGAGCACGGCGAAGCGGTTGCCTTCCTTGATCAGGCCCATGGCGATGCCGGCCACGTGGTCCTTCATCGGCACGCCGGCGTCCATCATGGCCAGGCTGCCGCCGCACACCGAGGCCATGGAGCTGGAGCCGTTCGACTCGGTGATCTCGGACACCACGCGGATGGTGTAGCCGAACTCCTCCTTGGTCGGCAGGCAGGCCAGCAGGGCCCGCTTGGCGAGCCGCCCGTGGCCGATCTCGCGCCGCTTCGGGCTGCCGACGCGGCCGGTCTCGCCGGTGGCGAACGGCGGCATGTTGTAGTGCAGCATGAAGCGGTCGGTGTACTCGCCGGTCAGGGCATCGATGATCTGCTCGTCGCGTCCGGTGCCCAGGGTGGCGACCACCATGGCCTGGGTCTCGCCGCGCGTGAACAGGGCGGAGCCGTGGGTGCGCGGCAGCACGCCGGTGCGGATGGCGATCGGCCGCACGGTGCGGGTGTCGCGGCCGTCGATGCGCGGCTCCCCGGCCAGGATGCGGCCGCGCACCACGCGCGCCTCGAGGGCGTGGAACAGGTCCTTGATGACGTTGACCTGGGTGGTGTCCATGTCCTCGCTGATCATCTCGGCGAAGACGCGGTTGCGGATCTCGTCCACGGCGGCGATGCGCGACTGCTTCTGCTTGATGGAGTAGGCGTTGGCCAGG
>JALOTG010000230.1 GCA_025458005.1 Thiobacillaceae bacterium
AATCTCCTTCAACACAGCCCGGCCTCCGGCCGGGAATGCCACCGGTCATGCAACTGGTGCATGCCCTGGATCTTCAGCCTTCAACACAGCCCGGCCTCCGGCCGGGAATGCCACATGGCGATCTGGCCGGCGTCGGACGGGTCCCACAGCCTTCAACACAGCCCGGCCTCCGGCCGGGAATGCCACACCAGTCGGGCAAGTCCTCGCGTGGCTTAGCAAAATCTTCTCCCCTGCGCGAACCTGCCCAAGATAACCCGCATGTGAGCGGATGCTCACTGCCCGCGCCCCGTGTTGCCTTCACGCGAACCCTTCGTCATTTCAGCTGCGCTACCGGTTCGCGCGGGCAGGAACAGCCCCAGGCCGAAGTAGCGCTCGGCGCCCACCAGCACCGGCCCGCGCACCGGCTGCTCGAACTCGATGCGGGCGTGGGTGTAGAGCCGGCCAGGCCGGCGCAGCCGATAACGGCGCGCGGCGGGCAATCCGGCGGCGCCACGCTCGACCACCTCCACGCGACTGGGGCGCGGGTAGCCGGCGCGAACCACGCTGTCCGCCAGGACGTCGTCCAGGGTCAGGCTGCGGCGGGGATGGCGGTCCAGCACCACGGGCGAGACACTCTCCCACACCCGAGACGGCCTGGACCAGGTGCGGGCGGCCAGGGACAGGGCATGGGTGGGGGCTTCCACTGCTACCCGGCGGCCTTCCAGCAGGATGTGGTCCACGGCTAGCAGGGCGCGCATGCAGCGGGCGCGCTCGCGCGGGTCAATGGTGGCTGGCAGGCACAGGGACAGGCCCAGCAGTTCGCCGCGCGCGAAGGGGCTCAAGTTGGGCAGGCCCAGCCAGGCGACGTGGTCGTGGGTACCGTGCCCATGTACCACGGCGGGCGCAGTGTCTCCCAGTATGGAGAGCACGGCCCGGCGCAGGGCTTCGGTGGCCGCCACAAGATTTTCAACCCCAAGCGCATGGCGCAGCCGCACCACGATCATGTCACCCCATGGGCCGGACTGGAGTTGCTCGTCCGCACGGGCATAGGCCGTCCAGGGAGCAGTGTGGCCGTAGCGGCCCTGCTGGAAGGCCTGCTCCAGTTGGGCAAGCCGTCCGGCATGGGGCACCCGTAGGCTGAGGCTGCCCCGGGCATCCGGCACCCAAGTGACGGCGGCGCTGCCGGACTGGATGTCCACCAGGCTGACGGACTCGGACCGGCCCACGTGGCTGACCCGGTCGGCGATGCGGGACAGGGCGGCGAGGACCGGCGGCTCGGGGTCAGGCCATACGAAGGTGACGGGACCTTTGGGCCAGACCATGGGGAAGCTGCGCGGCTGCCTGGTTCTCCGTTCCCACGTTACGCCGGCGCCGGGATGATTGACCGGCACAAAGGTATCGGCTGAGGCAAGCGGCACGGCCTCATCGCAGCCAATGGCGGGAGCGGGCTGAGCCTCCAGCCACGCCAGGGCAGCCGTCTCGGCCGGGTCGTCCAGACGGGCGGCGTCGATGAAGGCCTGGTAGAGGCGGTCCGGGTGGGGCGGCCACTCCGGAGCGTCGCGATAGGCCACATCGGCGGCCGCGTAGGGGCCGACGAATTCGAGCCGGATGATCACACCGCCTCGCCGGCCTGGAACAGTTGCCGCAGGTTGTCCGAGGCGGAAAAGCGCGTGTTGCCGGCGAACGGCAGGCCCAGGCTTGCAGCCGCCTCGCGGGCGGCCTGGAAAGCGGTGCGCGCGTCATCCAGGGTCACTGGCAGGGGATGGTCGCCCGACAGGCCGCTGCGCACGCTCCACGCCAGATTGGTAACGTCCAGCTCCGCGCCGGCGCGCAGGTCCAGGCCGCGATCGAGCCGCTCAGCCAGGAGCAGCACGGCGAGGCTCGCGAGCAGGGTGTGGGCGGCCCGATCCGCCTCGGGTCTGACCGCGCCGTCCACCGGGAAGTGATAGCGGCGCAGCCGGGTGAGGGAGAGGGCACTGCGCAGCTCCATGCCCTTGACCCATGCACCCCGCTGCACCAGTTGGGCGAGGATGTTGCCGTGGCCCACCTCGGCGGGCTTCAGGGTGATGGGCTTGCCCTTGTCGTCCCGGGCGGCTTCGTTCTCGTCCAGGGTCCAGTACTTGCCGGGATCGGCGGACTGGTAGGCGCGGAATGAATCAAGAGTGATGCCCAGGGGGTCGGAGCGCATGCCGGCCTTGCGGGCCAGGGTGGCGTCGAAGCCGAGAATCTGCCCGGAGAGGGCGGCCGGCCACTTGGAGGCGCCGACCTTGATGCCTGCAAAGGAGTCCCAGCCGCCGAACAGGAGCACGGTCGGGGCATTTTTCAGCAGCGCCGTCGCGTTGTCGGGACGCGCCTTGACCAGGGATTCACCCAGCTCCGTGCTGCGGAACGAGACACCGTCCAGCTCCGAGTCGCGCAGCGTGGCGTCGTACACGCGGTGCGGCAGCTTGTAGGCGGACAGGACCTGGCCGGCGACGTCCACCTCGATGCGGGGCAGATCGGGCAGCTCGTCGGCCACCTCCTCCAGGCGATTGGCCCAGGATTGCGTGGAATCGATCAGCACGTACTCGTGGCTGCCGTCTTCCCGCACCGGCGAGCACAGGTGGCCGACTTCGGCGTAGGTGGAGGGGAAAACCAGCTGACGCTCGTCACCCGGCAGCGCGGTGGCAGAGATAAGTTGGGCGCGCAGGGTGATGACAGAGGCCTTGGCGGCGGCGTCGGCGAGTTGCTGGTAAAGGCTGGGCGTGTTCATTGCTGTCCTCCATGGTTGTTGTTGGGGCCATTATGGCAGAGGCCACAATGGGTGTTGTAAGTACAGCGCCACGATAAACGACATGAGGCTCACCAGAAGAGCCCGTCATGGATGCCTTTCGCCGTCCGCGAAAATCGCCCGGAGCCAGATTGGAGGATGACGGTACCGTCCATTGAGAGCGGCCTCGCTACAGCAATCTGACTTCAGCCGGGTTACCCCTCTGCCCACCTTCCAGCCCCAGACATCTGGATGTATAGTGTTCCTGCGCCGATTTGATCCTGCTTGCGGGGCGCGTAAGAAGTAGCCGCTAAAGTGGAGAACGAACCCGCTTTGGCGCCTATGCCCAGCGGGTTTTTTCATGGTCTGGCCCACCACAACGGGCCGGGGGATTTGACCGTATTGCGGCCCCGCCACCCTGGCGAACCCGCTAAAAAGGAGCTTCATCATGATGTCACTCAGCACCATGCTCGCAATGCGTGAAGAAGCCGCGCGCAAAGCCAGCAAAAACAGAGTGCGCCCCGCCTACTGGATGCGCTCCAAGGGCGCCCTCAACAAGGCGGTGCCCTTCATCGGCGACTACCGGCCCGAGGACTTCGATCTGGTTGACCGGGCAACCCTGGTCGTCCCCGAGGACGTGCCCGCCTCCAAGGTCCACGACGCCATCTGCGACGCCCCATACATCGAGGTGGATACCTCGGGCTGGGGTACCCCCGCCGAGATGGTCCTGACGTCGCAGGAGTTCCTGCGCGTCGCCGCGGCCAACCCGGACATCGGCTGGGCCCTGGTCGAGGTCGGCCAGTTCCAGGGGGTCGTTGGCGCCTTCCGGCTGCGTGCTTGAGGAGGTGGCCATGACCTGGACCCCCTACGCCGCCTGCGCCGCCGTCGAAGGCTTCGATGGCGAGGAGCACGACAAGGACGAGTTGCTGGACGCCTGGCAGTACCTGATCGACACCGGTCTGGCCTGGAGCCTGCAAGGTTGGTACGGCCGCGAAGCCAGCAACCTGATCGACACCGGGCTCTGCCACGCCTAGCCCACCACCCTGCCGCTGGGTGACATCGCCCAGCCCCTACCACCAGACCCCGCATGAAACGGTGCAAGCGGAGGCCACGCGGAGACCGACGGGCGTGCCGGAGTGAAATCGGTCAGCAGGAGGTCGTCATTTAGCCCCACTTGCGGCGACGCAAAACAAGGCAGCTAAACGAGGCGCAACGCGGAAAATGGACAACACGCACCCGCGCATCGTCGCCCTGCGCCGGCAGGGGGCGCGTCTCCCGGTCGCCCATGACTATCGTTGCTGGCTGGTCCGCTCCCTCAACCTCTATGCCGACCTGATCGTCGCGCGCGACCTCGATGCGGGCCTGGCCGGCTGGAACGACCTGGAAGCCCTGCAGCAGGTCACCCTCGGCGACCGGATGGAAGCATGCCTGAGGCAGCCGGCCCGGCGAGACTGAATGGCGACGAAGATGCCGGCTCCTCAAGTCGGTAAGTGCCTGATGGCTCATGCTATGAGCCAACCAGGCGGTATTCTAGGCAAGCGGTCGGCCCGCCGCGCGCGAAGCGAAATGGGTCGGGGGGATTTGATCCGGCTTGCGGCCCCCGCCAAT
>JALOTG010000067.1 GCA_025458005.1 Thiobacillaceae bacterium
GAGCGGCGCCAGGCGGCGGTCGAGCTCGACCGCCGCGGCCTGGAAGGCGTCCGCCAGACCGGCCAGGTCCGGGTCGGGCACGCTGTTCTTCACCTCGATCAGGTGCAGGGTCAGCTCGTTGGACCAGGCCATGGCGCCGCGCTCCAGCTCGTTGACCACGCGGCCGTCCGCCCCGCGCAGCAGGCGGTCGGCGAGCGGCGCCACCGACAGGGTCTCCCGGTCGACGATCATGTACTCCAGCTCGACGCCGTAGGCGGAGAAGGCGGGCAGGGCGGCCGGCAGGCTCATCTCGCGCTGCCTCGCTTGCGTTCCTCGATGCGGCGCAGGAACACCCCCATCACCTCGCGGTAGAGGGCGTACTTCAGCACCCCGTCCTCGTTGCCGGCGTCGACGTTGGGGTTGTCGTTCACCTCGATGACCAGGCAGCGCTCGCCCACCTGCTTGATGTCGACGCCGTAGAAGCCGTCGCCGATCAGGTTGGCCGCCCTGAGGCCCAGGCGCACCACCTCCTCCGGGGTCTCGCCGACGCTGCAGGCCACGGTCGGCCCCTCCACGTAGTCGCCCTTGCGCTCGCCGTGCCTGACGATCTGCCAGTGCCCCGGGGCCATGTAATAGCGGCAGACGAACAGCGCGCGCCGGTCCAGCACGCCCACCCGCCAGTCGAACTCGGTGGGCAGCCACTCCTGGGCGACGACGAGTTCGGACTTGTCGAGCAGGGCCTGGACGCGCGAGTGCAGTTCGGCCTCCGTCTCGGCCTTGACCACCCCCATGGAGAAGGAGCTGTCCGGCTGCTTGAGCACGCAGGGCAGGCCCAGCACGGGGATGATCTCGTCGACATTGCCCCGGTGCACCATCAGGGTGCGCGGGGCGGGCAGGTGGTGGCGGGCGAGGAACTCGGCCAGGTAGACCTTGTTGTTGCACTTCAGGATCGACTCCGGGTCGTCGATCACCACCAGGCCCTCGGCGGCGGCGCGGCTGGCGAACTGGTAGGTGTAGTGGTTGACGAAGGTGGTGTCGCGGATGAACAGGGCGTCGAACTCGGCCAGCCGGCCATAGTCCGCCCGCGTGATCAGCGTGGGCTGCAGGCCCACGGCCTCGGCGGCCTTCTGGAAATTCTCGATCGCCTTCGCGTTGGAGGCCGGTTCCGGATTCTTCGGGTCGACCAGGATGGCCAGGTCGTAGCGCGGCGCGGCGCGCTTCTTCAGCTTCCGCGTCCGACCGGCGAAGTAGTCGCTGGCCGCCCGCACGACGAAGTCGTGGTGCGCGTCGGGGATGTCGCTGGCGGCAATGGGCTTCATGCTCTCGATCTGCCAGCGTCCGCGGTGGCGCTCGAAGTGGGCGCGCAGCAGGGGCGCCTGGAGCAGGTTGAACAGCTGCAGGGCGAGCTTGTCGTGGCGCTTGGCGACGTTGCGGCCGAAGTAGATGGACAGATCGAAGTGGTCCGATTCGATGGGCGCCAGGGTGCGCTGGATCAGCTCGTCCAGCCCCTCGGTCAGCAGCCTGACCAGGCCGCGGGCGTGCAGGTCCTCGATGGTGTTGGCGCGCGGCAGCGGCTTGTGGCCGCGCGCCTCGGCGAGCAGCGAGACGTAGTAGCCGAGGCTCTGGTAGCGGTAGGAGCGGCACAGGTTGAACACCTTGGCGCCGCGGTCCTCGCCCCAGGCCGGGTCGGTCAGGTAGGCGCGCGCGGCGACCACGGCGACGCCGGGGATGTCGAGCGGCCAGTCGCGCGGATTCTCGACGACGATCAGGATGGCCATCGGGTCAGGGCTTCCCCGGCTGGATCAGCAGCAGGTTGGCGTCGTGGGTGACGATGCCGAGCAGGATCGCGCCCACCACCCGGTCGATGCCCATCCAGTACTCATGGCTGGGCCCGAAGGGATGCGGGCCGTAGGGGTCGGCCACCAGCACGCCGCGCTGCCTGCGGTCGTAACCGGCCAGCACGACGAAATGCCCGCCCGGCGTGCCGAGGATGTCGTCCGGCCTGGAATCCGGGCCGTGCTCGCGGGCGGTGCGATACAGGTAGGTGGACGACAGGCCGGTGAGGATGGGCTGGCCGCGGCGCAGGATGCCGCGGATGAGGGCGCGGGTGAGGTCGACGAAACGCAGCCGCCCGCCCAGGGCGAGGAACTCCAGGTAGCCCTCGGTGGCGTGGCGCAGGCGCGTGTCGTGCTTGGCCTGCCGCTGCCGGCGCAGGCGCTCGGCGATGTCCACCCCGGGCGCGAACCAGGTCGGGTCGAAGACCATCAGGTTGTAGGTGTAGATCACTGCCCGGTAGCCGTGGCGCAGGGCGTCGCAGGCGAGGAACACGGCGAAGGTGCCGCCGCCGTCCTCCAGCTTGCGGGTGCGGGCGATCACCGCCTGCAGCGGCTCGGTCTCCCCCCAGAAGCGGTAGAGGGCGTGCAGGCAGGTCGGGCCGCAGGTCGTCTCGTCGGGCTGCGGCAGCATCCTGACCGGCAGGGTATGGACGTCGGGCAACATGGCATGGGATCCGGCGATGACGCCTGATTCATTATGGCCAAGGCCCGCCCGCTGGCAACACGGCGCGGTGTCGTGACAGGACAGCCTCGGCCTTTGACGCGGATCGATCGATCGTGATATAAAGCCGCTCTTTTACGCGCAACGGATTTCAGGGGACCCGAATCATGGCCCGAGTATGTCAAATCACCGGCAAGAAGCCGATGGTGGGGAACAACGTCTCCCACGCCCACAACAAGACCAAGCGTCGCTTCCTGCCCAACCTGCAGTACCGCCGCTTCTGGGTGGAGAGCGAGAACCGCTGGGTGCGCATGCGCGTGAGCAACGCGGCCCTGCGCATCATTGACAAGAACGGCATCGACGCCGTGCTGGCCGACCTGCGCATGCGCGGCGAGCACATCTGAGGAGAACCAGACCATGGCAAAAGGCGGACGCGAAAAGATCAAGCTGGAGTCCACGGCCGGCACCGGGCACTTCTACACCACCACCAAGAACAAGAAGACCATGCCGGAGAAGATGGCGATCATGAAATATGATCCCAAGGCCCGGAAGCACGTCGAGTACAAGGAAACCAAGCTCAAGTGAGCTGATTCCGGACTGGAAAAAACCCCGCCGAGGCGGGGTTTTTTGTTGCCTGCGCGGGCCAGAAACGGCGGGGACTGCCCCCGGCGCCCTCAGGCGTAGCAGCGCAGCTTCCGCGAGAACTGGCTCAAGGCCTCGATGCCGCTCTGCTCGGCCTTCTGGCACCAGTCCTGCAGCTGGCGCACCAGCTGCTCGCGCGAGGCGTTGGAGCGGCCCCACAGGGCGGCCAGTTCCTGGCGCATCTGGTAGATCGTGCGCAGCTGGGGGCTGCCGGCCAGGACGGCCATCAGCTTGGCCTTTTCCGGCTCCCTGAGGGCCTGCTGGTCGAGGTTGAGCCAGCGGCGCACCTGGCGCAGGGAGACGCCGGAGAGGTTGGGCAGGCCGGGTCGCAGCTTCCTGATCTCGCCGCCGTAGACCGACTTCATGGAGCGGGCATAGCGGGTGAGCACGTCGTAGCGGTGGGTGATGACGGCGGCGAGCAGGTCCGCGTCGGCGAAGTGCTTGATCTCGCCCCAGCGCAGCTTGGGGGCCACCTTCTTCACCCGCGCGAGCCCGGCGATCTCCAGCAGGCGGATGTAGAGCCAGCCGATGTCGAACTCGTACCAGCGGCTGGACAGCTTGGCGGAGCTGCCGTAGGCGTGGTGGTTGTTGTGCAGTTCCTCGCCGCCGATCAGGATGCCCCAGGGCGAGATGTTGGTGCTGGCGTCCTCGCAGGTGTAGTTGCGGTAGCCCCAGTAGTGGCCGATGCCGTTGATAACCCCGGCGGCGAAGATGGGGATCCAGAGCATCTGCACCGCCCAGACGGTGAGGCCGATGGGGCCGAACAGGACGACGTCGATGATCAACATGAGCGTGATGCCCAGGAAGTTGCGTGGCGTGTAGAGCCTGCATTCCAGCCAGTCGTCCGGGGTGCCGTGCGCGTAGCGCGCCAGGCCCTCCTCGTCCCGGGCGGCCGCCTTGTAGAGTTCCGCCCCCTGCCAGAGCACCTTCCCGAGGCCCAGCACCTGCGGGCTGTGCGGGTCGTCCGCGGTCTCGCACTTGGCGTGGTGCTTGCGGTGGATGGCGACCCACTGCCGGGTGATCATGCCGGTGGTCAGCCATAGCCAGAAGCGGAAGAAGTGGCTCGCGGCGGGGTGCAGGTCCAGCGCCCGGTGGGCCTGGGCGCGATGCAGGAAGATGGTGACGCCGGCGATGGTGACGTGGGTGAGCGCCAGGGTGACCAGGACGTAGCCCCACCAGGGCAGGTCGAGCAGACCGGTTAGCATATTGGATGTGCACCTCTCGATTCGGAATGGGTGACGCATTCTAGTCCCCGGGGGGAGGGCGTCAAGCAGAGCCCCGGTCGACCGCCGGGGAGGGGCCGCACCAGGGTGCGGCAAGTGGTAGAGAGGAGGGGGAGGCGGGATTGGTTCCCGGCCCCTTCGAATGTCAGCCCTGCCGCAGGGCGGGCGTGAGGTGCGGGGAGAGCGCCTGCAGCAGCTGGGCGAAGACCTTGGGCGTGCCGGCCACCACATGACCGGACTTGAGATGTGTCTCGCCGCCTTGCAGGTCGGAGACCAGGCCGCCGGCCTCCTGGATGAGCAGGCAGCCGGCGGCGATGTCCCAGGCATTCAGCCCCAGCTCGAAGAAGCCGTCGGTGCGTCCGGCGGCCACCCAGGCGAGGTCCAGGGCCGCCGAACCGGGCCGGCGCAGCCCGGCGGTCTGCTGCACCAGGTCGCGGAACATGCCCAGGTAGGCGTCCAGGTGGGTGAAGTCGCGGAACGGGAAGCCGGTGCCGATCAGGGCGGACTTCAGCTTGTCGCGCTTCGAGACGCGGATGCGCCGGTCGTTGAGGAAGGCCCCCGCGCCGCGGCTGGCGGTGAACAGTTCGTTGCGCGCCGGGTCGTAGACCACCCCCTGCGCGAGCTGGCCCTTGTGCAGCAGGGCGATGGACACCGCGTACTGGGGGAAGCCGTGCAGGTAATTGGTGGTGCCGTCCAGGGGGTCGATGATCCACTGGTATTCGGATTCGCCGGTGGCGCCGGACTCCTCGGCTAGAATGGCGTGCTTGGGATAGGCGCCGAGCAGGGTCTCGATGATCAGCTGCTCGGCGGCGTGGTCGACCTCGCTGACGAAGTCGTTCTCGCGCTTGGCGCGGATGGTCAGCAGGTCCAGGTCGAGGCTCTTGCGGTTGATGTGCTTGCCGGCGAGCAGGGCGGCCTTGACCGCCGTATTGAGCATGGGATGCATGGTGGGTAAAGAGCGTTGGACTATGTGCGCGGGGCTGGCTGGGGCCTGATTTTACCGTGAACCCCCTCGCCCTTCTCGACAATCTCCGCGTCGTGCTGGTGGAGACCAGCCATCCCGGCAACCTGGGCGCCGCCGCCCGGGCCATGAAGACCATGGGCCTGACGCGGCTGTACCTGGTCGCGCCGCGCTGCGGCATCGACGACGAGGCCCGCGCGCGCGCCTCCGGCGCGGTGGATGTTCTGGATGGGGCGGTGGTCTGCGCCAGCCTGGACGAGGCCCTGGCCGGCACCGTGCTGGCCGCGGCCAGCACCTCGCGCCGCCGCGACCTGCCGCATCCCGCCCACACCCCTCGCCAGGCCGCGCCCAAGCTGCTGGAACAGGCCGGCGGCGGGCCGGTGGCCCTGGTGTTCGGCTCCGAGACCTTCGGTCTGTCCAACGAGCAGCTCATGAAGTGCCGCTGGCTGATCAACATCCCGGCCAATCCCGACTACATGTCGCTCAACCTCGGCGCCGCCGTGCAGGTGCTCGCCTACGAGCTGCGCTGCACCCTGGCGGACGCGGTGATCCCGCTGCCGGAATTCGAGGCCGCCCGCCACGAGGAGGCCGAGGCCCTGCTCGCGGAGCTGGAGCGCGCCCTGGTGGAGATCGGCTTCCTGGACCCGGCGCATCCCAAGCGGCTGATGCCCCGCCTGCGCCGCTTCTTCGCCCGCGCCGGCCTGGAGCGGGAGGAGGTGGCCATCTGGCGGGGCATCCTCAACGCGGCGCGCGCGGTCCGGGGCCCGTCCTCGAAGTAATTGACTGGTTTACTCGGGAATTGCATAATTCCAAGCTTCGAAACGAGATCATCGCATCGTCATATTCCATGTTCCGGCATTTGCGCGAAGACATCGGCGTGGTGTTCGATCGGGATCCGGCGGCGCGCACCTTCTTCGAGGTGCTCACCACCTATCCCGGCGTGCACGCCGTGCTGTGGCACCGCCTGTCGCACCGGCTGTGGAACTGGAACCTGAAGTGGCTGGCGCGTCTGTCCTCCACCCTGGCGCGCTGGTTCACCGGCATCGAGATCCATCCCGGCGCCAAGGTCGGCCGCCGCGTTTTCATCGACCACGGCATGGGGGTGGTGATCGGCGAGACCGCCGAGCTGGGCGACGACTGCACCCTCTACCACGGCGTCACCCTGGGCGGCACCTCCTGGCAGAAGGGCAAGCGCCATCCCACCCTGGAGCCCGGCGTGATCATCGGCGCGGGGGCCAAGGTGCTGGGGCCGATCATCGTCGGGGCGGGGGCCAAGATCGGCTCCAACGCGGTGGTGGTCAAGGACGTGCCGGCCGGCGCCACCGCCGTCGGCATCCCGGCGCGCATCCTGGACGAGAAGGACCGCGAACGCGAGCAGGCCGCCAAGAAGCTGGGCTTTTCCGCCTACGCGGTGAGCGCCGACATGAACGACCCCATGGTCAAGGCCATGCACGGCCTGATCGACCACTCCGTGGCCACCGACCAGCGCATCGAGTGGATCATCGCCGAACTGAAGCGCCTGGGCGGCGCGCGGGGGGGCGAGGCGAAGCGGCCGGAGGATCATTTCGATGCGGACTACCTGAACAAAATCGTTGACTGACTGTCGTACCCGGTGCAATAGTTGACTAAATTTATCAAGTTTCGTACAGTGCGGTCATCTGATTGAGAGGAGTGAACCATGCGGTTGACAACCAAAGGACGTTTCGCGGTGACGGCGATGATCGACCTGGGCATGCGCCAGACCCGCGGGCCGGTGACCCTGGCCGGCATCAGCGAGCGGCAGCGCATTTCCCTGTCCTATCTGGAGCAGCTGTTCGGGCGGCTGCGCCGGCAGGGCATCGTCGACAGCGTGCGCGGCCCCGGCGGCGGCTACACCCTGGCGCGGGCCATGGCGGAGATCTCCGTGGCTGACATCATCCGCGCCGTGGACGAGCCGATCGACGCCACCCAGTGTGGCGGCCTGGGCAACTGCCACGACGACCACGAGTGCATGACCCACGACTTGTGGACCAGCCTCAACCAACACATCTACAAGTATCTGGAGGCGGTGGACCTGGGTAGCCTGGTCGAGCAGCAGATGCACAAGCAGGCCGCCGCCGGCGAGAAGAAGGACACCCGGCGGGTGGTCGGCACGGCCGACCTCAAGGCCGTGGTCAACGGTTGATGGAGCACATGGACATGGTCAAGACACCCATCTATCTGGATTATTCCGCCACCACGCCGGTGGATCCGCGCGTCGCCGAACGGATGATCCCCTACCTGACGGAGAAGTTCGGCAACCCGGCCTCCCGTTCGCACAGCTTTGGCTGGGAGGCGGAGAAGGCCGTCGAGGAGGCGCGCGAGCAGGTGGCCGCGCTGGTCAACGCCGATGCCAAGGAGATCGTCTGGACCTCCGGGGCGACGGAGTCCAACAACCTGGCCATCAAGGGCGCCGCCCATTTCTATCACGGCAAGGGCAAGCACCTGATCACCGTGAAGACCGAGCACAAGGCGGTGCTGGACACCTGCCGCGAGCTCGAGCGGCAGGGCTTCGAAGTGACTTACCTGGGCGTGAAGGACAACGGCCTGGTCGACCTGGACGAGTTCAGGGCCGCCATCCGGCCCGACACCATCCTCGCCTCGGTGATGTTCGTCAACAACGAGATCGGCGTCATCCAGGACATTCCCGCCCTGGGCGAGATCTGCCGCGAGAAGGGCGTCATCCTCCACGTCGACGCCGCGCAGGCCACCGGCAAGGTGGACATCGACCTGTCGAAGCTCAAGGTCGACCTGATGAGCTTCTCCGCCCACAAGACCTACGGGCCCAAGGGCGTCGGCGCGCTGTACGTGCGGCGCAAGCCGCGCATCCGCCTGGAGGCGCAGATGCACGGCGGCGGCCACGAGCGAGGCATGCGTTCCGGGACCCTGGCCACGCACCAGATCGTCGGCATGGGCGAGGCCTTCCGCATCGCCCGCGAGGAGATGCACACCGAGCTGGAGCGGGTGCGCATGCTGCGCGACAGGCTGTTCAAGGGGCTGATGGACATCGAGGAGGTGCACGTCAACGGCGACCTGGACAGCCGCGTCGCCGGCAACCTCAACGTCAGCTTCAACTTCGTCGAGGGCGAGAGCCTGATCATGGCGATCAAGGATCTGGCGGTGTCCTCCGGCTCCGCCTGCACCTCGGCCAGCCTGGAGCCGTCCTACGTGCTCAAGGCCCTGGGCCGCAACGACGAGCTGGCGCACAGTTCGATCCGCTTTTCCATCGGCCGCTTCACCACCGAGGCGGAGATCGACTACGCGGTGAAGCTGCTGCACGAGAAGATCGGCAAGCTGCGCGAGATGTCCCCCTTGTGGGAGATGTACAAGGACGGCATCGACCTGAATACAGTCCAGTGGGCTGCCCACTAAGTTCGGCAAGGAGAGTCACATGTCTTACAGCGAAAAGGTCCTGGACCACTACGAAAACCCCCGCAACGTCGGCTCCTTCGACAAGGCCGACGAGGGCATCGGCACCGGCATGGTGGGCGCGCCGGCCTGCGGCGACGTGATGAAGCTGCAGATCAAGGTCAACGAGCAGGGCGTCATCGAGGACGCCAAGTTCAAGACCTACGGCTGCGGCTCGGCCATCGCCTCCTCCTCCCTGGTCACCGAATGGGTCAAGGGCAAGTCCCTGGACGAGGCGATGTCCATCAAGAACACCCAGATCGCCGAGGAACTGGCCCTGCCGCCGGTGAAGATCCATTGCTCGATCCTGGCCGAGGACGCCATCAAGGCGGCGGTGGCGGACTACAAGCAGAAGCACGGTCTGCCCGGCGCCGAGTACACGGCCTGCAACCCGCCCAAGGAGCACACGGCATGAGCGCCAACACCTGCACGGCCCCCCAGGGCAGCGACGCGGAACTGGGCATGGGTCCTGCCGGCGTCGTGGGCGCCTCGGTCAGCCTCTCCGAGCGGGCCGCCAACCACATCCGCAACTTCCTCGCCAAGCGCGGCAAGGGCCTCGGCATCAAGCTCGGCGTACGCACCTCGGGTTGTTCCGGCATGGCCTACAAGCTGGAGTTCGTCGACGTGGCGGATTCGAACGACATGGTCTTCGAGCACCATGGCGTCAAGGTCTACGTCGACCCGAAGAGCCTCTCCTACCTGAACGGCACCGAGTTGGACTTCGTGCGCGAGGGGCTCAACGAGGGCTTCAAGTTCAACAATCCGAACGTGAAGTCCGAGTGCGGCTGCGGCGAGAGCTTCAACGTGTGAGGCGAATGGCGCATCAGCGCGGCGTCATGCGCCCTGCCGGCGGATGACCGCCCGCGGCCTGATCCGCGCCACTCGCCGCCCGCCATGATCGACTTCAACCGCAACCACTTCGAGCTGTTCGGCCTGCCGGCCGCCTACGCCCTTGACGCCGAGGCCTTGGAGCGGGCCTACCGGGGTATCCAGGCGGAGATCCACCCGGACCGCTTCGCCCGCGCCGGCGAGGCGGACAAGCGCCTGGCCATGCAGTGGACGACGCGGGTGAACGAGGCCTACCTGACCCTGCGCCGGCCCTTCGAGCGGGCCCGCTACCTGCTCGAGCTGCGTGGCATCCACGCCATGGATGCCCGCAACACGACCATGCCGGCGGATTTCCTGATCCAGCAACTGGACTGGCGGGAGCAGCTGGAAGAGGCCAAGGCGCGTGGCGACCTGGCCGCACTGCAGCGCCTGGAGGGTGACCTGCGCGAGGTGGCCGAGGGCCTTGAGGCGGAACTGGGCCGGCAGCTGGACGGCGCTCGAGACGATGAGCGGGCGGCGGAAACCCTGCGCAAGTACCGCTTCATGGAAAAGCTGCTGACCGAAATTGACCAGGCCTACGAAGAGATCGACGCCATGTAGGTCGGCCCGTAGCCCGACACGCCAGCCCGCTGGCCGACCTACCCGTTACATTTGACCCGGATCAGACACCATGGCCTTGCTCCAAATCGCCGAACCCGGCCTATCCACCGCCCCCCACGAACACCGGCTGGCGGTGGGCATCGACCTGGGCACCACCAATTCCCTGGTGGCCACCGTGCGCAACGGCATGGCGGTGGTCCTCAACGACGAGCACGGCCGCGCCCTGCTGCCTTCCGTGGTGCGCTACCTGCCGGACGGTGCCACCAAGGTCGGCTACGAGCCCCAGTCGCGCGCCAGCGAGGACCCCCACAACACCATCCTCTCGGTGAAGCGCTTCATGGGTCGGGGGCTGAAGGACATCCCGGACATGGCGACCCTGCCCTACCACTTCGTGGACGCGCCGGGCATGGTGCAGATCCGGACCACGGCGGGCGTCAAGAGTCCCGTCGAGGTGTCGGCGGAGATCCTGCGGACCCTCCGCCAGCGCGCCGAGTCCGCCCTGGGCGGCGAACTGCTGGGCGCGGTGATCACCGTGCCGGCCTACTTCGACGACGCCCAGCGCCAGGCCACCAAGGACGCCGCGCGGCTGGCCGGGCTGAACGTGCTGCGGCTCCTGAACGAGCCCACCGCGGCGGCCATCGCCTACGGTTTGGACAACGCCGCCGAAGGCATCTACGCGGTGTTCGACCTGGGCGGCGGCACCTTCGACATCTCCATCCTCAAGCTCACCAAGGGGGTGTTCGAGGTACTCGCCAGCAGCGGCGACTCGGCCCTGGGCGGCGACGACTTCGACCGGCGCGTCTACTGCTGGATGCTGGAGAAGGCCGGGCTGCACGCCATCAGCGACCACGACAAGACCCTGCTCATGTGCAAGGCGCGCGAGGCCAAGGAGGCGCTCACCGAGCACCCCGAGGCGCACATCACCGCCATGCTCACCAGCGGCGAGCTGATCAACCTGACCCTGACCGAGCGGCTGTTCAACGACATGACCGAGAGCCTGGTCAGCAAGACCCTGATCCCCACCCGCAAGGCCCTGCGGGACGCGGGGCTCAAGCCGGCGGACGTGAAGGGGGTGGTGATGGTCGGCGGCTCAACGCGCATCCCGCGCATCCAGGCCGCGGTGGGCGAATTCTTCGGCCAGGCGCCGCTCACCAACCTCGACCCGGACAAGGTGGTCGCCCTGGGGGCGGCCATGCAGGCCAATGTGCTGGCCGGCAACAAGGGCCAGGACGACTGGCTGCTGCTGGACGTGGTGCCCCTGTCGCTGGGCATCGAGACCATGGGCGGCCTGGTGGAGAAGATCATCCCGCGCAATTCCACCATCCCCCTGGCGCGCGCGCAGGAGTTCACCACCTACAAGGACGGCCAGACCGCCATGGCCATCCACGTCGTGCAGGGCGAGCGCGAGCTGGTGAGTGACTGCCGCTCGCTGGCGCGCTTCGAGTTGCGCGGCATCCCGCCCATGGTGGCGGGCGCGGCGCGCATCCGCGTCACCTTCCAGGTGGACGCCGACGGGCTGTTGTCGGTCTCCGCACGCGAGACGGGCAGCGGCGTCGAGGCCCACATCGAGGTGAAGCCCTCCTATGGCCTCACCGACGAGGAGGTGGCGCGCATGCTGCGCGACTCCCACGAGCACGCCCGCGACGACATGGCGGCGCGCAACCTGGCGGAAGCCAAGGTGGACGGCCAGCGCCTGGTGGACGCCACCCGCGCGGCCCTGGCCGAGAATGGCGAGGCGCTTCTGTCCGCCGAGGAGCGCGCCGCCATCGAGCGACTGGTGACGGCCCTGGTGGCGACCCTGGCCGGCGACCACCTCAGGGCCGTGCAGCAGGCCAGCGACGCCCTCAACAAGGGCACCGTGGAATTCGCCGCCCGGCGCATGGATGCCAGCGTGAAGAAGGCCCTCAAGGGGCAACGGCTGGAGGAGATCGATGTCTAGCGGGTTGCGCATTTCGGATTGCCGAATTCAGGTTGCCCCGCCCAAGATGACCCTGTCCCGCATGCAGTCTTTAACCCGTATCCCTTAAACTGAACGCCATGCCTCAACTGATCGTCCTGCCCCACGCGGAACTCTGCCCCGACGGCGCCGTCATCGACGCCCAGAAGGGCGTCTCCATCTGCGACACCCTGCTCGACAACGGCATCGAGATCGAGCACGCCTGCGAGAAATCCTGCGCCTGCACCACCTGCCACGTGATCCTGCGCGAGGGCTACGGCAGCCTCTCCGAGGCCACCGAGACGGAGGAAGACCTGCTCGACAAGGCCTGGGGCCTGGAGCCCACCTCGCGGCTGTCCTGCCAGGCCCTGGTCGGCGGCGAGGATCTGGTGGTGGAGATCCCCAAGTACAGCATCAACATGGTCAAGGAGGGACACTAGCCATGAAATGGACCGATACCCTGGACATCGCCATCGCCCTGGCCGAGCACCACCCCGACGTGGACCCGCAATACGTGCGCTTCACCGACCTGCACCGCTGGGTGATGGAACTGCCCGGTTTCGACGACGACGCCAATCGCTCCGGGGAGAAGATCCTGGAGGCCATCCAGGCGGCCTGGATCGAGGAGATGGATTGAGCCCTCGGGGTGTCCTGGGCATCGCCCTGCTGGCGGGCGTCATCCCTCCCGCAGTCGGCGCCGACGCCCTCGGTTTCAAGGGCGTGACGCTGGGATCCCCCCTCGCCCGGGTCGCCGACGATCCCCGTCATGTCTGTTACAAGGCGTCGGCGCCCGGCGCCGACACCGTCTGCGCCTTGCGCCCCCAGCAACGGGAGACCCTGGCCGGCGCTCCGGTCGACACCCTGTTCTATTTCTACCTGCGCGGCCGG
>JALOTG010000068.1 GCA_025458005.1 Thiobacillaceae bacterium
GTTCCAGTTCGTGCAGCAACTCGCCGCGGTCAATGGGGACCGTGCCCACTTTCCCCACCACCACCCCGGCCGCGACATTGGCGAGCTGACATGCCTCCGGGCGACTCACCCCAGCCGCGATGGCGGCGGCCAGGATTGCGATGACGGTGTCACCCGCCCCCGAGACATCGAAGACCTGCCTGGCCTTGGCTGGCAGATGCAGGATCCCGTTCTCTGCGTCGAAGAGCGAGATGCCCTGTTCACCACGTGTCAAGGCGACGAAGCCCAGGTCCAGGCGCTGACGCAGTCCATCCGCGCCAGCCAGGAGCGCGGCATCGTCCCTGCCCGACACCGCGCAGACCTCCGCTGCCTCGTGCTTGTTCGGAGTCAACCCGGTCGCCCCGCGATACTTCTCGAAATCCTTGCCCTTGGGATCCACCAGCACAGGGATCTTCGCCTGCGCAGCGCGGCGGATGAGGTGCTGGCAGATATCCGCGGCCAATGTGCCCTTGGCATAGTCGGACAGCACGATGACCTGCGGTTGGCGTGTATCCAGCAGGACATCGATGCGGTTGCGCAGCTGCTCATGGGCATGGGCGGGGATCGCGTCGGCCACTTCCCGGTCGATGCGCAGCATCTGCTGATGGCCACCGATGACCCGCAGCTTGGTGATGGTGGGCATCTCGGGCAGGCGTTCGATCGCCCTCGTATCCACCCCGGATGTCTCCAGTTGAGAGAGCAGGGCATCCCCCGCAGCATCCTCCCCAACAAAACCGGCCAGGGCGGTTTCGAGACCCAGCCCGACCAGATTGGCGGCGACGTTTCCCGCCCCCCCGACACGGTCGCTCTCGCGCGTCAGGCGCACCACGGGGACGGGTGCCTCGGGGGAAATGCGCTCCACCTCGCCCCACAGATAGCGATCCAGCATCAGGTCCCCGACGACCAGGGCGAACGGACTCGCCTGGCCTTCGCGACGAAAACCGCGGCGGACGCAGTCGATCAGTTCATGCATGGACATGGGCGGCACCAGGCAGCTGGGGGAGGATGGGGCCAGGGCGGGCGTGGGCCTCCTGGGCGCGGATGTCCTCGCTCGAGGGCATGGCGAGGATGATGTCTAAAACCGGACGGATCCGCCCGCCGAGGCTGCCCGCCAGGGTCGAATTATATACCCCCGGTGCGGGCGCGGATTCCGAGGTCGGGCCAGGCTGGGCGCCGCTCCGCCGCGATCGCCGCCGCATGCCCGTGCTCACAGCAGGAACACCGTGGCCAACCCCAGGAAGATGAAGAAGCCCATGGAGTCGGTGATGAAGGTGAGCAGCACGTGGGCGCCGAAGGCCGGGTCGTGGCCCATGCGGACGATGATGTTGGGCGCCCAGTAGCCGGCCATGGACGAGACCAGCAGATTGAGCAGCATGGCGGCGGACATCACCAGGGCGAGGGGGGCGGCCTGGGGGATGTCGCTGTACAAGGCATAGGTCAACACCCCCATGACGCCGCCCCACACCACGCCGTTGAGCAGGGCGATGGAGAGCTCCTTCAGCATCAGGCGCTTGGCGTTGTCCTTGGAGATCAGGTTCAGGGCCAGGCCGCGCACCACCAGGGTCAGGGTCTGGCTGCCGGAGTTTCCACCCATGCCGGCGACGATGGGCATCAGGGCGGCGAGGGCGGCCAGCTTCTCGATGGAGCCCTCGAAGGCCCCCACCACCCTGGAGGCCACCAGGGCGGTGCAGAGGTTCACCGCCAGCCACAGCCAGCGGTTCTTGGCCGCCTTCCAGACGGTGGTGAACAGGTCCTCGTCCTCGCGCAGGCCGGCCGCCTGCAGCATGTCGGACTGGGCCTCGGCGCGGATGTAGTCCATCACCACGTCCACCGAAAGGCGCCCCACCAGCCGGTCGTAGGCGTCCACCACCGGTGCGGTCACCAGGTCATAGCGCTCGAAGGCCTGGGCGGCGTCGGAGGCGTCGTCGGACGGACGGAAACTGATCGGCTCGTCGGACATCACCGCCGCCACGTGGGCCTCGGGGTCGTGCACCAGCATGCGCTTCAGGGGCAGCGTGCCGATCAGGCGGCCGTCCCGCTCGACCACGAACAGCTTGTCGGTGTGCGGCGGCAACTCGCCGATGAAGCGCAGGTAGCGCAGCGCCACCTCCAGGGTGACGTCGGCGCGGATGGTGACGAAGTCATAGTCCATCACGCCGCCCACGGAGTCCTCTGCGAAGGACAGGGAGGACTCCACAGGTGCCCGTTTCGCCTCGTCCAGGGACTTCATCAGCTCCTGGACCACGTCCTTGGGCAGGTCCGGCGCGAGGTCGGCGATCTCGTCCGTGTCCAGGGTGGCGGCGGCCGCCACCAGCTCCCGGTTGTCCATGGCGGCGATGAGGGACTCGCGCACCGCGTCGGACACCTCGATCAGGATGTCACCGTCGCGCTCCGCCCGGACCAGGTCCCAGACCATCAGCCGGTCTTCCAGGGGCAGGGCCTCGAGGATGTAGGCCACGTCCGCCGGGTGGAGGTAGTCCAGCTTCTTCTGCAGCTCGGCGATGTTCTGCTTGTGCACCAGCGACTCCACCAGCTCGTGGCGCGGCATGTCCTGCTTGTGGACGAGGGACTCCACCAGCTTCTGGCGGACGATGAGTTCCATCACCTGTTTGAGGCTGTCCTCGACATGCTCCTGGGCGCGATCGTCGGTCTGGTCGGTCATGGCTGGGTTCTCCGGGCACGGATTGTACCGTCGGGGCTGCGCGCCACCCTAAAGTTCATGCCGCGAAGGCCGAAATCAGCAGCATCGCAGGGCATGCATGGCAAGGCGATTGGAGATCCCGAAACACGCGAGGTAATGAAATGAACACATTGCGCGACATGAGCGTGGGCACACGCATCCTGATCCTGATGCTGGCGGGCGGCCTGTTGCTCGCCAGCATCACCGCCATCGGCTGGCGCGGCTCGGCCCAGCTGACCAGCAGCCTGCGCACCGTCTACCAGGACCGGGTGGTTCCCCTGGCCCAGCTGCAGGAGATCACCTTCCTGCTGGAGGAAAACGAGCGCGAGGTGCTGCGGGCCTTCCAGCACGACCCCGAGGGCAAGACCCACATGCTCCACGACCACCCGGTCAGCATGCACCTGGAGTCCTTCGACAAGCGCTTCAAGCGCATCGACGAGATCTGGGCGCAGTACATGACGCGGCCCCTCGCCGCGGAGGAAAAGGGACTGGCCGACCGCTTCGCGCAATTGCGCACCAGCCATCACGCCCAGATCATGCAACCGGCCCTGGAGGCCATGTCCCGGGGCGATTACTCGGCCGAGATGATGGGGGCCTACCTGAAGGGCAGCCGGTCCCAGGGCGTCACCATGATCAAGAGCATCGAGGACCTCATCAGGCTCCAGGAACGCGTGGCCGGGGAGGAATACCGGGCGGCGGAGTCCCGCCAGGACTTCAACAGCACCCTCTACCTGATCCTGACCGTGGTCGGCTTCACGGTCATCGGCGTGTTCGCCTACATCCTGGTCCGCTCCATCACCCAGCCCCTCGCCCGCGCGGTCAAGGTGGCCGAGGCCATCGCGCAGGGCAACCTCACCGAAACGGTGCCGGCCTGCGGCAAGAGCGAGATCGGCCGCATGCTGACCGCCATGGCCGGCATGCAGGAGAGCCTGCGCGGCATGGTGACCCACCTGCAGGAGCACGCCCGGCAGCTCGCCCGCACCTCCCAGCAGCTGTCCGATTCCGCCAGCCAGTCGGCCCACGCCAGCGAGGCCCAGAGCGAGGCCGCCTCGGGCATGGCCGCTTCGGTGGAGGAGATGACGGTATCCATCGACCAGGTCGGCGAGAGCGCCCGCGTGGCCCAGGACGTCGCCCGCCAGTCCGGCGAGCAGTCCCAGGAGGGCGGCCGAGTGGTGCACTCCGCCGCCGCCGAGATGGCCAAGATCGCCCAGGCGGTGAACGCCTCCGCCGAGACCATCCGGCACCTGGAGGGCTATTCCAACGAGATCTCCACCATCGTCGGCGTCATCAAGGACATCGCCGACCAGACCAACCTGCTGGCGCTCAACGCCGCCATCGAGGCCGCCCGCGCCGGCGAACAGGGGCGCGGCTTCGCCGTGGTGGCCGACGAGGTGCGCAAGCTCGCCGAGCGCACCACCGACTCCACCCAGCAGATCGCCGAGATGATCGACAAGGTGCAGAACGGCGCCCGCCAGGCGGTCAGCGAGATGGAGACCGGCGTCTCCCAGGTCAACGAGGGGGTGCAGATCGCGCACCAGGCCGGCGACTCCATCACCGGCATCCAGCAGAGCGCGCAACGGGTGGTGGGGGTGGTGGAGGACATCGCCGGGGCCCTCAAGGAACAGTCCGCCGCCTCCCAGGAGATCGCCCAGGGGGTGGAGCGCATCGCCCAGATGGCCGAGCAGAACTCCAGCGTGGTGCGGCAGACCGCCGCCTTCTCCCGGGAACTGGACGGCGTCGCGCGCGCCCTGGGCGAATCGGTGGCGCGTTTCAGGCTCTGACCCCCCGGCCAGGACCGGGGAACGGCGGCGGCGCTATCTGGGCACCGCCACCTGCCACATGCGCCGCTCGATGATCGCCTTGCGCTTGAGCAGGCCGCGCGAGGCGCGGTGCGTCTCATAGTAGCGCGGATTGGGGATCATCGCCGCCAGCAGGGCCGCCTGGGAGGGGCCCAGCTTCGCCGCCGAGGTCTTGAAGTAGCGCCGCGCGGCGGCCTCGGCGCCGTAGATGCCGTTGCCCCACTCGATGACGTTCAGATACACCTCCAGGATGCGGCGCTTGCTCCACAGCCGCTCGATCATCACCGTGATCACCGCCTCCTGGAGCTTGCGCAGCGGGTTGCGCGAGGCGGACAGGAACAGGTTCTTGGCCAGCTGCTGGCTGATGGTGGAACCGCCGGCGACGACGCGTCCCTTCCTGATGTTCTTCTCGAACGCCTGCTCGATGCCTTCCCAATCGAAGCCCTCGTGCGCCAGGAATCGGCTGTCCTCGGCGGCCACCACCGCCCGTTTCAGGTTCCTGGAGATGCGCCCGTAGGACTGCCACTTGTGGCGCAGCTCGGCGTCCGGATCCTTTTCCTGCAGGCGGGCCAGGCCGGCCTCCATGAAGGCGGTGGAGGACGGATTGAAGTGCCCCCACCAGAGCACCTGCAGCAGGAACCAGATCTGCACGAACAGCAGCAGCGCCAGGACGGCCAGGCCCGCCTTGAGCAGGAGCCTCAGCATCAGGCCTCCCGCAGCATGGCGATGACCGGGGCGGTGCGCGGCCGCACGCCGCGCCACAGGGCGAAGGCCTCGGCCGCCTGCTCCACCAGCATGCCCAACCCGTCCGCCGCGCGCGCGCCGGCCCGCCGGGCGAGGGCGAGAAAGGGCGTGTCCCGGCCATACATCATGTCGTAGGCCAGCGCCCCATCGGTGAACACCTCCGCCGGCAGGGGCGGCAGTTCGCCGGCCAGGCTGGCGGCGGTGGCGTTGATCAGCACGTCGAAGCGTTCCCCCTTCAGCGCGTCGTAACCGCCGCCCGTGACCGGCCCCCGACTGGCGAAGCGGGCGGCCAGCTCCTCCGCCCTGGCCGCCGTCCGGTTGGCGATCGCCAGCCGCGCCGGGCACCGTTCGAGCAGCGGCAGGACGACGCCGCGCGCCGCGCCCCCGGCGCCCATCAGCAGGATGCGCCGGCCGGCGAGCGGCACCCCCAGGTTGCCCTCCAGGTCGTTGACCAGGCCGACGCCGTCGGTGTTGTCGCCCAGGATGCCGACCGCGTCGAACCTCAGCGTGTTCACCGCGCCGGCCGCCTCGGCGCGCTCGCTGCGGCGGTCGGCCAGGGCGTGGGCCTGCTCCTTGAACGGCACCGTGACGTTGGCCCCCGCCCCGCCGCCGGCCCTGAACGCGGCGACGCACTCGGCGAAGCCGTCCAGGGGCGCCAGCAGGGCGACGTAGCTCAGGTCCTGGCCGGTCTGGCGGGCGAACTCGGCATGGATGGCGGGCGACTTGGAATGGGCGATGGGGTGGCCGAATACGGCGTATCGATCGGTCATGGCGCGGAGGGCTGGGCGGGAGGCGCCATTTTACGGCCTGGGGACCGCCCGGCAATCGCCCCAAAATGGGGCGTCGCGCACCAGATCGGTGCGGTAAAATTCCCGCTGTCCGGAAATGCCCTTGTGGCACAATGCCTGCGCCCTGTTTCGAGGCTGGCACGCTTTCTGCTAGTCGGTGGTCTGGTTTCTTTCTGCAATCTGTTGAGGAGTCAAACATGGCGGTCGCCGATGTAATGAAGATGGTCAAGGAAAACGATGTCAAATTCGTCGATTTCCGCTTTACCGATACCCGCGGCAAGGAACAGCACGTCTCCGTGCCCGTGTCCCACTTCGACGAGGAGAAGTTCGAGCACGGCCACGCCTTCGACGGCTCCTCCATCGCCGGCTGGAAGGGCATCCAGGCCTCCGACATGCTGCTCATGCCGGACCCGGACACCGCCAACATCGATCCCTTCATGGACGAGCCCACCCTCATCCTGACCTGCGACGTCATCGAACCGGACACCGGCAAGGGCTACGACCGCGATCCGCGCTCCATCGCCAAGCGCGCCGAGGCCTACCTGAAGTCCACCGGCATCGGCGATATCGCCTATTTCGGCCCCGAGCCCGAGTTCTTCATCTTCGACTCCGTCACCTGGGGCGACGACATGTCCGGCTGCCACGTCAAGATCCGCTCCGAGGAGGCCGCCTGGTCCTCCGGCGAGCAGACCGAGGTGGGCAACATCGGCCACCGTCCCAAGGTCAAGGGCGGCTATTTCCCGGTGCCCCCCATCGACAGTCTGCAGGACATCCGCTCGGCCATGTGCCTGGCCATGGAGGAGATGGGCGTGCCGGTCGAGGTGCACCACCACGAGGTGGCCACCGCCGGCCAGTGCGAGATCGGCACCAAGTTCTCCACCCTGGTGCAGCGCGCGGACTGGACCCAGATCCTGAAGTACGTGGTGCACAACGTGGCGCACAGCTACGGCAAGACCGCCACCTTCATGCCCAAGCCCATCGTCGGCGACAACGGCTCCGGCATGCACTGCCACCAGTCGATCTGGAAGGACGGCAAGAACCTGTTCGCCGGCAACGGCTACGCCGGACTGAGCGAGTTCGCCCTCTACTACATCGGCGGCATCATCAAGCACGCCAAGGCCCTGAACGCCATCACCAACCCCGGCACCAACTCCTACAAGCGCCTGGTGCCCGGCTTCGAGGCCCCGGTGATGCTGGCCTACTCGGCCCGCAACCGTTCCGCCTCGATCCGCATCCCGCACGTGGCGTCCGACAAGGCCCGCCGCATCGAGGTGCGCTTCCCCGACCCGATCGCCAACCCCTACCTGTCCTTCGCCGCCATGATGATGGCCGGCCTGGACGGCGTGCAGAACAAGATCCATCCGGGCGATCCAGCCGACAAGAACCTCTACGACCTGCCGCCCGAGGAAGAGAAGGCCATCCCCAAGGTCTGCCATTCCCTGGACATGGCCCTGGAGCACCTGGACCGCGACCGCGAGTTCCTCACCCGCGGCGGCGTGTTCAGCAACGAGTTCATCGACGCCTACATCGAACTGAAGATGGAAGAGGTGACCCGTCTGCGCATGACCACCCACCCCGTGGAGTTCGACCTGTACTACTCGGTGTGAGCCCCGGCTCGCACGGCAAGGGCGGCCTCGGCCGCCCTTTTTTTATTTGCCCCCCCTCCCGGCTTTGCCTAAACTCCCCCGGCAAGACATCCCGATTCCCGCCCATGCGTCGCCTCCTGATCGCCTTGCTGTTCGCCTGTGGCACCGTTCCGGCGCAGGCCGAGATCTACAAGTTCGTCGACGAACAGGGCAATGTCACCTACACCAACATGCCGCGCCCCGGCGCCAAGGCCTTGCAGCTGGACGCGCCGGGCACGCCGACCGGGTCGAAGCCCGACGCGACGGGCGGCAAGTCGAGCCGCGCCAAGCCGAAGGCCACCACCCCCGGCTATTTCCCCAAGGTGGACAGCTCCACCCAGCGTCGCCGCGACGACATGCGCCGCCAGCTCCTGGTGGAGGAAATGCGCAGCGAGGAACGCAACCTGAGCGCCGCCCGCGCCGCCCTGGCCGGCGCCGGCCGCAAGCCCGGCGCGGACGTCAACAAGCTGGCCGAGTCGGTGCGCATGCACGAGAAGAACATCGAGATGCTCAACAAGGAGCTATCGCACATACGATAGGCACCAGGGGTGAGCCCCATGCGGGTTTTTCTTGAACATTGAACCTTGCCCCTCATGCCCTGGCCCGCTTCTTGCTAATGAGGGGTAACCACCCCTCGGTCCCTCCCGATGAACTACGCCGCCCTAGGCCTCGACATCCTCGCCACCGCGGTCCTGCTGCTGGACGAGCAGCGTGTCATCCGCCACATCAACCCGGCGGCGGAGAACCTGTTCAGCGTGTCGGCGCACCACGCCCTGGACCATCCCATGACGGCCATCATCCCGGCATGCCCCGATTTGGAGCGTGCCGTGAACGCCGCCCTGAAAGAGGGCGCCAGCTTCACCGAGCACCAGCTGGTGGTGGAGGTGGGCGACCACGCCCTGACCCTGAACGTCACCGTCACCCCCCTGGAATACAACGTCGGCGCGGTGGTGCTGGAGTTCCATCCGGCCGGCAACAGCATGAGGATCGCCCGCGACGAGCAGGCCATGGCCCAGGCCCAGACCGTGCAGATGCTGCTCCGGCAGCTGGCGCACGAGATCCGCAACCCGCTCGGCGGCATCCGCGGCGCGGCGCAGCTGCTGGAGGCCGAGCTCAACGGCGCCGAGCTGTCCGAATACACCCAGGTCATCATCCAGGAAACCAACCGCCTGCAGGACCTGCTCGACCGCTGGCTGGCGCCGGCCAAGCGCCCCGAGATCCGCCCGGTCAACGTGCACGAGGTACTGGAGCGGGTACGCAGCCTGCTGATGGCCGAGTTCATCGGATTGGACGTGCGACGCGACTACGACATCAGCCTGCCCGAACTGGACGGCGACATGGAACAGCTCATCCAGGCGGTGCTCAATATCGCCCGCAACGCCGCCCAGGCGGTCGGTGGCCAGGGCCGCATCCTGTTCCGCACCAGCGCGGCGCGCCAGGTCACCCTGGCCATGAAACGCCACCGCCTGGCCATCCGGCTGGACATCATCGACTACGGCCCCGGCATCCCCGAGGACATGCTGGACAAGGTGTTCTTCCCCCTGGTCAGCGGCCGCGAGGGCGGCAGCGGGGTGGGCCTGACCCTCGCCCAGAGCCTCATCCAGCGCCACGAAGGGGTGATCCACCTGGTCAGCGAACCGGGCTTCACCTGCTTCTCCATCTACCTGCCCATCAAGCAGTCCGATGCCCGCAACAGGGCATCGGCCCCCGCCCGGGGCTGACCGGCAACCCCACCGAGACCCGCTCATGAAACCCATCTGGATCATCGACGACGACCGCTCCATCCGCTGGGTGTTCGAGAAGGCCCTCAAGCGCGAGAACCTTCCGCACCAGGTCTTCGACAGCGCCGAGGCCGCCCTGCGCGCCCTAGAGCGCACCGTGCCAGGCGCCATCCTGACCGACATCCGCATGCCCGGCATGGACGGCCTGGGCTTCATGGAACGGGTCAAGGCCCAGCATCCCAAGCTGCCGGTGATCATCATGACCGCCTATTCCGACCTGGACTCGGCGGTGTCGGCCTTCTCGGGCGGGGCCTTCGAGTACCTGCCCAAGCCCTTCGACGTGCACCACGCCCTGGAGCTGATCCACCGCGCCTTGGAGGAAGGCGGGCGCGAGGAGGGCGGGCCCGGCGAGGCGAGCCTCACCGACCGCTCCATGCTCGGCCAGGCGCCGGCCATGCAGGACGTGTTCCGCGCCATCGGCAGGCTGGCGCAGTCGCACACCACGGTCCTGATCAACGGCGAGACCGGCACCGGCAAGGAACTCGTCGCCCGGGCGCTGCACCGCCACAGCCCGCGCCACGACAAAGCCTTCATCGCCCTGAACACGGCGGCCATCCCCAAGGACCTGCTCGAGAGCGAACTGTTCGGCCACGAGCGCGGCGCCTTCACCGGCGCGGCCGGTTCGCGGCGCGGCCGCTTCGAGCAGGCCGACGGCGGCACTCTGTTCCTGGACGAGATCGGCGACATGCCCGCCGACCTGCAGACGCGCCTGCTGCGCGTGCTGGCCGACGGCGAGTTCTACCGCGTCGGCGGCCACTCGCCGGTGCGCGTCAACGTGCGGGTCATCGCCGCCACCCACCAGAACCTGGAGGAACGCGTCCGCCAGGGCCTGTTCCGCGAGGACCTGTTCCACCGCCTGAACGTCATCCGCATCAAGCTGCCCGCCCTGCGCGAGCGGCGCGAGGACATCCCGCTGCTGGTCCGCCACTTCCTGCAGAAGAGCGCCCAGGAACTGGGCGTGGAGATGAAGCAGGTGTCCGACGAGGCCGTCAAGGTGCTCTCGGGCCTGCCCTACCCCGGCAACGTCCGCCAGCTGGAGAACCTCTGCCACTGGCTGACGGTGATGGCCCCCGGCCAGGTCATCGAGCCCAAGGACCTGCCCCCCGAGGCCCTGGAGGAACCCCAGCACGCCGCCCTGGACTGGGCCGAGGCCCTGGCCCGCACCGCCCAGGCCCGCCTGGCGCGCGGCGAGCACGGCATCCTCGACGACCTCACCGCCGAGTTCGAGCGCGCCCTGATCCGGGTGGCGCTGAACCACACCGGCGGGCGCAAGATCGAGGCCGCCAACCTGCTCGGCTGGGGCCGCAACACCCTGACGCGCAAGATCCAGGAACTGGGCATGGAGACGGAAGGCGGCGGCGAGGGTTGAGGGGCCCGGCTTGGGCTGACACAAGGCCACCCGCGAGGCACCCGCCTCACGGCCGGTGATGGATCGTGGCCGGCTGCTGGCGAGAGGGAATCGTGCGGCAGGCCCTCGCCCGAAGAAGCCGGTCGGTGCAAGGCCGAGGAGTAGGGCGGAAGAGCGGAGCGCTTTCCGCCGAATATATACATTCGGCGGATTACGCCTACGGCTTATCCGCCCTTGTCGGGCCAATCAGTAACGTATACGCTACAGCTCCATGTATGATGTTCAGGACTACCTGACCCCCGAGGGACGCGATCCATTCAAGGACTGGTTGGCATCCCTGGCGGATCGGATGGCCAAGGCCCGTATCGCCGCCCGTGTGCAACGCCTGGCCGCCGGCAACTTCGGCGACTGCAAGCCTCTGACCGACGGCGTGTGGGAACTGCGCATCGACCAGGGCCCGGGCTACCGGGTCTATTACGCCCGTGCCGGGGAACGATTGATTCTGCTGCTGGTGGGCGGCGACAAGCGCCGGCAGCAGGCCGATATCGAGACCGCCCAGGCGTGCTGGAGAGACTGGAAAAGGAGACACCCATGAAGGCATCCCGCTCCCATGACGAAGCCATGGTGGAACTGCTGCGCGAAGATCCCGGTTTCGCCGACGAATACCTGGCCTCCTGCATGGAGGCCCTGGACGAACCCGGTGGTCATGAGGCGCTGCTGATGGCCCTGCGCCAGGTCGCCCAGGCTCAGGGCATGGATGCGGTGGCGGCCAGGGCGGGCATCCAGCGGGAAAGCCTCTACCGCGCCCTCTCGCCCAAAGGCAATCCCACCCTGAAAACCTTGCTGGCCATACTGGACGCCGCCGGCCTGCGGCTGGCTGTTACCCGGCGGGAGGAAGCGGAACACGCGGCTTGATTACGCCGCGCGTATCGGGCATCGCGCAATTTTGTTGCTGGGGACGAGCGTACTGATATGCGCGCCTGAAGGAATACCGTGGTCTGACCCCAATTCTGCCGTGGTCTGACCCCAATTCTGTGACCCCAATTCTGTGCCAATTCTGTGAGCGGGCGTCAATGGCAGCTGTCAGCACTGGACACGCCTTCGCCGCCAGCGGGTGACCAATTCTTCGCTGGCGGCGTATTTCGATCCACCTGCCCAGATTATCGATCCGAAGCCCGCTACCGGTTCCAACGTGTCAACGAAACCCGCCCCGACAAGGACCACGCTTACTCGTCGCCCTGGAGCCAAGCGGGGATGTCACGCTGACCGTGTAGCACACGCCAGACGTCGATGTGATCGTCATGCTCGACGTAGAACACCAGGTAGGGATAGCGCTTGAGTGGCCACGTCCGCAGACCGGGCAGATCCAGTTCGTGGGCGTAGCGCGGCGAGCCGGTCGCGGGATGGCGACCGACATGCGCATAAGCTTGTTCCAGTGCGTCAATGAAGCCGAGCCCCGCCTGCTCGCCGCCTTCACTCAGGTAGTACGCCAGGGCTTCTTCCACATCCCTGTTCGCCAGTTCACGCGGGACGACCGGCTTGGCCTTCAAGTCGAAGCGCGTCGCCAAACGCGTTCACGCAAGGCGTCGAAGTAGGGCGCATCGGCCGGGGTGGTCGGGGGCGACCCGGCTCCGGCCAATAGCAGATCGCGTAGTTGCTGACGATCCTGATCCTTGCGGATCAGTTCGCGCACATATTCGCTGCTGGTGCCATAGCCGCGCTTGGCGACCTGTGAATCGATATAAGCCTTCAAGGCGTCGGGTAGGGAAACGTTCATCGTCGTCATGAGGAAAGCCTAGTGCTGTTGCAAAAATTTGGCAAGCGACCACCCGGCTGCAAGCGCTAACAATGTAGCTCCATCAACTGCGTCAAGGAGCTTGTCATGGTAGCCATTGATACTAACCAGGAGAATTTCTTCCCGCGAAAACACCCTGTCAGAAGAGCATCTGAAATAATAAATACAAAGTTCGGCGGATCTCAGACAGTTTCTGTAATGATAAGCGGAGACATCCTGGATCCGAATGTAATGAAATCAATTGATGATCTGACAGAATATCTGAGGCAGAAGGATGGCGTTGGCAATGTCTTCTCAATATCGGATGTGGTGAGGGAGATGAGCAAGGCCCTTTATGACCCCG
>JALOTG010000069.1 GCA_025458005.1 Thiobacillaceae bacterium
TGTGGCGGTCACGTAAGGCGTCCTTGACCAAAGTGGTCTTGCCAACCTGTCTTGGTCCGGCAACGATGATGATATGCCCCGGGCTCTCATCCAGACGGGTGCTGAGGGAGGCGACCTCTTTGCGTTGGTAAGCCATTTTTTTACTTTACTGAGTTAATTTACTCGGTATTGTATCCAATCATGCTTCTTTAATGGAAGCATGAGAACACGGTACTGCAATCAGCATCGGATGGACTCTGTCTCAACATCGAACGACAACTGGATCTTGGGACTGCCAACAATGAGTGACTGCTCCTGACCCGATTCGGTCTAAGGCCTCATCAGGGTCGCGACCCTGATGAACCTGCGGCTTTTCATTTAGCTTCGGCGATGCATCGGTTTCAGTCCGAACCCCGGCTTCTACAATGGGTAGTGTCATCCCGCGCCCGATCCCCATGCCCGTCCACAACGCCGACATCGCCGCCATCTTCGAGGAGATCGCCGACCTGCTGGAGATCCAGGGGGCGAATCCGTTCCGGGTGCGCGCCTACCGCAACGCGGCACGCACGGTGGGAGAGTTCGGCCGCGACCTGGCGGCGCTGCTCGCACGCGGCCAGGAGTTGCCCAAGATCCCCGGCATCGGCGAGGACCTGGACCGCAAGATCCACGAGATCGCCAGCACGGGCCGGAGCGCCTTCCTGGAGCGGCTGCACCAGGAATTGCCCGCCGCCATTACCGAGCTGCTGCACATCCCCGGGCTGGGCCCGAAGAAGGTGAAGGCCCTCTACGACCAGCTCAGGGTGGACAGCGTCGAGGATCTGCGCGCCGCCGCGCAGAGCGGAAAGATTCGCGACCTGCCCGGCTTCGGCGAAAAGACCGAGCGTCACATCCTGGACGCCCTGGCGGTGCGCGCCAACGAGACGCGGCGCTTCAGGCGGCCGGTGGCCGCCCAGTACGCCGAGGCGCTGGCCCGCCACCTGCGCGGCGCCAGGGGTGTCAGCCGTGTCGAGATCGCCGGCAGCTACCGGCGCTGCCGGGAGACGGTGGGCGACCTCGACCTCCTCGCCACGGCGCGGGACAGCGGGCCGGTGATGGCGCGCTTCACCGGCTACGACGAGGTGGCCGAGGTGCTGAGCCAGGGCGAGACGCGCGCCTCGGTCGTGTTGCGCTGCGGCCTGCAGGTGGACCTGCGGGTGGTGGCGGAGGCGAGCCACGGCGCGGCCCTGGCCTATTTCACCGGTAGCAGGGCACACAACATCGTCCTCAGGAAGCGGGCCCAGGCGCGCGGCCTCAAGCTCAACGAGTACGGCGTGTTCCGGGGCCGGGGTGGACATGAAGCGGTCATCGCCGGCGACACCGAGGCGTCCGTCTACGCCGCCCTCGGCCTGCCCTGGATCCCGCCGGAGCTGCGCGAGGACCGCGGCGAGGTGGAGTGGGCCGAGCGCGGCCCGCTGCCGGAACTGGTCACCCGCGCCGACCTGAAGGGCGACCTGCACTGCCACACCCGCGCCAGCGATGGCGCCAACACGATCCGCGAGATGGCCGAGGCGGCGTGGGCGCGGGGGCTCGCCTATCTCGCCATCACCGAGCACTCCCAGCGCCTGCGCATGGCGCACGGCCTGGACCCGGTGCGGCTGCTGAAGCAGATGGACGAGATCGACCGGATCAACGACAGCCTGCAAGGCATCGTGCTGTTGAAGGGCATCGAGGTGGACATCCTGGAGGATGGCGCCCTGGACCTGCCGGACGACGTGCTGGGCCGGCTGGACCTGGTGATCGGCGCCGTGCACGGCCACTTCGACCTGCCCTCCGCGCGGCAGACCGCGCGTCTGCTGCGCGCCATGGACCACCCCCACTTCACGCTCCTGGCCCACCCCACCACGCGGGAACTCGACAAGCGTCCACCCATGGAGGCGGACTGGCTCAAGGTCATCCGCCACGCCCGCGCGCGAGGCTGCTACCTGGAGCTGGACAGCCAGCCCGACCGGCTCGACCTGCTCGACACCTGGTGCCGCGTCGCCAGGGAGGAGGGCGTGCTGGTGGCCATCGACTCCGACGCCCACTCGGTGCACGACTTCGACGACCTCGAATGGGGCGTCGGCCAGGCGCGGCGGGGGTGGCTGGAGGCGCGGGACGTGCTCAACAGCCGCACCCTGGTGGAACTGCGGCCGCTGCTGGCGCGGACCCTGTGAAAGGGCGGTCGGGGTGGCTGCCGGCCGACTCCGCTTTGCCCTTCAGGACCTATACTGGGATCGGTAACGCTTGCCACGAAAGTGGTTGATTGCCGAGGGAGGGCATGATGAAACGATTGTTCGCATTCTTCCTGGCGGGGGCGCTGTCCGTGTCCCTGGCTTCCGGATATGCCCAGGGTTTCCCCGAGGCGCCGCCCAATCTGAAGGAAGCCCAGGCCAGGGGCCTGCAGCGCTTGAGCGGGGAGGAGTTGAAGACCTTTTTCCCGGGCGCCATCCTGTCCAGGGGGACGACGGGCAAGCACCTGATGACCTACAACGCCGACGGGACCATCGACCGCAAGGGCTTCAAGGACAAGGCGGGCCGCTGGCGCATCGACGCGGCGGAAGACACTTACTGCAACGCCTTCGCGCGGAAGCAGGGCCCAGAGGAGGCCTGCTTCGCGGTGTTCCGCGCCGGGGACGATGTCCACCACTTCGACTACGACGTCCGGGACGGCTTCTACGCCCACGTCTGGCGCCGCGCCCAGCCGGAGTGAGGCGCCGGCCGGCGCCGTTCAGACCTCCACCAGCCGGGTGTGACCGAACCCCTTCGTGTAGTCCAGCACCGAGATCACCTTGGGCGTCACCTTGACGAAGGCGATCAGGGCCGGGTCCTCCGGCTCGGGCATCTCGGCCCATTGCGGGAACTTGCGGCGCAGGATGTCCTGGGCGTGCTGGCGCTCCCGGTCGTCCGTCACCAAGTGGGCGGTGCCGCCCAGCGACAGGCCGCGGATCTCCTCCCAGTTCGGATAGTCCCGGTCGATGGCGACGGAGACCTTGTCGCACTGGCGGATGTTGGCCACCTTCTGGCCATCCGGGTCGCAGGCGAAGTAGAGGGTCAGGCCGTCGCTGGCGTAGGCCACCGTGGTGGCCTGGGGCCAGCCATCCGGCCGCACCGTGGCCACGGTCATGTAATGGTGGGACTGCAGCAGGTCGAGAATGAATTCCTTGGTGGCTTGGTCCATCGTGTTCTCCGTTGTGGGTGTGCCGATCCTGTCCAGGCCGGGGCCGTGCCCGCGGGGCATTTCAAGATAGCGCAAGATGCCGGTGACACACTACACACCATAGCCCAAGGGCGCGCGCTGGTTACCGCGTGTTGGTTACCATACACCCCGCCGATCCCCGCAACGGATGAGGACGCCACGTCATGCCGACCACCGACCGCCTCGACGATTTCCTGCCGCAACCCCGCGTGGCCTATTTCTCCATGGAGATCGGCCTGGCCAACGACATCCCCACCTACAGCGGCGGCCTGGGGGTGCTGGCGGGGGACACCCTGCGCACGGCGGCGGACATGAGTCTGCCCATGGTGGCGGTGACCCTGGTCTCGCGGGCCGGCCACTTCCGCCAGGAGATCGACGCCCAGGGCCGGCAGATCGAGCATGCCGATCCCTGGGACCCCAGCCAGCACGCCGCGCGGCTCAACGCCGCCGTCGCGCTGAACCTGGAGGGCCGCCAGGTGTGGGTGGGGGGCTGGCTCTACGTGGTGCGCTCCAGGCACAACGGCGCCGTGCCGGTGCTGCTGCTGGACACGGACATGCCGGTGAACCACGCCGAGGACCGGGAGATCACCCACTACCTCTACGGCGGCGACGAGACCTATCGCATCAAGCAGGAGGTGGTGCTGGGGGCGGGCGGCGTGGCCATGCTGCAGGCCCTCGGCTTCAAGCTGATGGGCTACCACATGAACGAGGGGCACTCGGCCTTCCTCACCCTGGCCCTGTTGCGCCGCTTCGCCTACCCGGCGGAGGACCTGCGACCCGGCGAGAGCCCCTACAACCTGCCCAGGGTGCGCGATCTCTGCACCTTCACCACCCACACCCCGGTGGAGGCGGGCCATGACCAGTTCTCCTACGAGCTGGTGCAGCGCGTCTACGGCGACTTGCTCGACCTGGCCACCGTCCGGCAGCTGGCCGGCGCGGACCGGCTGAACATGACCCGGCTGGCGCTGAACCTGTCCGAGTACGTGAACGGCGTGGCCAAGCGGCACGCCGAGACCTCCCGGCGCATGTTCCCCGGCTATGCCGTGCACGCGGTGACCAACGGCGTGCATTCCTCCACCTGGACCAGCCGGCATCTGGGCGCGGTGTACGACCAGCACGTGCCGGGCTGGTGCCACGAGCCGGAGCTGCTGTCCCGGGCCGACCGCATCCCCGACGACCTGCTCTGGGCGGCCCATGCCGAGGCCAGGCGCGACCTGGTGGAGCGGGTGGCGCGGCTGACCGGCGTGGCGCTCGATCCGGAGCGGCCCATCCTGGGCCTCGCCCGGCGGGTGACCGCCTACAAGCGGCACAACCTGCTGTTCACCGACCCGGCGCGGCTCAGGGCCATCGCCGAGCGGCATCCCTTCCAGGTGGTGATGGCCGGCAAGGCCCATCCCAGGGACCAGGGCGGCAAGCGCCTGATCGAGGAACTGCACGCCCACATGCGCGAACTGCATGGCAGCATCCCGATGGCCTACCTGCCCGACTACGACATGGACCTGGCGCTGGCCCTGGTGTCCGGCTCGGACGTCTGGCTGAACACCCCGCTGCGGCCCCTGGAGGCCTCCGGCACCAGCGGCATGAAGGCGGCCTTCAACGGCGTGCCGCAGCTGTCGGTGCTGGATGGCTGGTGGGTGGAGGGCTGCATCGAGGGCGTCACCGGCTGGGCGATCGGCGCCGACGACGCCAATGCCAACGGCGGCGACGCGGCCAGCCTGTACGACAAGCTGGAGCGGGTGGTCCTGCCTCTGTGGCACGGCGACCGTGCCGGCTGGGTCGCGGTGATGAAGGGCGCCCTCAGCAAGAACGCCGCCTACTTCAACAGCCACCGCATGATGCGCCGCTACGCGACGGAGGCCTATTTGCGCTAGGCCGGGCCGTCGGCGCTTGAAGCGGCCCCGGCCGGCGGGCATCATTGCCCGCATGAAGATCGCCCTCGCCCAATTCAACCCCACCGTCGGCGACCTGGCCGGCAACGCCGAGCGCATCGCCCGCCTGGCCGGCGAGGCCCATGCCGCCGGCGCCCATCTTCTGCTCGCCCCGGAGCTCGCCCTGTGCGGCTACCCGCCCGAGGATCTGGCCTTGCGCGAGGACTTCTACGCCGAGAACGCCCGCGCCCTGGACGAGCTGGCGCGCCGGCTGCCGCCTGATCTGGCGGTGCTGGTGGGCTATCCGCGCCGCGAGGGCGAGGCCCGCTACAACGCCGCGGCCGTGCTGCGCGGCGGCGGCATCGAGGCGGTCTACCGCAAGCAGGACCTGCCCAACCACACCGTGTTCGACGAGGTGCGCACCTTCGTGCCCGGTGTTTCGGCGACCGTGTTCGAGGTGGCCGGCGCGCGCTGCGGCGTCAACATCTGTTCCGACCTCTGGGTGCCGGGTCCGGCCAGCCAGGCCCGCGACGCAGGCGCCGAACTGCTGCTGGTGATCAACGCCTCGCCGTTCCACAAGGCCAAGCAGCTGGACCGCTACCAGGTGGCCCGCGCGCGCATCGCCGAGGCGGGACTGCCCGTCGTCTACCTCAACATGGTGGGCGGCCAGGACGAGCTGGTGTTCGACGGCGGCTCCTTCGCCCTGGACGCGCGCGGCGAGGTCACCGCCCAGCTGCCCTGCTTCGCCGAGGGGCTCTACTACGTCGAGTTCCGGGATGGCGCGCCGCGCGGCGAGCTCCACCCCCTGCCCGGCCTGGAGGAGAGCGTCTACCGGGCCCTGGTGCTGGGGGTGCGCGACTACGTCGACAAGAACGGCTTTCCCGGCGTCCTGGTCGGGCTGTCGGGCGGCATCGACTCGGCCCTGACCCTGGTCGTGGCGGTGGACGCGCTGGGGGCGGAGCGGGTCGAGGCGGTCATGATGCCGTCCCAGTTCACCGCCGACATCAGCCTGGAGGACGCCCGGGAGCTGGCCGCCAACCTGGGCGTGCACTACCGCGTGCAGTCCATCAAGCCGATGTTCGACAGCTTCCTGGCCGCCCTCTCGGACGAGTTCGCCGGACTGCCCTACGACACCACCGAGGAGAACCTGCAGGCGCGCATTCGCGGCGTGATCCTGATGGCCCTGTCGAACAAGTTCGGCAAGCTGGTGCTGACCACCGGCAACAAGAGCGAGATGGCCGCCGGCTACGCCACCCTCTACGGCGACATGGCGGGCGGCTTCGCGGTGCTCAAGGACGTCGCCAAGACCCTGGTCTGGCGGCTGTCCTGCTACCGCAACGGCCTCGCCCACGTCATCCCGGAGCGCATCATCGCGCGCCCACCCAGCGCCGAGCTGCGCGCCAATCAGACCGACCAGGACAGCCTGCCGCCCTACGAGGACCTGGACGCCATCCTGGAGCGCTACATGGAGCTCGACCAGTCGCCGCGCGAGATCGTCGCCGCCGGCTGGCCCGAGGACATGGTGCGCAAGGTGGTGCGCCTGATCGACCTGTCCGAATACAAGCGCCGCCAGGCCGCCCCGGGCATCCGCGTCACCCGGCGCGGCTTCGGGCGCGACCGGCGCTATCCCATCACCAACCGCTACAAGGCCCCGTTCTAGAGGAGTGTTTCCATGAAGAAGATCGAAGCCATCATCAAGCCGTTCAAGCTGGACGAGGTGCGCGAGGCGCTGTCCGGCATCGGGGTGAGCGGCCTGACCGTGACCGAGGTGAAGGGCTTCGGCCGGCAGAAGGGCCATACCGAGCTGTATCGCGGCGCGGAGTACGTGGTGGACTTCCTGCCCAAGGTGAAGATCGAACTGGTGGTGGCCGACGGCCTGGTGGACCAGACCCTGGAGGCCATCATCAAGGCCGCCCGCACCGGCAAGATCGGCGACGGCAAGATCTTCGTCACGGCGGTGGAGCAGGTGGTGCGCATCCGCACCGGCGAGTCGGGCGAGGCGGCGATCTGAACCGCGCCGCCGCCTGAGTACGCTTAAAGCGTCGCCGCCAGGGCGGCGCCCTTGAGGCCGACGTCCTCGTCCAGCACGACGTGCACCGGGACCCGTTCCATCCAGGCCGCGAAGCGGCCCTTGTCGCGGAAGCCGGCGAGGAATTCGCCCTGCTGCAGCAGGGGCAGGATCTTCGGCGCGATGCCTCCGGCCAGATAGACCCCGCCGGTGGACTGGGCGACCAGGGCGAGGTCGCCGGCGGTCTGACCGAAGATGCGGCAGAACAGGGCCAGGGCCTGCTCCGCCACGCGGTCGAGCCGCTGCAGCGCGGCCCCGGCGACGGCGGTGGCGTCCAGAGCCGGCGCCTCGCCCGCGCGGCCGGATTCCATCCAACAGAAGCGATACAGCTGGCTCAGGCCGGCGCCGGACAGGATGCGCTCCACCGACACCCGGCCGAAGACCGGGCGCAGGAAGGCGAGCAGGCGGTCCTGCTCAGCGTCGGTCGGTGCGAAGGAGACATGGCCGCCCTCCGAGGCGATCGGACGATAGCGGCCGGCCTCGCTCCAGGCGGTGAGCACCACCCCCAGTCCGGTGCCGGCGCCCAGGGCGAGTCGCGGGGCGTTGGGCCGCGGCTCGCCGGTCTGGATGGTCGCCAGGCCGCTGTCGTCCAGCACGCCCAGGCCGTGCCCCACGGCCGCGAAATCGTTCACCAGCCTGACCCTGGGGATGCCGGTGCCGGAGGCGATCTGGCCGCTGTCGATGGTCCAGGCGAGGTTGGTCAGGCGCACCTGGCGCCCGTCGGTGGGTCCGGCCACCGCCAGGCAGGCCGCCTGGGGCCTCGGCTTGCCGGCCAGGAAGGATTGCAGCAGCTGGTCGAGCGAGGTGGCGCTGTCGTTGCGGAAGCGCTCCACTTCGGGCAGGCGGACGCGGTTGATGGCCACGTCGGCCAGGGCCAGGCGGGTGTTGGTGCCGCCGATGTCTCCGGTGAGTACGATCATGTCGGGATGTCTGGTGGGTTGTCGGGGCCGCCCGGGCTTGCGCGCGGGGCGTGGATCAGGGGTCGAGCAGATCCAGGGCGAGCAGTTCCTCGCTCAGTTCGGTGCGGTCCGCCGTCAAGGCGGGGATCAGGCGGGTCTCGGCGCCGAAGTCCCAGGGGCGGCCGTGTACGTCGGCCTGCATCACCGACGCGCCGCCCACGCCCTCCAGCACCAGGCCGGGCGGTGCGTCGATGACCTCCACGATCAGCCATTCCCGACCCAGGTAGCCCACCCGCAGGCCGATCAGGGCGCGCAGGCGGGGCAGGGAAAGTACATCGTCGCTCAAGGTTGCAGCCCGGCGATCCAGCGCTGGTAGAGGCGCTCGGCCACCGCCGTCATCGGCGCCAGACGGGCGGGGGTGTCGGCCAGGATGCGCTCGGCGCTCTGCACGGCGGGGCTGTCGGCGGCGGCGATCTCCGCCGCGCCCACGGCGCACCACTCGCGGATCATCGCCTCGGTCATCTCCACGTGGCACTGCATGGCCAGGTGACGGTCATCCAGGACGAAGGCCTGGTTGGCGCAGTGGTCGCTCTCCAGGATGCGCGACGTGCCGGGCGGGAGGCTGAAGGTCTCGCCGTGCCAGTGGAAGGCGTCGAACTCGCCCTGCTCGCCGAGCCAGGCCCGCGCCGCCGGGTCGTCCAGGGGCCGCACCCGCCCCCAGCCGATCTCCTTGACCGGGTTGCGCGTCACCGCGCCGCCCAGCGCCCTGGCCATCAGTTGGCCGCCCAGGCAGTGGCCCAGCACGGGAATGCCGCGCGCCACCGCGCCGCGGATGAGGGCGAGCGCGGGCGGGATCCAGGGCAGGTCGTCGTTGACGCTCATCGGTCCGCCCATGAAGGCCAGGCCGGCGAAGGCGGCCGCGTCGTCCGGGACGGCGTCCCCCGCGTCGACGCGGATCAGCCGCCAGGGCAGGCGGCGGGCGTCGAGGAATGTGGCAAAATGGCCCGGCCCCTCGGTGGGGGCGTGACGGAAGATGGCGATGGGGCGCATGGGCGGCAAGGGCATCGGCGGGACGTGGTGGGCATTATGCCTGTTTGCCGCATCCGGGGCATGGGCCCAGACCAGCGTCACGGTGAGCGGCGTCATGGGCGACAAGGCCCTCATCAGCGTCAACCGGGGCGCGCCCAGGGTGGCGCGGGCGGGGGACAGCGTGGACGGCGTGAAACTGCTGGCCGTGCGCCCCGACGGCGTCGACCTGCTGGTGGACGGACGCCGCCACCAGCTGGCCATCGGCCAGGGCTTCCAGGCACCGACCACGGCCGCCAAGGAGGCCGCGTCCGAGCAGGGCGGCCGCGTCGTGCTCACCGCCGACGGCCACGGCCACTTTTCCGTGCCGGGCATCGTCAACGGCCTGCCCGTGCGCTTCGTGCTCGACACCGGCGCCAGCCTGGTGTCCCTGCCCGCCAGCGTGGCGCGTCAGGCGGGCGTGAGCCTAGACAACGCCACCCCGGTGGTGATCAACACCGCCAACGGCCGCGCCCGGGCCCGCCGCGTCATGCTCAACAGCGTCAAGGTCGGCGGCATCGGCGCCAGCCTGGTGGAGGCCCTGGTGGTCGACGACGCCGGCCTCAGCGTCCCCCTGCTCGGCATGAGCTTCCTCAACCGCACCAACATGCGGCGCGAGGGCGATACCCTGGTGCTGACGCAGCGCTACTGAACCAGGGAAGCCCGGAGCAATTCCGTCATCGCGAGCCTCCTGTTCCGGTCTGACCGGAACTGCACACGGACCATGAACCGGAGGTGGGATGGGCGAGACACCCTGGCGTGCCCTGGGTCGCCACGGCGCCGCGCGCCTCGCGATGACGTCATTGCGAGGAGGCGAAGCCGACGCGGCAATCCAGTCCGATGCCAGACTCATGCATTTGAGATCAACGACCTGCTGGATGCGGATCCTGTCCGGTGGAGACGGTTCATGGAGAGGCACGCGGTGGCGTGGCGATCCATGCGATGCTGCTTTCATGGGCGTCCTGGATTGCTTCCCGCCACGGCCCATGGCCGCGCGGCTGCAGGCTGACGTGCTCTCCATGAACCAACGCCACTCGACAAGAGCCGCGTCAAACAGGTCATGGATGCGAAACGCATGAAGCTGGCCTACGACTGGATCGCCACGTCGGCTGCGCCTCGTCGCGATGACGTCATCGCGAGGCCCATCGGGCCGTGGCGATCCAGGAAATGCCTGGACGGCCCGTTTCCCATCAAGCATCCGGTTCATGGTCGATGTGCGGTTCCGGCCAGCCGGGAACAGGAGGCTCGCAATGTAGAAATACTCCAGCGCTTCCCTGACCTGACGGCAGGCCGTTGTGCCCCCAAGCCTTCGCCTCGCCGCGCCTCCAAGTGGCCCTGCATGGCGTGCCAGGCTTGTCGATATTTTTTACACACCGAGCCCGAAAAAAGACAGGCGTGTACTGATAAGAAATGCAACGTATTGTATTCAATGAATAAAAAAATCATGGCACGTTATATGCTCATGATTTGTTGAGCTCATGCTTGTCGGTCTCTGATCCCTGTCCCGGATTCGTCCGGGGGCGCGGAGGCGGACGAAGGCGGGCGCGCGGCATGAGTGGTTCAGCTTTTTAAGCTGCCCGCAGGCAAGGCATGGATGAAGTCGAGGAAGCATTTGTCCACGGCCTGGACAATAGGCTTGGTCCGGAACCAGAAAGGAAAGACCATGACACGGAAACGCTCAGTATTGAACGCCGCTTGCGGCGCCGCCCTGCTGGCAATGACGGCCGGCGCCCAGGCCAGTCACCAGAATTTCAAGGATGACGTCAACGCCGCCATCGACGCCGGCTTGGCGTATTCCCGAGCCCACAGCCACTTCACCGTCTACACCGAGGCGAACGGCCTGTCGCTGCTGACCCTGCTGGAAAAGGAGAGCATCCCGGCCGGCTATGACGGCCTGGACCCGGCGGACAAGACCCTGGCCCAGAACGCCGCCTGCATCCTCATCGATAGCAGCGGCTTCGGCGACCGGGCCGGCTTCTACGCCTATTACGACGGCCAGGTCCTGATGGGCCTGTCGGTCTATCTCACCACCGGCGGCCCCGATACCCCCGCTGGTGTGGCTCCGCACAACTGCGTAGGCCGCTCCGCGCGGGCGACCATCGACAAGGTGGTGGATCGGGCCCTGGCCGCGCAGACCACGGGCACGCCCACCCCGAATGGTCCGGCCGGCTACTGGGGCTATACGGGCACCGGCTACGATTCCTCCACCACCCAGTTCACCCTGGCCGGCCTCTCCGCGGCCAAGGGTTTTTACAGCGACTTGGGCGAGTCGGCGGACAAGGCCCGCATCCCGCTGATCACCGCCGCCCTGGACAAGACCTCCCTGGCCTACTCGATCAATGGCGAGCAGAACACCGGCGGGCAATTCACCGACTGCGGCGCCGGCTGCTTCGGCCATGGCTATCAGTCCTACTACGGCGCCGGCAACAACAGTTCTCAGCAGACCGCCTCTGGCACTTGGGGCCAGCTGGCCGGGACCGGCAAGAACGTGAACGACCCGGCCATCCAGGGCTATCTGCGCTGGCTGCGCAACGCATACAGCTATAACACCAACATCCGTCCGGACAGCTGGCCACCGGCCTACTTCTACTACCTCTGGTCCTCCTCCAAGGCCTACAACATCATCGAGGCCGCCGGGGTGCCGCTCGCCGCGGGCAACATCGGTCCGGCCGACATCGGCACCCTGCCCGCGGTCTCGGGCCGGGAAGTCAACCGCGACCCGGACGCCGATCCTCGGCCAGCCCCGCGCGGCGCGGACTCACCAGACTACTACGACGGCACGCCCGCGGGCTGGTACTACGACTACGCCTACCGGTTGATGTCGCTGCAGAACGCGGCCGGCCAGTTCCCCAACCCGAATGGGACCTGGGATGCCGAGGTCGACCACGCCTACGCCATCCTGGTGCTGCAGCGCTCCCTGGGCGGGGCCTGCGTCGACACCGACCTGGACGGCGTGTGCGACTCGGACGACAACTGCGTGAACACGCCCAACCCCGGCCAGGAAGACCGGGACGGCGACGGCAGGGGCGATGTCTGCGACAACTGCCCGGCCAACGCCAACCCGAACCAGGAAGACCGTGACCAGGATGGCGTGGGCGACGCCTGCGACAACTGCGTGGCCACCCCCAACCAGAACCAGGCGGATCGGGACGGCGACGGCGTCGGCGATGTCTGCGACAACTGCGCGACGGTACCCAACCCGAAACAGGAAGACACCAACGGCGACGGCATCGGCGACGCCTGCTCCGGCAAGTGCGACGTGGACAAGGACGGCGACATCGACAAGATCGACACCTCCAAGATCAGCCGCGCCCGCGGCAAGACCGTGCCGCCCCTGGATCCGGCCTACGACGCCAACAACGACGGGCTGATCAGCCCCGCCGACGTCAAGGTCTGCATCCCGCTGTGCACGCGGCCGAACTGCGCCACCCAGTAACCCCTGTCCCCCCCCCCGGCCGGGCCGGGGGGATTGAGCAAAGTTTCTAGAGGAGCCTTACCATGAAAAAGACCCTGCTCACCCTGGCCCTGGCCTTGGCCGCCGGCGGCGCCCAGGCCATCCCGATGTCCGATCTTCTGGCTGGCGGCGAGATCGTCGCCGGTGACAAGCGGTTCTACGGCTGGACGGCGAATTGGCTCGGCAGCGCCCCTGCCCTGCTGCCGAACTACGGATTGATCGACGTGACAGCCCTCCACGACGGCGGCCTCAAGCCCGGGCCCGGCATCAATATCGACGCTGGCGGGCAGATGACG
>JALOTG010000231.1 GCA_025458005.1 Thiobacillaceae bacterium
GTAGACCAGCAGCTGGTCGGCGGCGTGGAGGTCGACGGCGGCGCCGCTTTCCAGGTCGGCGCGCAGCGCCCCGCCCGCCGCCTCGCCCAGACTTTCGGCGCTCACGCCGCGCTGGGCCGCCACCGCCGCGCCCAGGCGGCCACGCTCGGCGCGGGCGGCCAGCGCCAAGGCCCCGCCCTTGCCGAACGCCTCGGCGGCTCCGAGCACCGCGATGTCGATGCGCACCGGGGCCAGGTCGGCCAGCAGGCCGCGCGCCGAGACGGCCATGCGCTCGGCGATGTGGCGGGGCAGATGGGCGACATGGGCGCGGCCGACGATCTCCCGCAGCGCCCCGCGCGACTCCGCCCGGAGGGGCCCGAGGCACCGGTTGGGCGTCACGTCCAGCACCAGCTCGCCGCCGCCGCGCGGGTAGTAGCCGTGGCGGACCGAGACGAGGCGTACTCGCGCGCCCAGCTCGGCGAGCCAGGGCAGGAAGACCAGGCGCAGGTAGTCGAAGGGCGGCGCCATCCTGACGTCCGTGCCGCCGGCGATGGCGAGCCGGCAAGGCCCGTCGGCGCGCAGGGCGACCGGCAGGACGGCCTGCAGGACCAGGACGACGCTGCCGGCGGTGCCCACCTCGAAGCGGTACTGTCCGCCGCGGATCGGACCGGGCCGGAAGCGCACCGCCGTCGCCCCCGGTTCCGCCCCCTCCAGCTCACCCCCGCACAGCGCGGCCACCGCCCTGAGGGCCGCCAGATGCTGCGCGGCCAGCCCAGGCTTGGCGCGCCGGGCGCGGATATGGTCGAGCTCGATCGGCCGGCCGGTGATCGCCGCCAGGGCCAGCGCCAGCCGTGTCAGCTGGCCGCCCCCCTCGCCGTGGGCGCCGTCGATCCGCGTCGCGCACCGCGTAGCCGGCCTGGTCGTTGTCGAAATAGACGCAGGCCGCCTCCACCGTCTGCCGCCCGAGCCAGTCCGCCCAGCCGGCCAGGGCCTCGGCGCCGTAGCGCCCGCAATAGGCCTCGCCCGGCCCGTGCAGCCGCACATAGACGAAGTCCGCCGTCACCGCGCGCGGGCTCCGGAAGCCGGCCAGGTCATGGACGCAGTAGGCGGCGCCATGCTCGGCGAGCAGGTCCAGCACCGCGCCCGTGTGCCAGCTGGGATCCCTGAACTCGAAGGCCACCCGGAGGCGGTCGGGCAGGGCCGCCAGGAAGTCGCGCAAGCGTGGCGCATCCATTCTCCAGCGGGGCGGCAGCTGGAAGAGCAGCGGCCCCAGCTTCCCGCCCAGCCCGGCCACGGCCTCCAGCAGGGGCGGCAGGGTTTGCCCCGGGTCCTTGAGCTTCTTCATGTGGGTGATGTAGCGGCTCGCCTTCACGGCGAAGAGGAAGTCCTCCGGGGTCTGATCCCGCCAGGCGGCGAACTGCGCCCGCGTGGGCAGGCGGTAGAAGCCGCGGTTCACCTCCACGCTGGCCAGCCGGCGGGCGTAATAGCCCAGCCATTCCGGCTCGGGCAGGGCGTCGGGATAGAACGCGCCGCGCCAGTGCGGATAGACCCAGCCGGAGGTACCGATGTGGATGCGCATGAAGTCAGTGGCGGGAGCGATGGAACCAGTATAGGCGGACAGCCCGAGCGGCAACCCGGCATGACCGGCAGCGGCGACCGAGGACCGATGTCGGCGACACGCCGCCGAGCATGCGCATGCCGGAGGATCGGGAGTGTCATGGGCCGCCAGGCCCATGTGGGAGCGACGCATCTGCCACGCCCATTCATCCCGACCGAGGGCCAGGACCCCATCGCAGCGCCGGGCGATGCCGCGCAGCGCGAGCCATGCGCGGGACAGCGCCGGGACATGCGCGCGGCTCACCCGCAGCCCTCATGTCACGATTAGAATCTCCTAGCCCCGCGACCACCTACCCCGTCGGCAACGAGATGAGCGCTACCGATAAACCCCGTCCAGTCCCGAGTCTCCGTGCCTCCGGCAAGTTCTGCGATGTTCCCATCCGGCGCGGATGCGCTGAAATGAAACAGCCCTCTACCGCCTGTAGGAGCGCCGCTGGCGGCGCGAAAGGTTCGGCCCGCAAGCGGGCCTCCTACCGAGTCTGCCCTTTCATGCGTCGCGGGTCGCGCGAGGCGCGATGGAGCAGCCGACATGGCTGACCTGGTCGCGAACGCCCGCCGCTTCGCCACGCTGGCGCATCAGCGCATCGACCACCGCCGCAAGTACAGCAAGCAACCCTACGATGTCCATCTGAAGGCGGTGGCGCAGATCGTCGCCTCGGTCAGTGACGACCCGGAGATGCTGGCGGCGGCCTGGCTGCACGACGTGGTGGAGGACACCCCCGCCACCCTGGAAGAACTGGAGCGCGAATTCGGCCCCGGGGTGGCCGGACTGGTGAAGGAACTGACCGATGTCAGTCGGCCGGGCGACGGCAACCGGTCCGCCCGCAAGGCGATCGACCGGGCCCACCTGGCGGCCGCCTCGCCCCGCGCGAAGACCATCAAGCTGGCCGACCTGTGCGACAACGCCCGCGACATCTGCGCCGCCGACCCCCATTTCGCGCGGGTCTATCTGCGGGAGATGGCCGCCCTGCTGGAGGTGCTGGGCGACGGCGATGCCCGCCTCATGCGCCGCGCCCGCCGTATTCATGGCGAGTGCCAGGCCGCGCTGCAACCCCTGCCCGAAGCCGCCGATCACGCCCCGACAGAGCTCTCCGAGCAGCAGGCCGCCCAGCTGCGCGCGGTCTGGCGGCAGATGAACACCTTCACGGTGCGCGACCTGGCCAGGCCCTTGCCCTCCCTGGATGTCAGCCAGCCGGCTCCGCAGGCCACCGGCATCATGGCCGAAAAGGGCTGGACGCTGATCGGCCTGAGGCGCAACGGCATGATCGCCGGTTACATGCTTGCCGGGGATAGCGGTTCGGAGACCTGCGCCCAGAGGCTGCGCCACATCGAACCCGAGCAGATCCTGGACAACAGCGCGCCGCTCAGCGCGATGGTCCACGTCCTCACCCACCATGACTACGCCTTCGTGCGCGCGCTGGGCCAGATCGGCGGCGTCCTGAGCCGCGCAGACCTGGAACAGCCCATCGGCCGCATGTGGCTGTTCGGCATGATCACCCTCATGGACATGGATTTCAGCGACCGCATCCGCAAGCGCTGGCCTGAAGGCGAGTGGCAAGACCTGTTGTCGGAGGGCCGCCTGGAAAAGGCCCGCCTGCTCCAGGCCGAGCGGGGCAGGCGTGGCCACCTGGCCGAGTTGCTGGACTGCCTGCAGCTCTCCGACAAGGCCACGATCCTGATGGAGGATCCCGAGCAGATGGCGCAATGGGGCTTCGCCAGCAAGCGCGCGGCCCAGGCCAGGCTCCGGGACCTGGAATCCCTGCGCAACCATCTGGCCCACAGCCAGGACATCGTCAGCCATCACTGGCATCAGATTGCCCGCATGACCCAACGCTTCGAGGAGGCCCTGCTGGACTACATGGCACCCGAGGACGGCCGTCGGCCATTCGCGACCAGATGACAAAGGGGCCGTGCCCGAACATATGAACTCACTAATCACTTGGCCCGATGCCGGCCAGGCCGCATGGACCGAACGCCCGGAGTCGAGCCGTTGCCGCTCGACTGTCGGGTACGCCTGACTGTCAGGTTTGAGTCACAACCAGTCACACAGAGCAGTTGGAAATGTGGCCCTCTCCCCAGATATTTGGAGATATTTGGATATTGGACATTGCAGTTATTCGCTCTGAATCAACTGTGGTACGCCCTGTGGTGACTCCCCGATTTCTGTGCCGTCTCACCCCCAATTCCTCAACATCCAGATAAACACGGTCCAGCCTCAAGGAAGATCGTCTTGCAGTCGCCGGCTCAGTTCGACCTTGTTGTTGACGGCGAGGTGTTTATAGCAACGTGCAATGTGGTTGCGCACCGTGCCCGGCGCGATGCCCAGCGCGGTGGCGATCGCCGCGTGGGTTTGGCCGCGCGCATAGCGCAGCGCGACCTCGCGCTCGCGCGCGCCAAGCTTGTCGATGGCCGACGCACGGCGCGCGGTCAGGAATAGGAACCCACCGCGCTCCGCTACGCTCACGCTGACGGTTCGCCAAGCCATGGTCCGACTCGCCCGCAGACGAGCGGGCGAGGGGAACGTCTCGGGCAGCCGGTCGCCACGCCAGCCCGGCCATTCCTCCCTGAGCAGATGCACGAAGGCCGGCGACAGCTCGCGCAGATGGCCGTGCTCGTCCAGCAGGGCCCAGGCCATCGGCATGGGGCGCGACTCGCCCAACAGGTGAATGAGACGGTTGATGCGGTACGCCTCGGCAAGATGCGGCATGAGCCGCTCCTTGATTCGCCGCTCATCCTCCGTGAACGGACGGCGCGCACCGTGGCGCCACAAGGTGACGATCTCGTACAGCCCCGAAACCGGTTCGACCAGCAAGGTCCCGAGCATCCACTCCATGCCATACCGGCGGCCCAGTTGGCGATAAAGCGGCGTGCGCAGATAGCGGGCGCGGCTCACGAGATCCGCCAGGTTGATGGTCTTGCCTGGCTGATCGATGAGGGCGGCGCGGAAAAAATCGCGATCGAGGAGGCTCTGGTAGTCCTCGACGATGCGCGCGTCGCAGTGATGCAGATGCGGGCGTTGAATGGATCGCGGCGAGGACATCCCCCACCAGGCGGAGTCGAACGGCACCCGCGCCTTGACCGTCAGCAGCGCATGTTCCTGGAAGTTTTGGAAGGGAACTTCGCGGCTGGCACGGTAAAGCTCCAGAACCACCATGTTGAACTCATGTGTGGCGCTGGCTGCCTCGCGGCACACCGACCGACTCAAGGCGGGATCATTCATGGCGCGCGGAAAAGGGGTCCTCACCCCATGTTAGTGCATTTGCTCCCTTAACTGGCTTTACAGATGACAAACATAAGCGGCCCGCCAAGTTACCCGCTGCGCGGTATGGAATCTGTTAACTCGTTGATGAATATGTACTTTGATAGCGCTTTCG
>JALOTG010000232.1 GCA_025458005.1 Thiobacillaceae bacterium
ATACGGTTGTTGTGGTCGCCAAAAAACACGAATATGGTGTTATCGAAATAGCCGCCTTCCTTGGCAAGCTTCATGAACCTGCCAACACTGTAATCGAGCAGACGCACGGCATTGTACTGTTGCGCACTGAGAAACCCCGCCTGCCTGAGTTCTTCTTCCGGGCGGTTATCTGCCACGAAATCATCGCTATCATGGGGAATCGTGAAGGGCTCGTGATTGCCTGCCGTTGAACAGTTGGGACTCGAAAGCCTGCATGTTCCGGCGTTTATTTATTCGCCGAGGTATATCAAGCCCCAGGTGATATCCGAAGTCGCTAGCCTCGTCGATCTGATTCCGACCGTCGTGAGCCTGGTCGGCGTGGAATACCTCAATACCACGATGGGGCGGGATATTTTGCAGCGTGCGCCGGAGGGAACACGCGCCGCGCCCACCACATTTCGCGAGGGTACCTTTCCTTTGATAGGCGCGGTGACCAAAGACTTTCTTGCCCAGATGAATGCCGATGGCACTGAATCAAGGCTGCATGATATCCGTTCCGACAAGCCCCTGGAAAATGTAGCGGCGCAATATCCGGAAGAAGCGCAAAGACTTAGCGAACTCGCGCGCGGACTTCAGGAGACCGCCCGCTATATGCTCTTCCATAACCGAGTCGAAGCAAGGCAAGCCAGGAATAAATGACCAGCATGGGATCCAACAGGTAATCCCAATAGTTGATGGAAGTCTTGAGCTGAAATGCGAACGCCAGGGTGGCGGCAAGCAGCATGCACAGGGATGCCCAATAGCCACGGACTGCCGTCCACAAAGCTATGCAGCCATAGACTGCCAGCAGGCCGACGGGGTCGTAGCCATAGCGGTAGGGATCCCACATGCTAAGACCAAGCGTTGCCGGGTAAAGCACGAGCCCGGAGATGCCGATCAACCAGAGAAGAAAGTGTTTCTCCTGAGGAGAAACGAGACGGACCTTGGTTGTCCAGGCGATTAAACTGGCCAATACCCATAGTATGGTCATGATCGCGGGCTCGTCGATGATGCCGCGAATGCGCATATATACTTCAGAAATGACTTCGATCATGGTTGGGCGATCTGTTTTTCAAGCCAGGCCTGATCAAAGACGACGTGCTTGATCAGCATGTCGTTCCAGGCATAAACGAGATGATAATGGCCATTGCTGACGCGAATCAGGGTGGGATACTCGTATTGTAACTCGCAAGATTTTCCATCCCTGCATACCCGGTTCTTCACTACAAGCGCAGCGTCGTCCATTGCCGATGCGCTGACCGTAGACATCAGATTTTTTATGTAATCAGGATCGGCCTCGATGTTGTAGAGCTTGCCATCCTCGTTAGGCGAGGCATCCGGTGCGTAAATCATTTTCCACTGGCTCATGCTTGCATCGGTAACATACATCCTCAAGCGGTAGCGATCATCTTCGGTGTCGTTGGCTACAACAAGGAGAGGCCATTCAACTAGTCCGGTGGCAACCGATGCGAGCGAAGAATTGGGATTGGCAATTGCCAGAGCTTGTGGTTTCGGCCACTGCGCCCCGCGGTTTGACGTGATTTGCCCCAGGGCTCTGGGTAAGCCATCTCCGGCATATCGTAGAACAGCCATCGCGGTGTCAGAATCAATTGGCGCAATGCTGGGCTGAAGTGATTCGGTGCCACGATTCATGCGGATTTTATCGATGACTCTGCCCGCGTCGGAGATCAACAGGTATTCAGGAAACTTGCCAAGAAATTCGTGATAGACAGGCAAGCCGATAACGCCGTTTTCATGAAGCACAGGCGGGTTCCGCACCAGAGTGCTGATGTTGAAGAAGGGCGTAGTGATCAGGCGTTTGGGGGCGGACCAGGTTTTCGCGTCGTCCGTCGAGGCGATCCAGTTAATCGCGCTGCCAGCCCAGCCGCCCACCGAAACCGAGACGAAGAACACGAAAACCTTGCCGTTTGCATCTCTTGCGGCCACCGGGTTGCCAAGCTTGCGAATGTAGCGGCCGACGCCGCGGGCTGTGCTCTCGCGATTGATCAGTACGGTCGGCTCTGTCCAGCGGTTTTCGGCTGCGACGAATCGTGATTGCATGATTTGAACATCTGCCGCGCCTTCGCGACTGCCTTCGAACCATACGGCCAGGAGATCGCCGCCATTGAGCTCTGCAACCGAAGGCGAGTGAATAAAATTATCGGCCTTATGGTTAATAAACCGTTGCTGGTAGCTGCCTACACCCGCTGATTTCTCGAATGACTGTATTAGAAATGCCGGAGGTGCAGAAGCGGTGGGCAGGGAATTGTTGATGGCATAGCCGAACACCGCAGCAACGACAACGACGCCGATCAAAGATAGGTAACGAGGCTTATGTGTCATGTCCTGGGTAATGAACCATCAAATTTTCAAGAAGTCCTGGATTTGCAGTCACCCGTAGGGTTGCAGGTCATGGTTCGAGGAAAGTCGAGGATTATCCATGCCGCAACGCCATCCAGTCCATACGCGCGGTGAGGCCGTGCTGCGGGGCATTGCTGTGCAATGTGAATTTCGCGCCATGCAGCTCGGCGATGCGGCGCACGATGGCCAGTCCCAAGCCGCTGCCCTCGGCGCGGGGTGCTGATCCTCGATGGAAGCGTTCACCCAAACGCGGCAGTTCCTCTAACGGTACACCCGGGCCATCGTCGCTCACCGAGAGAACCGCGTGGCCGCCCTCGTTTACGACACGCACAGTTACCTGGCAGCCGGGGGGGGTGTGGCGCAGGGCGTTGTCGATCAGATTGCGCAGAGCCGCAGCCAGTAGGTCGGCATCTCCTTCCACCCGAACGGGATCCGCATCGCTCTGGAAGTCGAGGACATGTCCGCTGGCGACCGCGTCATCCAGTCGCTCGGCCACCCCGGTAGCCGCCAATGCCACCAGATCGACGGGTTGGGCTTCCCCGGTCCGCCCCGGCCAGCAATTGGCGCAGGGCGTGTTCCCGGGCCTGGGGGTCCTGGCTCATGAGCGCGACCTGGGCCTGGGTCTTCACCGCGGCCAGGGGGGTGCGCAGTTCATGGGCGGCGTCGGCGGTGAAGCGCCGCTCGTTTTCCAGGGTTTCGCCCAGGCGGTACATGAGCCGGTTGACCGCGGTGACCAGGGGCAGCGCTTCCCGCGGCACTGCGCGGCCGGTCAGGGCCGAGAGGTTCTCCGGCGTGCGGGCGGAGACCTCGGACGCCAGATCTTCCAGCGGCTTCAATCCGCGGCGAATGGACAGGTAGATGAGCAGCAACAGCACTGGAAGAATCGCACCGACAGGCAGGATGGTCTGCATTGCCACCTCGAGGGCAGCCACCTCCCGTAGTTCCATGGGCTGGGCGACCTGGATGCGATAGCCCTCCTCGGGCGGCGCCAGGTTGTAGAGGCGCCAGGACTGGCCGTCGCGCTGGATATCCATGAAGCCGGCCATGCCCCGCATGGGGATGTCAGGCGCATTCGCGGATCTGACCAGCGGCGTGCCGTCGGCTTTGCCGACCTGGAACTCGATCGGGGGGTCGTAAATCCCGTGTGACTGCCGACGCATCCCATCGAGCCGAGCCTTCAGGTCCGACAACCTGGCCTCGTTGTGGCGCACCAGGGCCAGCAGCGTTCGGGCGGACAAGGCCAGGTGGCCATCAAGGAACTCCTCGGCTTCGTGGCGGGCCTGCAGGTAGCTGAGCAGGCCCGTCAGCGTCCAGATCATGAGGGCAACGATGCTGACCGTTCGCAGCAGCCGCCAGCGCAAGGACTGGATGCCGGCCGGTCGCAGCGCCCTCATTCCTCGGTGTCTCCCAGTTTGTAGCCGAAGCCACGCACGGTGCGGATGAAATCCGTCCCCAGTTTCTTGCGTAAATGGTGCACATAGACCTCGACGGTATTGCTGCCGGTCTCCTCGCCCCAGGCATAGAGGCTTTCCTCGAGTTGGGCGCGGCTGCGGGTCTGGTTCCGGTGCCGGAGCAGATCGTGCAGCAGGGCATATTCCCTGGCCGACAACTGGACGGGCAGACCATGGGCGGTAACCTGCTTGCTGGCGGGGTCGAGGACGACGCCGCCATGCGACAGGGTGGGGCTCGATGCGGCCTGGGTGCGCCGCAAGAGGGCGCGCAGGCGGGCTTGCAATTCGGCCAGGTCGAAGGGTTTGGTGAGGTAGTCGTCGGCACCGCCGTCAAGACCGGCGATCTTGTCCGTGCTGGTATCGCGGGCCGTGAGGATCAGCACCGGCAACGCGTTGCCGCGCTCGCGCAGGGCCTTCAAAACTGACAACCCATCCCGGCGCGGCAGGCCCAGGTCCAGCACGCAGGCGTCATAGACGTTGTCCTGCAGGGCCAGGTGGGCCATCTCGCCGTCCCGAACCCAGTCCACGGCGTAATCCGCCAGCTTCAGGCCGGCGCGTATGCCGTCTCCCAGCAGGGCATCGTCCTCGGCCAGCAGCACTCTCACTTAGCGGGTTTCCTTTTCGATCCTGCTCAATAGTGCATGAATTTCCTGGCGGCGTCCCTTGTCCGCCAATTCCCGGCCCGGCCGGGCGGGGGCCTTGAGGGCGGCATCCAGATAGGGTCGCGCCTCGCTGAAACGGTCCTGGTCGACGAGGAACTCGGCATAGAAGAAGTTGGGGTCGATGCCGGACGGGTTGATGGCCAGGGATTTTCGGAAGAAGGTCTCGGCACGTTTCTTGTCGCCGAAGCCGATGGGCCAGCCCGGAACCTTGGCGTACAGGGTGGCCAGGCTGGTGTAGGCCGAACCATTGAGGGCCCTTTCGTCCAGCTTCAGGCTTTCCTCCAGCAGGTTCCTGGCCTGCTTGGCCAGGGACAGGGCGCCGAGCCCGCCGCGGGCGCCGGCCTGGCTGGAGACGACGATGCCTTCCCAGACCAGGGGTTCCGCCATGTTGGGATGGGCTTCGGCGAGCTTGTGGGCCTGCTGGGCCAGGGTTTCATACAGGTCCGCATGCTGCTTGGCCGGCTGGCGGTACTTGATCTCGGCCCACTGGTCCTGGATCGGGCGGATCAATTCTTCCGGCGAGGCGGCCAGCAGCGGTCCGGCCAGGAGGATGAAAAAGATCGCGGCGAGGTTCTTGGTGTAATTCATGGGTATTCCTTTCATTCGGGGGTTGACGCGTGTTTCTTGATGGTGGCGAGCTTGCCCGCCAGGCCCTGGTCCACGAGGCGTGGCATGACGCCGTTCAGCCAGGCGAACAGGCTTTCCGGAAAGCCGATATGACGCTCCCGGTCGCCGCGCTTGAGGATTTCGACGATCTTTTTCGCCGCGGCTTCCGGGGTATCGCTGTGGTTGCCCAGGGCGCGGTTGAGGGCGTTGACCGCCGGCGAATTGAGGGGCGTGTCGATGGCGCGCGGGGCCAGGTGGATGACGTCGACCCGGGAATCCGCCAATTCCCGGCGCAGGGCCTGGGAAAAGCCGCGCAAGCCGGCCTTGGCGGCGGAATAGGCAGCGAAGCCGGCGAAGGGGATGCTGCCGAAGGTCGAGCCAACGTTGACGATGGCGGCCTGCGGCTGCGCCTTGAGCCAGGGCAGCAGGGCCTGGGTCAGGCGGATGGGGGTGAGCAGATTGGTGCTCAGGGTCCGTTCGACCTCTTCCCAACCCTGGTGATCGAGCAGGCCAAAGCCGCCAACGCCGGCATTGTTGATCAGCACGTTGATGTCGAAGTCCCGCGCAGCCCGCGCCACAGCGGCGATCCCTTCCTCGCGGTTGAGATCGGCGACGACCACGTCAGAGCGGGTCCTGAGATGCTCGCGCAGGGCATTGAGCTTGCCGGCATCGCGGCCGGCGAGCAGGATTTCCGCGCCTGCCCAGGACAGCGATCGGGCCAGAGCGCTGCCCAAGCCACCGCTGGCGCCGGTCAGCAGGATGCGGGCGTTACCTAGTTCCATGCGGTTTCTCCCATGGCGGGCAGAGCCCGAAAGATGTCGCCGTACAGCTTGAAAAACACCTTGGCGCGGCGGATGACCTCGGCCTGGTCTTCCGGAGTCATCTTTTCCAGCAGGTCGGCCAGGTGTCGCGTGTGGCTCTGATCCAGGGTGCCGTGCGAACGCAGGTAGGAAAAGGCGCTGTCGGGCAGGCCCAGGGCCTGCTGGATGCGGTCCGCCGCGGTCAGGGCCAGGGCCACGCTGGTGCCCTCCAGCACGAACACCATGCCGAAGAACCCCGCCGGGTTGCCGCGCTGGATCAGGTCGTAGGCGTAGGCCACCATCACCTCGGCGGGCAAATCCGGGCGGCTGGCGCGCACGGCCGCCGCATCGCCGCCGGCTGCGGCGATGTCGTCCAGGATCCATTCCTCGTGACCGATTTCTTCTTCGATGTATTCGGCCACGGCCCGGCGCATCCAGCCCAGGCGATCCGGCAGGCCTCCCCCCAGCAGCATGAGCAGCGGCGTGGTGTGGCGGACGTGGTGGTAGGCCTGGCCCAGGAAGGCGAGGTAGCTTTCCTGGCTGACGCGGCCCTGCAGGCAATCGGCGATGACCGGGGCGGCGAGCAAGCGGTCGCGGTCTGCCGCCGTGGCGGCGATCAATTCTTCATAGAACGGCATGGGTGGCTTCCTTGTTGTCATACAGCGCCGCGAGTTCCGCGGCGAAACGATCGAGAATCGCGGCCCGTACCGGACGGCCGTTGCCGGTGGCCAGGCCGTTCCGGGGATCGAAGGGCGGCACGCTGAGCCAGGCGCCGATGCGGGCGTAGTCCGGCAAACCCGCGTTGGCGGCGTCGACAGCGCTGGCGATGTCCTCCGGGCGGGCCCCTGGCGCGGGCGCCAGGATGGCGCTCAGATAAGGCCGCTCGTCTCCCGCCACCACGACCTGGCCGATGGCGGGCTGGGCCAGCAGGGCGGACTCGACCCATTCCGGCGAGAGGTTGCGGCCGAAGGAACTGATCAGGAGGTTTTTCCGCCGTCCCGCCAGCCTGAGATGACCTTGCGCGTCGAAATCCCCCAGGTCGCCGGTGGCGAATTCCACCGCACCCTCGCTGTCA
>JALOTG010000070.1 GCA_025458005.1 Thiobacillaceae bacterium
GCGCCAACAACGCTGCGCCCATGCAGATCGAAGTCAAGACCCCGGAGATGTCGGAATCCGTCCAGAGCGGCACCCTGCTGGAGTGGCGCAGGCAGGCGGGGGAGAGGGTCCGGCGCGACGAGATCCTGGCCGACCTGGAAACCGACAAGGTGATCCTGGAGCTGACGGCCCCGGCCTCCGGCGTGCTGGCCGAACTGCGCGTGGCGGCCGGCGCCGATGTCCAGGCCGGGCAGGTGCTGGCCGTCATCGAGACGGACGAGGCGGCGGTCATCGCCGCCGCGACGCCCGGCCCCAGCATGATCGAGGCGGACGCCCCGGCCCGAGCCGAGGCCACGCCATCCGCGCAGCGGGACGAGTCGCCGACCCCGCCGAGCGATGCGACGCCCGCGGCCCCCTTGCCAGCCCCCGCGCGGGAGACCTCAGGAACGGGCGAGGCCAGGCGCCCCGAGCGCCGGGAGCGGATGTCCCGCCTGCGCCAGCGCATCGCCGAGCGCATGGTGGAGGCCCAGCGCACCGCCGCCGCCCCGAGCGCCGGGAGCGGATGTCCCGCCTGCGCCAGCGCATCGCCGAGCGCATGGTGGAGGCCCAGCGCACCGCCGCCATCCTCACCACCTTCAACGAGATCGACATGCAGCCGGTGCAGGCACTGCGCCGCCGTTACCAGGAGCGCTTCCAGCAGGAGCACGGCGTCAAGCTGGGCCTCATGTCCTTCTTCGTCAAGGCGGTCTGCCAGGGGCTGAAGGAATTCCCCATCCTGAACGCCAGCGTGGACGGGCGGGACATTGTTCATCACGACTACTACGACATCGGCGTGGCGGTCAGTTCTGAACGCGGCCTGGTGGTGCCCGTGCTGCGCGACGCCGACCGGCTCGGCTTCGCCGAGATCGAACAGCGCATCGCCGACTTCGCGCGGCGTGCCAACAGCCTGGAACTGACCCTGGAGGAACTGGAGGGCGGCACCTTCACCATCTCCAACGGCGGGGTGTTCGGCTCCCTGCTCTCCACCCCCATCCTCAATCCGCCCCAGTCGGGCGTGCTGGGCCTGCACCGCATCCAGGACCGGCCGGTGGCCGACAACGGCCAGGTGGTGATCCGGCCCATGATGTACGTCGCCCTGTCCTACGACCACCGCATCGTCGACGGCCGCGAGGCGGTCAGCTTCCTGCGCGTCGTCAAGGAAAGCCTGGAAGACCCGGCCCGCCTGCTGCTGGAACTGTGAACGCCATGTGGGCCGGGCCGCAGGTCGGGCTTCAGCCCGACGCCAGCGTGCGCGCCCACACCGTCAGGTTTAAGCCTGACCTGCGGCAAGCGACGGGCACCTAGAAACGCGGGGTGGGGTAGCAGAGGTTGTTCACGTCGAAGGACAGGGAGAGCTGCTCGGCGTTGGGCAGGATCAGGTACTTCACGCCGATGTGCTCCAGGTTGTTCTTCCAGAACAGACCGAGCACCTGCTTCTCGCCGTTGGACACCATGTGGGTGTTGCCGTAGACCTTGGCCGGCTGACCGTATTTCTGGTTGTGGTTGGACACGACGATGACCAGCGCCTTCATGGAGGGCTTGATGTCCTGCTCGAAGCCGGTCAGCTTGCCCTTGCAGAAGGTGAACAGATAGCGCCGGTTGACCTCGCTGCTGGTGTCGTAGGCCAGGATGGTGTCCGGGTCGGGTTCGACGATCTTGTCGAAGTTCCACTGGGTGACCAGCTTCTGCATCACCTCGCTCCTGCCCATGCCGCTCTGGAAGTCGGCCACCTCGAAGGCCTTCGCGGCCCCGCCGGGCAGCAGTAAGGCCAGCAGCGTCATGAAAGTGCAGCGAGCGAGACGATTCATTCCTGATCCTTTCCATAGCCCCCCCCGCCGGGGGTTTCCAGTACCAGCAGGTCACCGGGTTCCAGGCCGAACTCGGCGATGCCGGGCAAGGGGTGAATTGTACCGTCCGACCGCGCGATCCACTGCCGTCCGGGTCTGCCCGGCGCGCCGCCGGCCAGGCCGAAGGGGGCCACCTCGCGGCGCAGGGCGAGCAGGTTGCCGCGCATCGGCGCCAGGACGTGCAGGCGGCGCGCGACGCCGTCGCCGCCGCGATGCCGGCCGGCGCCGCCCGAGCCGCGCCGGATCGCGAAGCCCTCCACCCGCACCGGGTAGTTCAGCTCCAGCACCTCCGGGTCGGTCAGGCGCGAGTTGGTCATGTGCACCTGCACCGCGTCGGCGCCGTCGAAGTCGGGTCCGGCCCCGGCGCCGCCGCAGACCGTCTCGTAGTACTGGCGCTCGCCGTCGCCGAAGGAGAGGTTGTTCATCGTGCCCTGGCCGGCCGCCAGCGCCCCCAGGGCGCCGTAGAGGGCGTCGACGATGTTCTGCGAGGTCTCCACGTTGCCCGCCACGACCGCCGCCGGCAGGCGAGGGTTGAGCAGCGAGCCTTCCGGCAGGCGGATCTCCAGCGGCCGCAACACGCCCGCGTTGAGCGGGATGTCGACGTCGATCAGGGTGCGGAACACGTACAGCACGGCGGAGTGGGCGATGCTGGCGGGCGCGTTGAGGTTGCCCGCCAGCTGCGCCGAGGTGCCGGCGAAGTCGATGACGGCCTGCCGTGCGTCCCGATCGACGCGCACGGAGACGGCGATGCGCGCGCCACCGTCCAGCGGCAGGGTGAAGGCGCCGTCCTCGATGCGGCCGAGCAGGCGCCGCACCGCCGCCTCGGCGTTGTCTTGCACGAAGGCCATGTAGGCCGGCACGGCGGCCTCGCCTGCCTCGTCCTCGAGTTGGCGCAGCAGACGCAGGCCCAGGGCGCAGGCGGCCACCTGGGCCTGGAGGTCGGCCACGTTCTGGACGGGGTTGCGCGCGGCGTGGGAGGTGGAGGCCAGCCAGGCGCGCACTTCCACTTCCCGGAAGACGCCGTCGCGGACGATCGGCATGCCATCGGACAGGCAGCCCTCCTCGCCGATGTGGCGGCTCATCGCCGGCATGGATCCGGGGCTGATGCCGCCGACGTCGGCGTGGTGGGCGCGGGCGGCGGTGAAATAGCGGATCTCATCGCCCGCCGGAACGAATCCCGGCATGACCACGGTGATGTCCGGCAGGTGGGTGCCGCCGGCATAGGGGGAATTGATCAGCCAGGCGTCGCCGGGCCGCATCTCGTCGCCGAAGCGCGCCAGGATGGCGCGCACCGAGTCGCCCATGCTGCCCAGGTGCACCGGGATGTGCGGGGCGTTGGCGACCAGGTTGCCGGCGCGGTCGAACAGGGCGCAAGAGAAGTCCAGCCGCTCGCGGATGTTCACCGAGCGGGCGCTGCTCTGCAGCACCTGGCCCATGTCCTCGGCGATGCTCATGAAGCGGCGGTTGAACAGGGTGAGCCAGGCGGGATCGGGCCGGCCGGGATCGGGGCGCGTGCGCTGGCTGACCCCGCTGGCGAGCAGCAGCAGTTCGCCGCGCGCGGTCATTTCCAGTGTCCAGCCGGTTTCCACGACGATGCAGGAACCGGCCTCCACGACCAGGGCCGGCCCGGCAAGGCGCTGGCCGGCGGCCAGCTCGTCGCGCCGGAAGAGGGGGGTGTCGTGCCAGGCGCCCCGCAGGAAGACCGGATGGCGGGCGAGGGGGGCGGCGGGGGCGCCGGCGCTGGGCGAAAGCGGCTCGGCCTCGCCGCCGCCGCGCTCCGCCTCCACCTCCACGGCGGCGCAGACCAGGGCGCGGCCGGGGTCGGCGAAGCCGTAGCGCGCCGCGTGCAGTTGGTGGAAGCGGTGGACCATGTCCGGCAATGACCCCAGCGGCACGACCAGCGCGGTGTCGGCGCCGGCGAGGCGCAGCAGGGCCCGGCGCGCGCGGCGGATGGTCCCCTCGCCGTCGTCTTCCCCCGCCAGTTCGGCCATCAGGGCGGCGGCCAGGGCGTCGCTCGTCTCGCGCAGGCGGGGCAGCAGGGCCTCGTCCAGGACCGCCTCGACAGGGGCCTGGCGCAGCGCCCGGCGCTCGGCCAGGCCGATGCCGTAGGCGGACAGCACGGCGGCATAGGGGGAGACGAGCACGCGCGCCATGCCCAGCCGCGCCGCCACCCGGCAGGCGTGCTGGCCGCCGGCGCCGCCGAAGCTGACCAGGGTGAAGTCGCGCGCATCGATGCCGCGCTCCAGGCTAACGTGGCGGATGGCGTCGGCCATGTTCTCCACGGCGATGTCCAGGCAGCCCTCCGCCAGCGCCTCCGGGGTGTAGGCCAGGCCCAGGGCGGCGTTCACCTCGGCGGCCAGCTCGGCGAAGGCTTGGGCGACCGACCGTTCGTCCAGGGGCTGGTCGGCGTCGGGCCCGAACACCGCCGGGAAGTGCTCGGGGCGCAGGCGGCCGAGGAACAGGTTGGCGTCGGTGACGGTGAGTGGCCCGCCGCGCCGGTAGCTCATCGGCCCGGGCAGGCTGCCGGCGGACTCCGGGCCGACCGTCAGGCGGGTGCCGTCGAAACGCAGCAGCGAGCCGCCACCCGCCGCCACGGTGTGCACCGCCAGCATGGGCACCCGCACGCGGCTGCCGGCGATGCGCGTCTCCGCGCGCCGCTCCAGTTCCCCGGCGTAAAGCGAGACATCGGTGGAGGTGCCGCCCATGTCGAAGCCGATCAGCCGGTCCAAGCCCGCCGCCTGGCCGACCTTGGTCATGCCCACCAGGCCGCCGGCCGGGCCGGACAGGACACTGTCGCGGCCGCGAAAGGCGGCGGCTGGCGCGAGGCCGCCGTTGGACTGCATGAACTCCAGTCGGGCGTCCGCCGGCAGTTCCCTGGCGACGGACTCGACATAGCGCCGCACCGTCGGGGAGAGGGTGGCGTCCAGCACCGCCGTTTCGGCGCGCGGCACGAAGCGGATCAGGGGGCTGGCCTGGTGCGACAGGGTGACCTGATCGAAGCCCGCCGCCCGGGCGAGCTCGCCGGCGCGGAGCTCGTGCGCCGGGTTGCGCCAGCTGTGCAGGAAGGCGATGGCGCAGGCGCTGAGGCCCCGGCCGCGCGCCTCGCTGAGAAGACGGGCCAGGGCGTCCTCGTCGAGCGGCGCCAGCACCGTGCCCGCGGCGTCCAGGCGCTCGTCGGCCTCGATGACCTCGGCGTAGAGCGGCAGCGGCTTGACGATGCGCAGGGCGAAGATGTCCGGCCGGGCCTGGTCGCCAATCAGCAGGGCGTCGGCGAAGCCGCGCGTCACCACCAGCAGGGTCGGCTCGCCGGCGCCGGTGAGCAGGGCGTTGGTGCCCACCGTGGTGCCCATGCGCACCGCCTCGACCAGCCCCTCGGGGATGGCCTGGTCCGGCGCCAGGCCCAGGCAGGCGCGCATGCCCGCGATGGCGGCGTCGCGGTAGTGCCCGGGGTCGTCCGAGAGCAGCTTGCGGGTCAGCAGGCCGCCGTCGGGGCGGCGGGCGACGATGTCGGTGAAGGTGCCGCCGCGGTCGATCCAGAATTGCCAGCGGCCGGGTGTCATGGGTAGGAGTTGGATATCGGGTGGCGCGACAGATCGCATCTTAGCGAAATCGGTTCGCCGGGTGCTCGTCGGTTCGCGGAGATCATGCGCCGGGTCCCGAGCGCCGAACTACCACGTTGTGGGTATGGGAATGGCGCTGGATTTGCCGTCTAATCCCCTCGCCTGCATGGGGAGACGACGTGAGGACGCACGGATCGGCGCGACTGGGCAAACTGCTGCCGCCGGACACGCGGGGTCTGGCGCCGCGCCCGCGCCTGTTCGAGCGGCTCGACGCGGCCCGCGCCGGCAGGCTGGTCTGGCTGGACGCGCCGGTCGGCGCCGGCAAGACCGCTCTGGTCGCCAGCTGGGTGGCGCGCGGTGATATCCGCGCCGTGTGGTACCGGGTCGACGCGGCCGACGGCGATCCCGCCACCTTCCTGCATTACCTCGCCTTGGCGGCCGGCCTGATCGAGAAAGGGCGAGCCAAGCCCCTGCCGCCGCTGATGCCCGAACACCTGCCCGGACTGCCCGGCTATGCCCGCGGCTACTTCCAGGCCTTGTACGCCCGCCTGCCCACCCCATTCGTGCTGGTCCTGGACGACTTCCAGGAGGCTCCCGACGGCTCCCCCTTCCAGGCCCTGATCGCCGTGGCCGTCGAGGAGCTCCCGCCGGGGGGCAGCCTGCTGGCCATCAGCCGTCATCCGCCGCCGCCGGCCCTCGCCCGCTGGACCGTTGCCGCCGGCTACACGCGCCTCGCCTGGGAGGATCTGCGCCTCGACCTGGACGAGGCCGCCGCCGTTGCCGGTGAACGCGTCGACGTACAGCAACTGTCGGATCTGCACGCGCGCACCCGCGGCTGGATCGCCGGTCTGTTGCTGTCCTTGCGCGCTCAGGGGACGGGGACGACCGCCGGGCCGGATCTCGGCGACGCGGGCCAGGCGGTGTTCGACTATCTCGCCGGCGCGCTGTTCGATCGTATGGAGGCCGAGCGGCGCGACTTCCTGCTGCGCACCGCCCTGCTGCCGGCCATGACCGACGACGCGGCGGCGGCGATCTCGGACCAACCGCGGGCCGAGCGGGTGTTGGCCGACCTGCACGCGCGCAACTGTTTCACCGAGCGACTCGACCGGCCGGCGCGGGTCTACGAATACCATCCCCTGTTCCGCGCCTTCCTGCTGGCGCGCGCCGAACGGGAACTCGATCCGGCCACCCTGGCCGCCCTGCGCGGGCGGGCTGCCCAGCTCTGCGAGGAGCAGGGCTGGCTGGACGAGTCCGCCGCCCTGCGGATCGGGACCAGCGACTGGGACGGCATGATGCGCCTCATCGTCGCGCGGGCACCGGTCCTGCTCTCCGAGGGGCGGTTGACGACCCTGGAACGCTGGATCCTTGCCGTGCCGGAAGAGGCCCGAAACGGCAACGCGCGGATGGCCTACTGGCACGGCATCTGCCGTGCGCCGCTCGATCCGGCGGCCGGCCGCGCGCTGTTCGCCTCCGCGCATGGCCTCCATCTTGTCGCCGGCGACGCGGAGGGCGCCCTGCTGGCCGTGGCGGGCCTGCTGGAGGCCTACGGCTATCGCTGGGACGACCTGGCCGGCGCCGATCCCTGGATCGATGAACTGGAGCGCCTGCTCGGCCTGCTCGGCGGCATCCCGTCGCAAAGGGTGGAGATCCGCGTTCTCGCCGGCGGCATGGGGATCGCCCTGCGTCGCCCGGATCACCCCGTCCTGCCGGTGTGGGCGGAGCGGGCCGCCGCGCTGGGCGCCCGGGTCCGTTGTCCGCACACGCGCGCCGCGCTGACGGCCTTCGCCGGCCTCGTCCATGTCATGCGCGGCGATTACCGCGGGCTCGATATCCTCCTGGAAGTGCTTGCGCCACCCTCCGCCCCATCGAGCCCGGACCTCGACATCGCCCGCCTGGCCTTCTCCGCGCTGGCGAATGTGCAGGCGGCCCGGCACGAGGCTGCCGATGCCCTGCTGGAACAGGCCCTCGCGCTGGCGGGGCGCTCGGACATGCACAGACTGGATGGCGTCATCCATGCCCTCGCGTCCTGGACCCGACTCAGCGCCGGGAACCCGGACGGCGCCGCGGCGGCGCTGGCAAGCGCCGGACTGATGGCCGCGCCGGAACATGGCCTGGCGGCGGCCCTGCACGCCGCCCTGCGGGCGGGCATCCTGCTGGGGCGGGAAGACCTCGCCGGCGCCGTCGCCGCCGCTCGCCGGTCGGTGGCGGGGGCGGCATCCAGCGGCGCGGTCTTCTTCCGGCTACTGTTCCAGGCCCAGCTCGCGCAGCTCCTGGTCCTCGCCGGCCAGCACGCGGAAGCGGGCGAGCTGCTCGCCGAGCCCCTGGCCCTGGGCCGACTCGCCGGCCTGGCCACCCTGACCTTCCCGGCCGGGCTCGCGCTGGCCTGCTCGCGGCTCGACACGGACGCGGCCGAGGCGGCCGAGGCGAGCTTGCGCGAGGCGCTCGCGGTCGGCGCCCGGCACGAGCTGCTCAACTGGCATCCTTGCTGGGTGCCGCGCATGGCCTCGCGAGCCTTCAGCTTCGCCGTCGAGCGGGGCATCGAGCCGCACTACGCGCGCCAGTTCATCCGCGCGCGCGGCGTGAGCCCCTGGTCGCCGGCCGTGGAGAACTGGCCCTGGCCGGTGCGCGTCTACACGCTGGGGCGCTTCGCCGTGCTGCTCGACGGCGAGCCGCTCACCTTCGCCGGCAAGGCGCAGAAGCGGCCGCTGCAGCTGCTCAAGGCCCTGATCGCCCTGGGCGGGCGCGGTGTCAGCGCCGGCGAACTGGCGCGCGCCGTCTGGGAGGAGGAGGGTGCCGCGGACGCGCGCCATGCCCTGGACGTCGCCATCTCGCGGTTGCGCCGTCTGCTCGGCGCCGAGCAGACGGTGCTGGTCAGCGAGGGCAAGCTGTCGCTGAACGACCGGCTGGTCTGGGTGGACGCCTGCGCCTTCGAACGCCTCGGCCAGGAAGGCGAACAGTCCGGCTGCCTCGCGCCGGACCGCGACCGGGCGGCCTTCGAGCGCTATACCGGCGCCTTCCTCGCCGGCGAGGAGGATGCGCCCTGGCTGCTCACCCGCCGCCAGCGCCTGCGCGGCCGCTACGCGCGCCTGGTCGGGCACTATGGCGCCCGGCTGGAAGCCGCGCGGGACTGGGCCGGCGCCGTGGCCGTCTACCTGCGCGCGCTGGAGATCGAGCCCCTGGAGGAGGAGCTTTACCGCCTGCTGATGCATGCCCTGCTCGAACAGGGCGAACCCGCCGAGGCCCTGATGGTGTTTCGCCGCTGCCGCGAGCTGTTCTCCATCGTCCTCGGCATCGCCCCGGGCGCCCGGCTGCAGGCCCTCGCCGCGCGGGCCGGCAAGGGCGGCTGATGGGTGGGCGCCGCATCGGTGGCGGCGGTTTCTTTCCGATCCGTGAGCCATCCGTGAATACGCTCGTGCCAGATTGGAAGTGCAACGGTCATGGGGTCTGACTGGACGACCCGTTTGTCCTCCGGATCGTGCTTACCAAACCCAACAGGAGAACCCGCATGCAAAACCCGCCGCATCCCGCAAGATTCCGCCCCTTGACCGTCCTGCCCCTCGCGCTATTCGCGGCTTCCGCCCACGCGACCGTACTGACCATGGAGGGCGAGATCGAGATCGTCGGCAACGTGGTGAACATGAAGCTCGCCGGCCCTCTCCCGGGCAATGATCCGGACAACCACGACAAGTTCATCTTCCCCGGCCCGGTGACCCTGACCGACCTGCCCCTGCTCAACGTAGTCCTCACCAATGATTATCGGCCCCCGGTGGATACCGCCTTCGACCTGTTCGACTGGGGCGACAGCGTGAGCGGTGAATTCGCCCTGAGCCTGCCGGCCGACGGCTACGAATGGGACGTCAGCGCCCTGTACAGCTCGGGCGAGATCGTGGTCACCGCCGTGCCCATCCCCGAGCCCGAAGCCTGGGCCATGCTGCTGGCGGGTGTTGGATTGATCAGCATGCGGACACTGCGGCGACGCGAATAGGGCGGGGACCATAGGGGGACAGCCCCCGAACCACGTGGAGGAGGAGATCCATGAGAACTCATCCGTTCCAACCTTCGCCACTGACCGCGGCGCTGGCCGCCGCGCTCGTGGCGATGCCCGCCCAGGCAGTCACAAACACCTGGTTCTGCGCCTCGGCCCAGTGGCAAAACTCCGGCTGTTGGACCGCCGGGGTCCCGCAGGCGAGTCACGACGTGGTCGTCCAGCCCAATCCGACCAACCATACCGTGGTGACCCTCAACGCCGCCACCGGCACCGCCAATGCCAACACCCTGCTGATCAATGCCACCGGCGCGCCCACCATCAGGCTCGACATGACCGGCGGCACGCTGAACGTGGCCACCTACGAATATGTCGCTACCAACGGCAAGGCGAGCTTCACCCAGTCCGCCGGCAACCATTCGGTCGGCAACATCCTGTTCGTCGGCGAACTCGCCGGCGGCAACGGCAGCTACACCCTGAGCAGCACGGGCAGTCTGTGGGCGGATGCCCTGTTCGCCGGCAGTGGCGGCATCGGCAGCTTCAATCAGTCGGGCAGCAGCGGCTTCAGTGTCGGCAACGAACTGCGCCTGGGCAACCTGGCGGGCGGTCAGGGCAGCTACACCCAGACTGGCGGCGCGCTGGCCGTGGGCAACAACAGTCTGGTGGGTGTATCAGGCACCGGCAGTTTCAGCCAGAGCGCGGGTACCCACAGCGTGGCCAGCGGCCTTTACCTGGGCTACAACAGTGGTGGCGGGGGCACTTACACCCTGTCCGGCAGCGGCCAGCTCAACACCCTGTTCAGCGTGATCGGCCGCCAGGGCGGCGGCACCTTCACCCAAAACGGCGGCGGCCACGCCATCACCGGCGAACTGGTGCTGGGCGAGGTGGCGGGTGGCAACGGCGCCTACAACCTCAACGGCGGCAACCTGAATGCCGGCTGGGCCAACGTCGGCCGGGCGGGCGGCAGCAGCGGCGGTTTCAGCCAGGGGGCCGGCGGCTTCACCATCGCCGGCGACCTCAAGGTCGGCACCGACGCCGGCAGCAACGGCAGCTTCACGCTGGGCGGCACGGGCAGCGTGTCCTCCGCCCGGACGGACGTGGGTTACCTGGGAACGGGCAGCTTCGCCCAGAGCGCCGGCAGCCACACTGCGGCGGGTCAGTTGTATGTGGGCACCGGCGGCGGCTCCAACGGCACGTACAACTTGACCGGCGGCACGCTGTCGGTGGGCACCACCACCCTTGTGGGCCACTTCGGCAGCGGCGGTTTCAGCCAAAGCGCCGGAACTCACACCGCCAGCGGCGGCCTCTACCTGGGCACCCAGGCGAGCGGCAAGGGCAGCTACGCCCTTTCTGGGACGGGGATGCTCAATACCTCGCTCACCGTGGTCGCCGACAAGGGCACCGGCACCTTCGCCCAGACCGGCGGCACCCACACCGCCACCGGCGAATTCGCCGTGGGGGCTCAGGCGGGAAGCAGCGGCGCCTATACCCTCAATGGCGGCGTATTGAACGTCGGCGGCTATGCCTACATTGGCCGGGATGGAGCGGGCAGCTTCAGCCAGCTGGCCGGCACCACCACCGTGACGGGCAATCTCATCACGGCCACCAATGGGGGCAGCGGCGGCAGCTTCGAGCTGAAGGGCGGCGCCCTCAACGTCAACCGTGACACCGTCGTTGCCCAGAGCGGCTACGTCGGCTCGCCCGGCGTGGGCAGCTTCAGCCAGTCCGGCGGCAACCACGCCGTCGCCGGCGTGCTGTACGTGGGCACCTGGGCCAACGCCGTGGGCACCTACAACCTGAGCGCCGGCGGCCTCACCGCCCACGATGCTTCGATCGGCCATTCCTGGGGCTACGGCACCTTCAACCACAGCGGTGGCAGCAACGCGGTGGCCGGCGGCTTCTACCTGGGTTACCACACCGGCGGCGAGGGTTACTACAACCTGAGCGGCAGCGGCAGCCTGAACACCTGGAACGCCTTCGTCGGCCGCGTGGGCAAGGGCGAATTCAAGCAGACAGGCGGCACGCATACCGTCACCGGCACCCTGACCATCGCCACGCTGCCGGGCAGCACGGGCCTCTACGACATCGACGGCGGCGTCCTCGACGCGAACGCCATCGTTCTGAACGAAGGCGGCACGTTCACCCAGGCTGGCGGGACGGTGGATTTCGTGACCTTCAACCAGACGGGCGGGACGAACCGGGTGGACGGTAGCGCCAACTGGTACGTGGGGCGTGCTCCCAACGCCAACGGGGGCTATACGCTCAGTGGCGGGCTTCTGGATGTGCGGGACGAATACGTAGGGTATGACGCCACGGGCACGTTCAACCAGAGCGGTGGCACGCATAACTTGGTACATAGCACCCCGTTGGTCGGCGTGACTCACGCGGGCAATCTTTACTTGGGTTTCAATGCCGCCAGCCACGGTGACTACGTCCTCAGCAACGGCGTGCTGGATATGGGGACACTGGTGGTTGGCGAGTACGGCAGCGGCTCCTTTGTGCAAAGCGGCGGCGCGGTCCGCGCTATCACGGAATCCTTGCCCTTATCCAACGATGGCCTGGTGCGCGTGGGAAGACGTGGGGGCACGGGAAGCGGTGTCTACACACTGACCGGCGGCACCCTGGAGGCCCGTTCTCTCCTCGTTGGCGAAGCCGGCACGGGCAGCTTCGCCCAGCATGCCGGCAGCGTTACGGTGGCAGGTTACATGTTGGGTAGCGAGCCGGGGGGGAGCGGCAGCTACACACTGAACGCAGGTACGCTCAGCGCCTCCGGTGGTGCGTGGTATCGATCCATCGGCCACGAAGGCCACGGCGCCTTCATTCACACTGGGGGCAGCCACACCGCGGACGACATGAGCATAGGCTTTAACACGGGTGCCGTGGGTAGTTATGAGCTGAGCGGCGCGGGCATGTTGACCGTGGGTGCGGATCTGTCGGTGGGCGTCTACGGCAGCGGCTCTTTCATTCAGCAGGCAGGTTCCGTCATGGTTGGCGGGATTGGCGGATCGTTGATGGTCGGCTCCAACTCTGGGAGCAACGGCCTTTTCGACCTGCGTGGCGGCACGCTCACGGCTCCTTTCACGATCGTCGGCGGGTATGGTGCTGGCAGTTTTCTGCATGATGGCGGCGCCCACTCCGTGGGCGGTGACCTCTCCATCGGCCTTTACGGCCATGGCTCCTACGTTTTGAGTGGCACCGGAGTGCTGAACGTGGGCCGCGACCTGCTCATCGGCAAGAGCGGCAGTGGCAGATTCATGCATCGGGGCGGGACGCATAACATCGTCGGGCACCTCTCCCTGGGCCAGCAAGCAGGTGGCGAGGGCGATTACTTCCTTTACGCTGGGAATCTGTCGGTCGGCGGCGACGTGCGCCTGGGCGAGAACGGAGACGATCAGACCTGGCAGCGATTTCGCCTGGCGGACGACGGTGCCACCGTCAGTATCGCCGGCAACCTGATCATCGCCGTCCAGCCCGGGTCGAATGCCACTTTCAGTCTGGAAGACGGGGTGCTGAACGTCCCCGCCGTGCAACTCAACGCCGGCGGCACCTTCGACATGACCGGCGGCACCCTGAACACGCTCAACTTCGCGCAGCAGGGCGGCACGGTGACCGGCACCCTGCGCCTGGCCGGCACTCTCGAATACCACTCGGGCGCTTTCGCCGGCCGTCTGATCAACGACGGCACGGTGATCCTGCACACCGCCGACTTCACCGCCGGCAACGGTCTGGAGAACAACGGGGTCTTCCCGGTGAT
>JALOTG010000071.1 GCA_025458005.1 Thiobacillaceae bacterium
TCCACCTCGCTGGCCGCGTCCCTGACCCGCGGCGACGGCGCCCGGCTCTCGGTGCAGATCCAGATCTCCAGACTGATGGCGACGCGGCCCACCGGTTGCGTCCTGGTGATCCGGGACGAAACGGAGCGCCAGATGATGCTGGAGGAACTCCGCTTCCTCGCCTATCACGACCCCCTCACCGGCCTGCCCAACCGGCGCGCCGTGGAGGGACGTCTTTCCCGCGCCCTGCGCGGCGCCCGCGCGGAGGGCAGGCGGCACCTGTTCGCCTACCTGGATCTGGATCGCTTCAAGGTGGTCAACGACACCTGCGGCCACCCGGTCGGCGACACGCTGCTCAGGCAGGTGGCCGCGCTCATGCAGGAACGCCTGCCGAGCCAGGCCTATCTGGGACGGCTGGGCGGCGATGAGTTCGGCCTGGTGCTGTTCGACATCGACGCGGAGGCGGGGCTGGCCCTCTGCCGCGCGCTGTCCGAAGCCATCGCCGCCTACCGCTTCGTCCATGCCGGCCATGTCTTCAGCGTGGGGGCCAGCGTGGGGCTGGCGGAGATCGACGCCGACGCGCCCGGCGAGATGGAGATCATGTCCCGCGCCGACCGGGCCTGCTACGAAGCGAAGCTGCAGCCGGCCGATCGCGTCCAGCTCTACCACAGCGAACACGCCGGCCTGCGCCAGCGCGAGGAAGAGACGCTATGGGTGGCGAAATTCCGCAGGGCCCATGAGGAGAACCGCTTCCGGCTCTATCGCCAGGCCATCGTCAGTCTGAGCGAACCCGGGGCGCGCGACCACTACGAGATCCTGTTGCGCATGGTGAACATGGACGGCACGGTGGAGGCGCCTGGCCCCTTCCTCGCCGCCGCCGAGCGGCACGGCCTCGCCCTGACCCTGGACCACTGGGTCATCGAGACCCTGTGCGCCTATCTGGGCGCGCATCCCCAGGACACGGCCCGCTACTCCGTCAATCTGTCCGGCCTGAGCCTGGGCGATCCGCGCCTGGCCGAATTCATCCTCGGTCAGTTGGCCCGCCACGGTGTCGATCCGTCGCGGCTCGACGTGGAAATCACGGAAACCGCCGCCGTGCACCACATGACCGAGGCGCGCGCCCTGATTGACGCCCTGCGCGAGCGGGGCTGCCGCGCCAGCCTGGACGACTTCGGCAGCGGCATGTCCTCCTTCGCCTACCTGAGGCACCTGCCGGTGGACAGCCTGAAGATCGACGGCGGTTTCGTCCGCGAGTTGAACGCCGACCGCACCAATTACGTCATCGTGAACGCCATCGCGCAGATCGGCCGCGAGCTGGATTGCCGCACCGTGGCGGAATCGGTGGAGAGCGCCGAACTGCTGGAGCGATTGCGGGAGATCGGCGTGGACAGCATCCAGGGCAACCTGGTGCATGCGCCGGAACCGCTGCCCCTGGTCCAGCCGGGGGCCCGGCGGCGTGCGGCGGGCTGAACGCGGCGGATGTCCTCAGGTACCCAGACGCGGGGCCGGCTTGTCCTCGCACTTGCCCTTGGGCGCCGGCTCGGCGAGGGTGGCGTTGAGGGTGACGGACTGCTTGTCGCGCAGCAGCTTGATGTCCACCCCCTTGCCCGCCTCCGCCTGACGCACCAGCCAGCGCAGGCGATCGCCGGAGGTGACCGGCTTGCCGGCGAACTCGACGATCAGGTCGCCGGCCTGGATGCCGGCCGCGGCGGCGGCGCTGTCGGGCTGCACCTTGTTGACCTTAACGCCATAGCCCAGGCCCTGTTCGTCGAGGCCGGCGTTGGACAGGTCGCTCACCAGGACACCCAGGGTCTTGCCCGAGGCGGGAGTCATTCGCGCCATGCCGTGCATGTAGGGGCAGTCGCCATGCATGCCATGAGGGGACGCGGCGCCGGGCCCGTAACAGCCGCCATGGTACATGCCGTGGCCGTGCCAGTGGTCGGCCGAGGCGGGGGCGGCGAGGGCCAGGGACAGGGCGAAGGCGGCGAGGGCGGCGCCGAGGCCAAGGCGAGGGTGTGCGTGCATCATCGGACTCCTTAACTCAAAGCCCGGCGCGAACTGGCCGGTGTGTTGCTTTTGTCCGGCCAGGACGGCGCGGGTTCCCCGAAGGCGGGCGAACGCTTCGCCCCGACGACCGGTCACAGGCAATGGATGGACAATCCCGTTCGTCCCAAACTGACTTGCCCGCACCGCGCATGAGCATCGAACACCTCGCCTACATCAGCACGGCCGCGCCCGACCTGACCGATGCGGACCTCCGTCTGATCCTGGATCAGTCCCGACGCAACAACCCCAGGCAACGCATCACCGGCCACCTGCAATGCCACGGCGATCTCTTTTTCCAGGTGCTGGAAGGCCCAGCCGAGTCGCTCGACGCGCTGCTCGAAAAGGTGGGCAACGACCCTCGCCACGCCGACCTGCGCCTGCTTTATCGCGAGACACTGACCCGGCGCAATTTCGCCAACTGGAGCATGGGTTTCGGCCCCTGCGGCCGCGGCCAGCCCCTGACCGGGGCCGGGCGCCGGCTGCTGGGCCTGCGCGACGGCGGTCCCTGCGGCGCCCGGCGCGCCCTGGGCCTGTTCCTGTCGCTGCTGGACGCGTCCGGCTGAACTGCGCCAGGCGCCACAGACCGGCGGCGCGCCGCGGCCCGGTCAGTACTTCACCGAACAGCCGTAGGGTCGCGTCATCGGCTGGCTCACCGGCTTGCCCGCCTTCAGCTCGGCCAGGGCCGCCGCCACGTGGTTGCGGGCGCCGGCGCTATCGGCGGGATCGGCGCTGGGCCGATCATCGATGCCGCCCATATAGGCCAGGCTGCCGCGCCCATCGATGACATACAGGTGCGGCGTGGTCTTGGCCTGGTAGAGCCGGCCGATCGCGCCGTTCTCGTCCAGGATCACGGCGTGCGGGGTGGCGCCGCGCTCGCGGCTCAACTCGTCGGCCTGGCGCCCGGTGACGTGGCCCTGCTTGCCGGGCGCCGATGAAATCACCGACAGCCACACCGCGCCCTCGGCCGCCGCCTGGCGCTGCAGCTGCTGCATGTTGCCGCTGCCGTAGTGCTTGCGCACGTAGGGACAGTCGTGGTTGGTCCATTCCAGCACCACGATCCGGCCGCGGTAGTCGCCCAGGCGGTGGGTCTTGCCCCGGCTGTCGACGCCGCTGAAGGCGGGGGCGGGCTGACCGACCTGAGCCTGGGCGCGCGCCGCGCCCGGCTGGAGATAGAGTCCGGCCCCCATCATGGCCAGGGCGGACAGCATCAGGGCGCGGCGGGACAGGTGGATGACTCGATTCTGCATGCGGCTTCTCCTCAGGGTTGCCCGGGGACGGTGGCGTCGGCGGCGCGCGCTGCGACCGCCCCGGCGAGTCGCGCCAGCACCAGGTCTTCGGTGAGGACCGACGGCAGCAGCTCGGGTTCCCCGCCGCCGGCCGGATAGAGCAGGTACATCGGCACGCCGCTGCGCCGATGGGCCTCCAGGAGTCGGGTGATGGCGGGATCGCGTCGCGTCCAGTCGGCCTTCAGGTAGGCCACGCCGGCCGTCCGCATGGCCTCGCCCACCCGCTGGGTGCTCAGGGCGACGCGCTCGTTGACCTGGCAGGTGATGCACCAGGCGGCGGTGAAGTTGATCAGCACCGGCCGGCCGGCGGCGCGCAACTCGGCGAGGCGGGCCGCGCTGTAGGCCTCGGCTGGCCCGGCCGGCGGCGCGCCCCCGGCGACCCGGCCGTCGGGCAGGGCCAGCAGCAGGCCCGCGAGCAGCCCCAGCGCGGCCAGGCCGATGGCGCCGCCCAGGCGCCGCCAGGCGGGCGCGGCGGCGCGGCTCGCCTGCCACAGCCAGAGCGCCAGGGCCAGGGTGAGCAGACCGGCCAGGGCGTAGGCCAGGCCACGAGCGTCGCTCTGCTGGCTCAGCACCCAGACCAGCCAGGCGCTGGTGGCATACATGGGGAAGGCGAGCAGCTGCTTGAAGCGCTCCATCCAGGCCCCGGGCCGGGGCAGGACACGGCGCAGGGTGGGGAACAGCGCCAGCAGTAGCCAGGGCAGCGCCAGGCCCAGGCCCAGGGCCAGGAACACCCCCAGGGCGTAGGCCGCCGGCTGGGTCAGCGCATAGCCCAGGGCGGCGCCCATGAAGGGGGCGGTGCAGGGCGTGGCCACCACCACCGCCAGCACGCCGGTGAAGAAGGCGCCCAGCGCGCCGCGCTGTTCGGCGAGCCCCTGCCCCAGCCCCATCAGCCCCTCGCCGAAGCTCCACACCCCGGACAGCCACAGGCCCAGTGCGAAGGTCAGCCAGGCCAGGGCCAGGACGAAGGCTGGCGACTGCAGCTGGAAGCCCCAGCCGATCGCTTCGCCGCTGGCGCGCAGGGCGAGCAGCGCCAGGGCGATGGCCAGGAAGGCAAGCAGCACGCCAGCGGTGAAGGCGAGTCCGCCCAGGCGCACCGCGCGCGTGCCCGCCCGGGACTGCTCGACCAAGTGCAGGGCCTTCAGGGACAGCACCGGGAACACGCAGGGCATCAGGTTGAGCAGGAAGCCCCCCGCCAGGGCCAGCAGCAGGGCGGCGGCCAGGCCGATCCCGCCTGCGGCGGGGCCGGCGGCCGGGGCGTCGATGGAGAAGGCCGTGGCCATCGGGCCGTCGGGCAGGTCCTCGGTCACCACCAGGACGCCCGTCAGGCGGTCCGGCGGCGCGCCCCTCAACTCGCCGCGCCGCAGCTGGAGTACCGGCCCGCCCTCGCCGCTGCTCAGGAGCTGGGGCGCCGCGTGTTCCACCAATCCGTAGGCGTCGGGAAAGAACCAGGCCTCCCGCAGGGCGACCTGACGCAGCGCGGGTCCCAGCTCCAGGCGCAGGGTATCGGCGTCCAACGGCGCCAGCATCGCCCCGTCCAGGGTCTGGGGCAGGCGGCGGCGGACCTCGGCGAAGGCCTCGGCCCAGGACGTGGCGGCCGCCTCGTCCGCGGTAACCGGCAGGGTCAGGGCAAACTCGCCCTGTTCCGGGATGCACTCCTCCTTGCACACCAGCCAGGTGGCCGCGGCGGCCAGTTCGACCGTTCCGGCCTCGATCCGTCCCGGCGCGGTCATGGGCACCAGCAGCCAGGCCTCGCCCGCGTAGCCGAAGTTCATCAGCGGCCCCAGGGGCAGACGCTGCGGCGGCGGCCAGTGAACCTCCCCGGCCCGGAAGCCCTCGGGCAGCCGCCAGCGGATGCGCGGCGCCTCGCCGGAATCGCCCGGATTCTTCCAATAGGTGTGCCAGCCCGGCCGGATGTCGAAGCGCAGGGCCACCCAGAAGGTCTGGCCGGGGCGCACCGCGGCGGCCTCGCTGATCAGCTCGGCGCGCACGTGCTCGGTCTCGACGACCGCGCCCGCCTGGGCCGCCCCCGCCGCCAGGGTCAGCAGCAGGAGCAGGACGGCCAGCCAGCGGGCCGGGGCGGCCTTGGGCACGTCCTAGGACCGGGGCGTTCCGCCCCGGCCGCCCAGGACGATGTCGAAGCTGGCGCTCAGCTCGGCCCCGCCGCCCCGGCCGGGCAGGAACTCGGCCTGCACCCGCCCGCGCCGTTCCGCGGGGATGGCGCGGAAAAGGAAGTCGTCCGCGTTGCGCGGCTCGCCGGCGACGTACAGTTGGGTGGTGAAGGGCCGTTGGCCGGGGACGTGAACGGCGTAGTGGATGTGCGGCGTGCGGCCCGGATAGGGCACCGGCCGGATGGTGCGGAAGCGGTAGCGGCCCTCCGCGTCCGTCATGCTGTGGCCGAAACCCTGGAAGCCCGGGTCCGGGGGCGGCCCCATGTCATGGGGATGGTGGTAGCGGCCGCGGGCGTCGCACTGCCAGATCTCCACCCGCGCGTTGCGGATCGGCCGCCCGTCGAGGTCCAGGATGCGGCCGCGGAGGTCCGTGACGCGGCCCTGGGCGGGCGCGACGGCGCCGCGCACTCGGGTCAGGTCGCTGTCGTCCTCCGCGGGCGGCTCCAGGGGATAGAAGGGTCCCGCCATCTGGTCGGGGGTAGGCGCGAGCCGGGTCGCCAGGGCAGGCCCGGCCAGCAACAGGCCGGCCATGCCCAGCACCAGACGCCGGCGTCGATCATCGGTCTTCATGGGTCGTTTCCTCGCAAGCAATGGCCCCGCCAGCAGCGGATGTCATGGATCAGAGCATCGCCAGCCCACCCATCACCAGGCCCAGGCTGGCCGCGCTGGTCAACCCGAGACGCAGGGGCAGGTACCACTCCGGCAGGATGATGTGCCGCGACAGGCGGCGGTCCTGCAGGTAGTGGGCCCAGAAACCGCCCAGCAGGATCCCCACGGCGACCCCATGGGGCAGCAGCAGGGCGAGCCAGCCGAGCAGGGAGGGCACGGTGCTCCAGACGTAGCCCGGCGCCAGGTGGCCACCGGCGACCTGCCTGGCGGTCATGGCGAAGCCCCAGTGCAGCGCGCCGACGAAGGACAGGATCACCGCGCCGTAGGCGATCAGCGTGAAATGGATCTCCTGCTGCTGGACGGTCGGCAGCCAGGACAGGGCGCCCAGTGCCAGGAACGGCAAGGCACCCGCGGCCCCCAGCAGGCGGGGCCAGATCGGGACGGGACAGATGTTTGCATGCATGGCTCGTCTCCTCTGCGGGGGCGCACCAGCGCCCCTGTCTACACGAGACCCCTTCTCGCGCGCGGGGTTCCGGGACCCGTGGATCGGTTTATGTCGCCACCCGGCGACCACGTTGACCACGCCTCGGCCAGCGCGCGGGCAAACGGCCGGGGAGATGATCCCTCTGATTCAATTTTTTTATACAGCTAATAATTTCATTGAACCATTTTATTTTTGTCCTAGACAAATAAGTAGTCGGCCGCGAACGCCGTCGACCCGAGTGAGTCAACCGTCAGTCAATTCAAAAGGAGTGACCCATCATGCAGAACGTCCATGTCGCATACCCCGGCACCGACCTCAACTTCGCCCAGGCCAGCCTGCTGGCGAAGACCGCCGCGCGGGAAAACCGGATGCAGGAACCCGTGATCGTCTCCTGGCACCAGCGCGGCAGCGACATCATGTCGCCCAGCTACGACGGCGCCAATCCGGACTCCTGGTGGGCGAAGTACGGCGAGGGCAATGGAGGCCGACTGGCCGTGACCGTGGGCGACGCCTTCGACTTCGTGATGATGGACACGCGCGGCTACGAGACCGTGGATCAGCTGCCGATCCGCAACCTGGAGGACGAGGACGGCAGGCAGTACATCTGCCTGAGCCCGATGCTGGGCGAGGGCTGCGCCCGCATCGACCAGGCCTGCGTCCCGCTCGACGAGTGGACCGCCAACCAGTACTGAACGGCCACAGTCCTCGCCGACGCTCGCGCCGCCGCGCGGGCGGGCGCATTTGCGGATCGCGGCTTTCTCCGGGTATCATGCAATTATTCATTTTTGTCCTGGACAAATAAGCGCAAGCCATGAACACGACGCCACACCGAACCCACGCCGCCGTCCCCGCCCACCGCGCCAGCCGTCTCATGCACCTGGGCGGGCTGGCCGTGGGCCTGGCCGGCGGCATGCTGGCCGAGGGCGCCCGTCGCCTGGCCACCGGCCAGATGCCGGCCGCCCGCGACCTGCTGCTCACGCCGGACAATGCCGCTCGCCTCGCCGACAAGCTCTCGCGCATGCGCGGCGCGGCGATGAAGGTGGGCCAGTTGCTGTCCATGGAGGCGGGCGAGCTGCTGCCCGCCGAGTTCACCGCCGTCCTCGCGCGCCTGCGCGAAGACGCCCATTTCATGCCCATCGGCCAGGTGGCCGACGTGCTGGAGGGGGAATGGGGGCCCGGCTGGGAGACCCGCTTCGAGCGCTTTTCCTTCACCCCCCTGGCGGCGGCCTCCATCGGCCAGGTGCACGAGGCGCGCCTGAAGGACGGCCGGCGCCTGGCGATCAAGATCCAGTACCCCGGCGTGCGCCGCAGCATCGACAGCGACGTGGACAACGTGGCCGGCCTGCTGCGCCTGCTGCCGCTGCTGCCCGCCGGTGCCGATCTCGGGCCGCTGCTGGCCGAGGCCAAGCGGCAGCTCCACGAGGAGGCCGACTACCGGCGTGAGGCGGCCCACATCCGCGAGTTCAGGGGGCTGCTGGCCGACGACCCGGGCTTCCTGCTGCCCGAGGTGGTGGAGGAACTCACCACCGAGAACGTCCTGGCCATGAGCTTCGTGCCCGGCATGCCGGTGGAGACCCTGGCGGACGCCGACCAGACCCAGCGCGACCGCGTGGCCGGCCAGCTGATCGGCCTGCTGCTGCGCGAATTCCTGGAGTTCGGCACAGTGCAGACCGATCCCAATTTCGCCAACTATCGCCATGACGCGGAGACCGGCCGCGTCGCCCTGCTCGATTTCGGCGCCACCCGGGTCTACCCGGCGGAACGCCAGGCCCAGCTTCGCCGCCTGATGGACGGCGCCTGGCGCGAGGACGCCGCGGCCGTGGCGTCCGCCGCCCTGGCCATGGGCTATCTCGACGCCTCGGACCCCCCCGCCCGGCGCCGGGCGGTCACCGAACTGTTCCTGCTGGTGTGCGAGCCGGCCCGCCACGGCGGCGCCTACGATTTCGGGCGATCCGACCTGACCGCCCGGCTGCGCGACTCCAGCTACGCCCTGGGCTTCGACCAGGGCCACTGGCGGCCGCCGCCGGCGGACCTGATCTTCCTGCACCGCAAGCTGGCCGGGGTGTTCATGCTCTGCGCCCGGCTCAAGGCGCGCGTCGACGTGGGCGCCCTGATGGCGCCGCACCTGGTGTGAGGGCCCTCGCCCTGGGTCACGCGGTGATCAAGGTGCGCAACCTGGCGCGCGCCCTCGCCTTCTACCGCGACGCCCTGGGCCTGACCGAGGTGGCCCGCCACGGCGGCAACATGGTCTTCCTGTCCTGTGGTCACAACCACCACGACCTGGCCCTGCTGGAGGTGGGCGAACGCGCCGCCGCGCCCGATCGCGCCGCGGCCGGCCTGCATCACCTGGCCTTCAAGGTGGGGGATGATCTGGATGCCCTGCGCGCCTGGCGCGATCGCCTGGCGGAACAGGGCGTTCCCGTCCTCGGCCAGTCCGACCATCGGGTCAGCCAGTCGCTATACCTGCGCGACCCGGACGGACTGCTCGTCGAAGTCTACGTGGATGCCGATCCGGGCCTCTGGCGCGCCGACCCGGCGGCGGTGGCCCACGTCGGTCCGCTGCATCTCTGACCCCTGGAAACGGCGGCCTCACACGCGGCGACCAGGGTGTCGCGCTGTCCGGGTCAGCACGGCAGTCCTCGGCGCTTTCTCCCCCTCTGTCCGGTGTGCCCGGGCACGCCACGCGCCGCCCCCCGCGTCAGCCGAACAGCTTGCCCGCCAGTGCGGCCAGCCCCTGCTCGACGGCGTTGCCGTCGTCCGGGACGCGACCCTGCGGTGTGAGCTGGTTGACGATCTCGGGCAGGTACTGGGCCAGGCCGCCGCTGACCGCCTGGGTGTCGAGGCCGAACTTGCCCGCCAACTCGGCCAAGGGGCCGCTGCCCAGGGCCTGGCCGATCTGCTCGGCCGACACCGGCAGGTTGTCGCCGGTGCCTACCCAGGACTGGGCCTGCTCGGCGAGACCATGCTTGCCGAGCATGTCGACCAGGCCGGCGAGGCCGCCGTTCTGCTGCATCAGCCCCTGCACCATCTGCAGGATGGGATTGTCGCCCGCCTGGGCGCCGGCCCCGGAAAGGTTGTTCAAAACCTGGCCCAGCATGCCGTCCAGCAGTCCCATGATCTTCTCTCCTATGACTAATGAGGCCGTCTGCCTCGGTACGGGAGCGGGATCGCATACCCCGGCCCTCCAATTCTTTCTATGCAATGCCCGCCGGGAAATCCACTTCCAGACCGCTCGCGGCATCCCGCCGCGACCATGAGGTCCTGGCCGGATTGAACCTGGAAACGTCGCCTCTAGCCGGCCGCTGGCGGGCATCCGCGACGCCGCCCACGGGGTGCCGATCAGAAGTCGTAGTTCACGCCGGTGATGACCAGCAGGTAGTGCTCATCCGACCTCGGCACATACATCCCGTCCAGCATCAGATCGATCGACTCGGTCAGGTGATAGCGCATGCCCAGGAGCGGGATGAGCTTGGTATTGCTGTCTTCCTTGTAGTTGGTGGCGACCAGGACCTTGCCATAGAAGTCCCAGTCCTCGCCGCGCTGGAAATCGTAGGAATAGCCGACGGACGGTCCTGTCCGGCCCTCGGAATTCTCGATGAAGCCGATCATCCAGCGGCTGGACTCGCCGAATTCCCTTTCGAAGTAGAAACTCTCGGGGCGAAAGCCGTCATTGTCTTCCCGGTCGCCGAAATGATTGACGGTGATGACCTTGGTGAAGGACCAGCCGTCCGCGGCCACCGGACCACTCAGGCAAGCGAGGGAAAGTGCGAGCGCGGCGAGCGGGCCGAGGGGCCCGGATCGGGATCTCGAAGCGCGGATCGGAGCAGCTGTCATGACGAGAGGTTCGCGGAACATGTGTATCGGGGATGAGAAACGCTGCATGCATTTCCAGGTCGCGGGTCGGACGCGGGCAACCGCGCTGGCGCGGCGCGTCGGGGTTGGTCTTGACGCGATGGTACTGGTTGTCGGCGGCCGCCTCAATGGCCGCTTGACGCAACCCTGGCCCTGGCTCCGAGCCTTGTCCCTCGCGCCGCGCCGCTTGATTAATGTGGCGCCGTGTTGAAGACTGTGCCGGCCAACCGCTCGCCGCGTGGGACACCCGCCGGCAAACGGGGGCCGCGACGACGCGACATCACGCATGCCGGCGCCATGCCCGGGCCGGCTCACGAACCCAACGGAGATCAAGGATGTACGACACGTTCAAGCCCGCCCAGCCGATGGGCCTGCTGGACTTCGTGCGGGCCGCCAAGGCCTGCGTCAAGGAGATCACCCCCCAGGAACTGAAGGCCAGGCTGGAGGGCCACGAAGACCTGCTGCTCATCGACGTGCGCGAGCACTCCGAGTTCGAGCATGGCCACATCCCTGGCTGCCACCTGGTGCCGCGCGGCATCATCGAGGCGGCGGCCGACCCGACCTACGTCAAGCACTATCCCGATCTGTCCGGCGCGCGCGACCGGCAGGTGGTGGTCTACTGCGCCACCGGGGGCCGCGCGGCGATGGCCGTGGCGGTGCTGCAGATGATGGGCTTCAGGAACGTCCTGAACCTGGCCGGCGGCTACGCCCGCTGGCAGACCGAGGGCATGCCGCAGGTGCACGAGGCCGAGTTCTGAGGCCGGCGGGGCTCAGGCGCTCGCGTCGAGCCCCAGTACCGCGCGGGCGTTGGCGCTGGTGACCCGCGCCACCTCCTCGACGCCGACGCCGCGCAGCTCCGCCAGGCTGGCGGCGATGCGCGGCAGCTCCCCCGGCTCGTTGCGCCCCTGCCCGATCCAGGCGGGCGGGATGTCCGGGCTGTCGGTCTCCAGAACGATGGCCTCCAGGGGCAGCTCGACGGCCAGGGCGCGCAGCCGGGTGGCGCGCGTCCAGGTGAAGGCGCCGCCGAAGCCCAGCCGGAAGCCCAGCTTCAGATACTCATCGGCCTGGTGACGACTGCCGCTGAAGGCGTGGGCGATGCCGCCCCTGAGCCGGAAGCGCCGCAGGTGCTTGAGGATCTGGTCGTTGGCCCGCCGGCAGTGCAGCAGCGCGGGCAGGTCGTAGTCCCGGGCGATCCTCAGCTGCTCGACGTAGAAGTGCTCCTGGGTGGCTAAGTCCAGGTCCGGCACGAACAGGTCCAGGCCGATCTCCCCCACCGCCACCGGCCGCCAGGCCTCGATCTGGCGGCGGAGGGCGTCCAGGTGGCGGTCATGGTGGACGTGGATGTACATCGGGTGCATGCCCCAGGCCGGCAGGCAGCCGGGGTAACGTTCGCAGCTGGCCGCGACCTCGGTGAAATTCGCGGCGCTCACCGCCGGCACCACCTGCAGCATCACCCCCGCCTGGCGCGCCCGCTCATGGACCGCGTCCCGGTCGGCGTCGAACTCGCCGGCGTCGAGGTGGCAGTGGGTGTCGATCAGGGTCGCGGCGGCCATGGCCTAGCGCTCCTCCGGGCTCGCGTCGCCCTGCCGCGCCGGCGCCTCCTCCTCCGGCGCCGGCGCCAGGGACGCCAGCCTCAGGTGCAGGGCGGCCTTGGCCAGCAGGTGGGCGGACACCGGCGCGGTGATGAACAGGAACAGGGTGACCAGCACCTCGTGCAGGCTGATCCCCTCGCCGCGCGTGCTGAAATGGATGGCCGAGGCGACGAGCAGGCTGCCCACCCCCAGGGTGGTGGCCTTGGTGGGCCCGTGGAGCCGGGTGTAGAAGTCCCTCAGCCGCGCCAGGCCCAGGGAGCCAATGAAGGTGAACGCCGCGCCGGCGAGGATCAGGAAGGCGAGCAGGTTGTCCAGCATGGCGCGCTTACTCGATGATGTCGCCGCGCAGCAGGTACTTGCACAGGGCGACGGTGCCGACGAAGCCCATCAGGGCGATGAGCAGGGCGGCCTCGAAGTACAGGGCGCTGCCCAGGTGGATGCCGAGCAGCACCAGCAGGGCGATGGTGTTCACGTACAAGGTGTCCAGGGCCAGGATGCGGTCGGGCAGGCTGGGCCCCACCAGCAGGCGCCAGAAGTTCAGGGCCACCGCCAGGGCCACCAGGGTGAAGGCGATGGGGATGACGACGCTCAGCATGACTCGAAGACCTCCTTGAGGGGCGCCTCGTAGCGG
>JALOTG010000072.1 GCA_025458005.1 Thiobacillaceae bacterium
CTTATTACAACACCCAGTTCCGGGCGGTCTATGTCCCCTACGAAATCTGGTCCCGTTGCGCCATGGGGGAACTGAGCGGCTGGGCTGATGAGACGCAGCCGACCTTTCGCTTCGTCCTGGAGGCGCCTGCCGGGGGTGTCCCGGCTGCCGAGGTGTTGGCCCGGGTCCCGGCGGGCGCGTCGTTCATGGTGGCGACGCGAGAGGATCCCCGGCTGTACTGGTTCGATGCCCGCTCCGACCTCAAGATCCTGGCCGGGGAGATCGGCGTACGCGACCAGCCCCTCTATCTCTTCAGCCGGGACTCCGACCTGACCGGCATCCAGCGCGTGGCGATCCTGCTTGAACTGATGGGTCTCTGATTGAGCCGGGCTGCCAGGCTCCGCTAGAATAGCGGGCCAAAACGACATAAGCCGCCCTTTCCCCCAGTGTCCGATAACCTCGTCGAAGTCCGCGATCTCTCCTTTGCCTACGCCGACCGGCTGGTCCTCCAGGGAGTCAATCTGGCCGCGCGGCGCGGTCAGGTGGTGGCCATCATGGGCAATTCGGGCTGCGGCAAGACCACCCTCATGCGGCTGATCGGCGGACAGCTCAAACCCACCCAGGGGCAGGTGCGGGTGGATGGCGAATCGGTGGGCGAACTGAAGCTGCGGGACCTCTACCGCCTGCGCCGGCGCATGGGCATGCTGTTCCAGTTCGGCGCGCTGTTCACCGACATGACGGTCTACGAGAACGTCGCCTTCCAGCTGCGCGAGCACACCGATCTGCCCGAGGAGATGGTGCGCGACCTGGTGCTGATGAAGCTCAACGCGGTCGGCCTGCGCGGCGCCCAGGACCTGATGCCGGCCGAGCTGTCCGGCGGCATGGCCCGCCGGGTCGCCCTGGCCCGCGCCATCGCCCTCGATCCCATGCTGATCATGTACGACGAACCGTTCGCCGGCCTGGACCCGATCTCCCTGGGCATCACCGGCGACCTGATCCGGCGCCTGACCGACACCCTGGGGTTGACCTCCCTGGTGGTGACCCACGACGTGCAGGAGTCCCTGAAGATCGTCGACTACGTCTATTTCATCTCCGAGGGCGTCGTCGTCGCCCAGGGCACGCCCAAGGAAATCCGCGCCTCCGACCTGTCCTACGTGCACCAGTTCGTGCACGGCGAGGAGGATGGTCCCGTCCCCTTCCACTACCCGGCCCCCGCCTACGCGGAGGAACTGGGGCTGCGCCATGCTTGACGGCATCGCGGCGATCCTGCGCCGCATGGGCGCCCGGACCATCAACTCCATCTGGCGGCTGGGCCTGGCGACGCGCTTCTTCTTCCTGACCCTGATGTACTCAGGGCCCAGCTTCCGTCGCTTCCACCTGGTCATCAAGGAGATCTTCTCGTCCGGCGTCCTGTCGCTGGTCATCATCCTGGTCTCGGGCCTGTTCGTCGGCATGGTGCTGGGCCTGCAGGGCTACGAGACCCTGCAGACCTATGGCGCGGAGGAATCCCTGGGCGTCCTGGTATCCCTTTCCCTGGTGCGGGAACTGGGCCCGGTGGTGGCGGCGCTGCTGTTCGCCAGCCGGGCCGGGTCCGCCATCACGGCGGAGATCGGCCTGATGAAGGCCACCGAGCAGATCTCCGCGCTGGAGATGATGGCGGTGGACCCGATCGCCCGAGTGGTGGCGCCGCGCTTCTGGGGCGCCGTGATCTCCATGCCGCTGCTGGCCGCCCTGTTCTCCGCGATGGGCATCTTCGGCGGCTATCTGGTCGGCGTGGTGCTGATCGGCGTCGACGAGGGCGCCTTCTGGTCGCAGATGCAGGCGGCGGTGGACTTCCAGGAGGACATCCTCAACGGCGTCATCAAGAGCGTGGTGTTCGGCGGCGTGGTCACCGTCATCGCCTTGTACGAGGGCTATGACGCGCCGCCCACCGCCGAGGGGGTGTCGCGTGCCACCACCCGCACCGTCGTGACCTCCAGCCTGGCCGTCCTGGCCTGGGATTTCGTGTTGACTTCCTTCATGTTCCGCGGGGTGTGAGACTATGGCCATGAAAAAAACCGTGCTCGATTTCTGGGTCGGGCTGTTCGTCGCCGCTGGCCTGGCCGCGCTGCTGTTCCTGGCCCTGCGCGTCGGCAGCATGAGCGGCTTCGATGCCGCCAAGTCCTATACCGTTCAGGCGGAGTTCAACAACATCGGCGGCCTCAAGATACGCGCACCGGTGAAGAGCGCGGGGGTGGTGGTGGGGCGGGTCACGGACATCCGCTTCGACAGCACCATGTACGAGGCGGTGGTGGAACTCCGACTGGGCTCGGAATACAGGTTTCCCGCCGATACCAGCGCGGCCATCATGACCTCCGGCCTGCTCGGCGAGCAGTACATTGCCCTGGAGGCCGGCGGCGACGAGAAGATGTTGTCCGATGGCGACAAGTTGAAGATCACCCAGGGGGCGGTAGTGCTGGAGGACCTGATCGGGCAATTCCTCTACAGCAAGGGCGAGGAAGGCGCCGCCGCGCCGCCGCCGGCGGAATCCGCCCCTTGACGACGGCGGGCGCCTCGCAGCAGAGTTGATCAAGTGATAGACACAGGGAAGTTCAGATGTTGCAGATATTCAAGGCCCTGCTGATCGGCATGCTCCTGGCGGGGGCGCCGATGGCGCATGCGGACCTGCTGCCCCCCGACGTGCTGGCGAGGAACACCACCAACGAGGTGATTCGCATCGTCAAGCTGGATTCCGATCTCAAATCCGCCAACTCCAAGCGCATCTACGATCTGGTGGAAACACGCGTCCTGCCCCACTTCGATTTCAAGCGCATGACCCAGCTGGCGGTGGGGCGCCACTGGGCGACGGCCAGCCCTCCCCAGCAACAGGCGCTGGTCAACGAGTTCCGCACCCTGCTGGTGCGCACCTATGCCGCCTCGCTGTCCAGCGTGGCGGACTACAAGATCGATTTCAAGCCGCTGCGCATGCGGCCGGGGGATGAGGACGTCATGATCAACACCGAGGTGAGCAAGCCTGGCGCGCCGCCCATCACCATCGATTACCGCATGGAGAAACAGACCGAGGGCTGGAAGGTGTACGACGTGCTGGTCGACAACGTGAGCCTGGTCACCACCTATCGCGGCTCCTTCAACACCGAGGTCCGCAAGGGGGGCATTGACGGGCTGGTGGCCGCGTTGTCGCGGCGCAACGCGCGCAACTGATCCGGGACGGCGGCCATGCGCGTGGAGGACCAGACCGTCCGACTGGAGGGTGACCTGACCCTGGAGCAGGCCACCCGCCTGCTGGCGGAGGGCAACGCGGCGATCGGCTCCGGCGCGGCGGCCTTCGACCTGGCCGGCGTCGGCCGGGTGGATTCCTCCGCCCTCAGCCTCATGCTGTCCTGGCGCCGCCGCGCCGCTTCGGAGGGACGCACGGTGACCTTCCAGCACGTCCCGGACAGCCTGCACAGCCTGGCCAAGCTCTACGGCATCGGCGAACTCATCGCCTAGCCATGCCCGCGGCCATCCGCGCGCGCGGGCTGGAGAAGCGCTTCAAGTCGGTGCATGCCCTGCGCGGCATCGACCTCGACATCGAACAGGGTGAGTTCTTCGCCCTGCTGGGCCCCAACGGCGCGGGCAAGACCACCTTCATCAGCATCCTGGCCGGTCTGACCCGCGCCACGGCGGGTCGCGCCGAGGTCATGGGTCATGACGTGGCGCGCGACTACCGCGAGGCGCGCCGCCAGCTGGGCGTGGTGCCCCAGGAGCTGGTGTTCGACCCCTTCTTCACGGTGCGCGAGTCGCTGTGCTTCCAGTCCGGCTATTTCGGGCTGCGCCGCAACGACGCCTGGATCGACGAACTGCTGCTTCACCTCGGCCTCGCGGACAAGGCGGACACCAACATGCGCCGCCTGTCGGGCGGCATGAAGCGGCGGGTGCTGGTGGCCCAGGCCCTGGTGCACCGGCCGCCGGTGATCGTGCTCGACGAGCCCACCGCCGGCGTCGACGTGGAACTGCGCCAGAGCCTGTGGGCGTTCGTGCGGCGCCTCAATCGCGAAGGCCACACCATCCTGCTCACCACCCATTACCTGGAGGAGGCCGAGGCCCTGTGCGAGCGGGTGGCCATGCTCAAGGAGGGACGCGTCGTCGCCCTGGACCGCACCGCCGACCTGCTCGGCGCGGCCGGCGAGCGCCGGCTGGAACTGAAGCTGGCGCCCGCCCGGCTGCCGGCGTCGCTGGAGGGGCGGCTGGTCGCCTGCTCGGGCGATCGCTACTGCCTCGCCCTGCCGGACTATGCCGAGCTGGAGTCCATCCTGGCGACCCTGCGCCAGGCGGACGTCACCGTCGAGGAGATGGCCCTCACCCAGGCCGACCTGGAGGACGTGTTCGTGCGGGTGATGCGGGAGGCGGGGGGGTGAGCGCCCCCGCCCGGCCGCCCGAAGGGGGCACTCCCCCTCCCCCGGGGAGGATGTCGCGCAGCGACAGGAGGGTAGTCCAGTGAGCGGTTTCCGGATGCTGCTGCACAAGGAGATCCTGCGCTTCTGGAAGGTCATGCTGCAGACCGTGGCCGCGCCGGTGCTCACCGCGCTGCTCTACCTGCTGATCTTCTCCCATGTCCTGGAGGCGCACGTGGAGGTCTATCCCGGCGTGGGCTACAGCGCCTTCCTGATGCCCGGGCTGATCATGATGTCGGTGCTGCAGAACGCCTTCGCCAACAGTTCCTCCAGCCTGATCCAGTCCAAGATCACCGGCAACATCGTGTTCGTCCTGCTGCCGCCCTTCAGTCACCTGGAGTTCCTGCTCGCCTACCTGCTGGCGGCCATGGCGCGTGGCCTGCTGGTGGGGCTGGGGGTGGCGGCCGTCGGCCTACTGTTCACCGATCTGCCGCTGGCCCACCCCGCCTGGCTGCTGGCCTATGCCCTGTCGGCCAGCGCGGTGTTCGGCTGCATCGGCATCTTCGCCGGCATCTGGGCGGATAAGTTCGATCACTTGGCCGGGGTGCAGAACTTCGTCATCATGCCGCTCACCTTCCTGTCCGGGGTGTTCTACTCCATTCATTCCCTGCCTCCCTTCTGGCAGGCGGTGTCCCACCTCAATCCGGTCTTCTACATGATCGACGGCTTCCGCTACGGCTTCTTCGGCGTCTCCGACGTCAGCCCCTGGCTGGGCATGGCCATCGTGCTGCCCAGCGCCGCGCTGCTCACGCTGGCCGCTTGGCTGTTGCTCAGGAGCGGCTATAAACTGCGCCACTGATCCTTCCTTTCGAATCCAAATTCCCATGGTTACCCCGCAACAGATCGAGGCCTGGATCCATGCCGGCCTGTCCTGCGACTTCCTGCGCGTCGAGGGCGACGGCCACCACTTCGAGGCGGTCATCGTCAGCCCGGCCTTCCGCGACAAGCTGCTGGTCGCCCGCCACCAGCTGGTCTACCAGGCCCTGGGCGACCGCATGAAGGCGGAAATTCACGCCCTGTCCATGCAGACCCTCACCCCCGAGGAGTGGCAGGCGCGCAATGGATAAGCTGGTCATCACCGGCGGCCGCCGCCTCGCTGGCGAGGTGGCCGTCTCCGGCGCCAAGAACGCGGCCCTGCCCATCCTGTGCGCCAGCCTGCTCACCGCGGAACCGCTGACGCTGAGCAACGTGCCGGCGCTCAACGACATCCGCACCATGCTCAAGCTGCTGGAGCAGATGGGCGTCAAGGTGGCGCGCGACGGCGACAGCGTCACCCTGGACGCATCGGGGCTCGGCAATCCGGTCGCCGCGTACGAACTGGTGAAGACCATGCGCGCCTCGGTGCTGGTGCTCGGGCCGCTGGTCGCGCGTCACGGCGAGGCCAGCGTGTCGCTGCCCGGCGGCTGCGCCATCGGCGCCCGGCCGGTGGACCAGCACATCAAGGGCCTCACCGCCATGGGCGCCGAGGTCAGCGTGGAGCACGGCTACGTCAACGCCCGCGCCACCCGGCTGAAGGGCGCGCGCCTGTTCACCGACATGGTCACCGTCACCGGCACCGAGAACCTGATGATGGCCGCCTGCCTGGCGGACGGCGAGACGGTGATCGAGAACGCCGCGCGCGAGCCGGAGGTGGTCGACCTGGCCCAGTGCCTCAACGCCATGGGCGCCCGGATCAGCGGCGCCGGCACCGACGTGATCCGCATCCGCGGCGTCGAGCGCCTCACCGGCGCGACCCACCGCATCATGCCGGACCGCATCGAGACCGGCACCTACCTCTGCGCGGCCGCCGTCACCGGCGGCGACGTGCGCCTGACCGGTACCTCGGCCGGTTATCTGGACGCCGTGGTGGACAAGCTGATGGACGCCGGCTGCGACATCGACAGCGAGAAGTCGCCCAGCCACGAGGCGATTCATCTCAAGGCGCCGCGCCGCTTGAAGGCGGTGTCCATCCGCACCGCGCCCTATCCGGCCTTCCCGACCGACATGCAGGCCCAGTTCATGGCCGTCAACGCCGTCGCCGAGGGCACCGCGGTGATCCGCGAGACCATCTTCGAGAACCGCTTCATGCACGCCGTGGAACTGATCCGCCTGGGCGCCGACATCAAGATCGACGGCAATACCGCCGTGGTGACCGGGGTGGACAAGCTGACCGGGGCGACGGTGATGGCTACCGACCTCAGGGCCTCGGCCAGCCTGGTCATCGCCGGCCTGGTGGCCGAGGGCGAGACCACGGTCGAGCGCATCTACCACCTCGACCGGGGCTACGAGCGGCTGGAGGACAAGCTCGCCGCGCTGGGCGCGGTCGTCAGGAGGCAGAAGGCATGAGCATCACCCTCGCCCTGTCCAAGGGCCGCATCTTCGAGGAAACCCTGCCGCTGCTGGCGGCCGCCGGCATCACCCCGCTGGAGAATCCGGAGTCCTCGCGCAAGCTGATCATCGGCACCAACCGGCCGGACGTGCGCCTGATCATCGTGCGCGCCACCGACGTGCCCACCTATGTGCAGCACGGCGCGGCGGACCTGGGCGTGGCCGGCAAGGACGTGCTCATGGAGCACGGCGGCGAGGGACTCTACCAGCCGGTGGACCTGAACATCGCCCGCTGCCGCATGATGGTCGCCACCCCGGTCGGCTTCGACTACGAGGCGGCGGTCAGGCGCGGGGCGCGGCTGCGGGTGGCGACCAAGTACGTGCAGACCGCGCGGCTGTTCTTCGCCGCCAAGGGGGTGCACGTGGACCTGATCAAGCTCTACGGCTCCATGGAACTGGCGCCGCTGGTCGGCCTGGCCGACGTGATCGTCGACCTGGTCTCCACCGGCGGCACGCTCAAGGCCAACAATCTGGCCGCGGTGGAGGAGATCGCCCAGATCAGTTCGCGGCTGGTGGTCAACCAGGCCTCGCTGAAGCTCAAGCACGACGTGATCCAGCCGATCATCGCGGCATTCCGCTCGGCCGCCGCCGCGGGGCAGGCCTGATCAAGCCTACCCGGAGGCTGGCCGCCAGGCGGGCCGCCCGCGCGAATTGCCGCTATAATCGCCCCGTTCAGCTCGGATTGCCCTCATGACCACCGCCCTCCAGATCACCCGGCTCGACTCCGGCGCAGCGGATTTCCAGCAGCGGCTCGACCGTCTCCTGGCCTTTTCCGCCGACACCGACGCGGCGGTGGGGGAGGCCGTGCAGGCGATCCTGAGCGCGGTCCGCCAGCGCGGCGACGCCGCCGTGCTCGAATACACCGCCCGCTTCGATCGCCTCCAGGCGCCCGACATGGCCGCCCTGGAACTGACCCCGGAACGTCTTGCCCAGGCCCAGCGGGCCCTGCCGCTGCAGCTGGAGCGGGGCCTGCGCGACGCGGCCGAGCGCATCCGCGTCTACCACGAGCGGCAGCTGCAGTCCTCCTGGACCTACACCGAGGCGGACGGGACGATGCTCGGCCAGCAGGTCACCGCCCTGGATCGCGTCGGCCTCTACGTGCCGGGCGGCAAGGCGGCCTACCCCTCCTCGGTGCTGATGAACGCCATCCCCGCCAAGGTGGCCGGGGTGAAGGAACTGATCATGGTGGTGCCCACCCCGGACGGCGTCCAGAACGACCTGGTGCTGGCGGCGGCGGCGGTTTCCGGCGTGGACCGGGTGTTCACCATCGGCGGCGCCCAGGCGGTGGCCGCCCTGGCCTACGGCACCGCGAGCGTGCCCCAGGTGGACAAGATCGTCGGCCCGGGCAACGCCTACGTCGCCGAGGCCAAGCGCCGCGTGTTCGGCGTGGTGGGCATCGACATGGTGGCCGGACCCTCGGAGATCCTGGTGATCTGCGACGGCAAGACCAATCCGGACTGGATCGCCATGGACCTCTTCTCCCAGGCCGAGCACGACGAGCTGGCCCAGTCCATCCTGATCTCGCCGGACGCCGCCTTCCTCGACGCCGTGCAGGCCAGCGTCGACCGGCTGCTGCCGACCATGCCGCGCCAGGCGGTCATCAGCCGCTCGCTGGCAGACCGGGGCGGCATGATCCGCTGCCGCGGCCTGGAGGAGGCAGCCCGCATCGCCAACCACATCGCCCCCGAGCACCTGGAGCTGTCGGTGGAGGATCCCCAGGCCCTGCTGCCGCACATCCGCCACGCCGGCGCCATCTTCATGGGGCGGCACACCTGCGAGGCGCTGGGCGACTACTGCGCCGGTCCCAACCACGTGCTGCCCACCTCGCGCACGGCGCGCTTCTCCTCGCCCCTGGGGGTATACGACTTCCAGAAGCGCTCCAGCCTGATCCAGGTGTCCCGCGCGGGCGCCCGGACGCTGGGCGAGCTGGCCGCCGCCCTGGCCTACGGCGAGGGGCTGCAGGCCCACGCCCGGTCGGCCGAATACCGCGTCGAAGGCTGAGGACGCGCCGACATGGGCCTCGCCAAGCGCATCATCCCCTGCCTGGACGTCACCGCCGGACGGGTCGTCAAGGGCGTGCAGTTCGTCAACCTGCGCGACGCCGGCGACCCGGTGGAGGTGGCGCGCCGCTACGACGAGCAGGGCGCCGACGAACTGACCTTCCTGGACATCACCGCCAGCTCCGACGACCGCGACATCATCCTGCACATCATCGAGGACGTCGCCGCCCAGGTGTTCATCCCGTTGACCGTGGGCGGCGGGGTGCGCACGGTGGACGACGTGCGCCGCCTGCTGCACGCCGGCGCGGACAAGGTGTCGATCAATACCGCCGCCGTGCACAACCCGCAGCTGGTCAAGGACGCCTCCGACCGGTTCGGCTCGCAGTGCATCGTGGTGGCCATCGACGCCAAGCAGGTCGCCGACGACGGCCAGCCGCGCTGGGAGGTGTTTACCCACGGCGGCCGCAAGCCCACCGGCCTGGACGCGGTGGAGTGGGCCAGGAAGATGGAAAACCTGGGGGCCGGCGAACTGCTACTCACCAGCATGGACCGCGACGGCGCGAAGACCGGCTTCGACCTGAGGCTGACCCGGACCATCGCCGACGCGGTCCGCATCCCGGTCATCGCCAGCGGCGGGGTGGGCACCCTGCAGCACCTGGCGGACGGCGTGACGCAGGGCGGCGCCGACGCCGTGCTGGCCGCCAGCATCTTTCACTACGGCGAGTACACCGTGGGCGAGGCCAAGCGGCACATGGCCGCCCAGGGCATCGAGGTGCGTCTGTGAGCGCGGGCAACGACAGCTGGCTGAACAAGGTGAGCTGGAACGAGCACGGCCTGGTGCCGGCCATCGCCCAGGACGCGGCCAGCGGCGACATCCTGATGGTCGCCTGGATGAACCGCGAGGCCCTGAAGCGTACCGTGGAGCTGGGCGAGGCGGTGTACTGGTCCCGCTCGCGCAAGAAGCTCTGGCACAAGGGCGAGGAGTCCGGGCATACCCAGAAGGTCCGGGAGATCCGCCTGGACTGCGACGAGGACGTGGTGCTGCTGAAGGTGGAACAGACCGGCGGCATCGCCTGTCATACCGGCCGCAGGAGCTGCTTCTTCCAGAAGCTGGAAGGGGGGGCGTGGACGGCGGTGGAGCCGGTCCTCAAGGACCCCCACGAGATCTACAGCAAATGAGCCAGGCGGATGCACCGGAACAGGCCGAGATCCTGTCTCGCCTCGCACGCACCCTGGCGGAGCGCAAGGGTGCCGACCCCGCCAGCTCCTACGTGGCCAGGCTCTACGACAAGGGCCTGGACGCCATCCTGAAGAAGGTGGCGGAGGAGGGTGCCGAGACCATCATGGCGGCCAAGGACGGGGCGCGCGACAAGGTGGTCTGCGAGACGGCCGATCTGTGGTTCCACAGTCTCGTGCTGCTGGCCCACCTGGACATCCATCCCGACGAGGTCCTCGCCGAGCTGGCGCGGCGCGAGGGTACATCGGGCATCGTCGAGAAGGCGGCGCGCAAGGAGAAGCCATGAGCGATTGCATCTTCTGCAAGATTGCCGCGGGGGAGATCCCCTGCAGGAAGGTCCACGAGGACGACGAGCTGCTGGCCTTTCACGACATCCGGCCGGTCGCCCCGGTGCACTTCATGATCATCCCCAAGGTCCATGTCGCCTCCCTGGCCGACTGCGACGAGGCGCACCGCGACATCCTGGGCCGGATCCTGCTGCTGGCGCCCAGGCTCGCCGCGGAGCTGGGCCTCGGCAACGGCTTCCGCACGGTGATCAATACCGGCCCGGGCGGCGGCCAGGAGGTCTTCCACCTGCACGTGCACGTGTTCGGCGGCGGCGGGCCGCGGCCCCTGTAGGAATGCATCTAGACTGCTGTTCGTGAACGATTATTTCGAGGAGTGACGAGAGATGGGAAGCTTTAGCATCTGGCATTGGCTGGTGGTCCTGGTGATCGTGCTGCTGGTGTTCGGCACCAAGAAGCTGCGCAACATCGGCGGCGACCTGGGCGGCGCGGTGAAGAACTTCAAGTCCGCCATGAAGGAGGAGGAGGCCAAGGGCGAGAAGCCCGCGGAACTGCCCCGCCAGGCCGAGACCGGCGCCACCATCGAGGGCGAGGTCAAGGAAAAGCAGCAGGGCTGAATGCGGTGAGGGCGCAGGGGCGAGGCGTTTGCGCCCCGCCCCGGAAGCCTCGCTGATCAGGCCTTACTCATGTTCGACATCGCCTTCACCGAACTGCTGGTCATCGGCGTCGTGGCCCTGCTCGTCATCGGGCCGGAGCGCCTGCCCAAGGTGGCGCGCACCGCCGGCCAGTGGCTGGGCAAGCTCAACCGCTACGTGTCCCAGGTCAAGCAGGACATCGACCGCGACATGAAGCTGGAGGAGTTGCGCAAGCTGCAGCAGGAGATGAAGGAGACGGCCCAGAAGTACGAGATCCTGGCCCAGGAGACCGGCCGCGAGATCGAGCAGGAGGTCGGCCAGGTGGAGAAGGTGGTGGCCGCCATGGCCGCCACGGACGGCGGCCTGTCGCGCAAGGCCTACGACGAGATCAAGGCCGAGGAGGGCGCGCGGCCCCAGGCCCAGGACAAGGGGGCGGAGGGGGGCAAGGCCCTGCCCGAACCTTCACCCGCCGCGCCGGCCCTGTCGGGCAACCTGGACGAGGCGATCCTCCCGGACGACCTGACCCCGCCCAAGGCGGCCACGCCCGCGGCGGCAGGCCCGGCCGGCCAGGCCGCCGCCGGCGGCGAAAAACGCGACCAGGCCGCCTGAGGCATGGACGACCAGCAGACCTTCATCTCCCACCTGATCGAACTGCGCGACCGGCTGCTGCGGGTGGCCATCGCCTGGATCGTCCTCTTCGTCTGCCTGTTCCCGTGGGCCAAGGACCTCTACGCCCTGCTGGCCCATCCCATGCTGACCTCGCTGCCGCAGGGCGGGCAGATGATCGCCACCGAGGTGGTCACCCCCTTCTTCGTGCCGGTGAAGGTGGCCATGATGACCGCCTTCCTGCTGGCGCTGCCCTATTTCATGTACCAGGCCTGGTCCTTCATCGCGCCGGGTCTCTACGCCCATGAGAAGCGCCTCATCCTGCCCCTGTCGGTGGCCAGCGTCCTGCTCTTCCTGCTCGGCATGACCTTCGCCTACTTCCTGGTCTTCCCGGTGGTGTTCGGCTTCGTGGTCGGCATCGCCCCCGAGGGGGTGGCGGTGATGACCGACATCAACAAGTACCTCGATTTCGTCATCACCCTGTTCATCGCCTTCGGCGTCACCTTCGAGGTGCCCATCGTGGTGGTGGCCCTGGCCAAGATGGGGATCGTGGAGGTGCAGAAATTCCGCGAGGCGCGCCCCTATGTCATCGTCGGCGCCTTCGTCATCGGCGCCATCGTCACCCCCCCCGACGTCATCTCCCAGATCATGCTGGCCGTGCCCCTGTGGCTGCTCTACGAGGCGGGCGTGCTGGTGGCGGCCTGGCTGGTGAAGCGCTCGCCCGAGCCCGCCCAATCGGATTACCAGCCCCTCAGCGACGAGGAGATGGAGGCGGAGTTCGACCGCATCGAGCACAAGGAGAAGAACTCCGGCTGAGGCCGGGCTACCCTGCTGCGCGCACCATACTGGTGCACTGCCTCATCGAACGCCCCGTATCGGGGCGTTTTCGTTCGCGCTTGCCGTCCCGACATGTCCGAACCCGAGGCCCCGGGGCCCATCAATACGGCAGGGGAAACGGCCACCGGCAAGGAAATGATGCTCGCACCGAAACAAGGCATGAGTCTTGCTTG
>JALOTG010000003.1 GCA_025458005.1 Thiobacillaceae bacterium
AACGCCAGCAGTCGCAGGCCCAGGAACGGGTGCGCGACCCGGCCGCCGTCCAGAGCCAGGAGCGGCTGCGCAGCGAGGAGCAGACCCAGTCGCGGCTCGACGAGCCGCAGCAGGACCAGACCAGGCTGCGCGAACAGGACCGCGCGCGGGTCCACCAGCCCTGAGGCGCCGCCCGTCCCCCAGCGCCCTGCGGGGCCTGGGGGCATGGGATGGACGCGGACCCGCGCATACCCGCCGCCTGGCGGACCGCTTGGCGTGGCATGATCCGGCCCTGCCCATGACGGCTCGACCCTACGGAGGAAAACCATGCCGCGCGCCCTTGCCCTCGCCCTGCTGTTCGTCCCGCTGCTCCTCGCCCTGCTGTTCGTCCCGCTGCTCGCCACCGCCGGCGAACACGCCCACCACGCGCCGAAACTCGATACCCGCCAGGCCATCCCGGTCAGCGCCGAGGAGGCGATGCACATCCGCCTGGAGATGCGCGCCTTCCTGTCCGGCGCGCAGAAGATCGTCACCGCGGCGGCGGCCGACGACCTGCCCACCGTGGCCCGCGCCGCCCGCGAGCTGGGCGTCGCCGCCGCCCACGAGGTGCCCGCCGGCCTGCGCGCCAAGCTGCCGCAGACGTTCAGGCAGCTGGGCCACGCCACCCACGAGGGCTTCGACGACCTGGCGCGCGACGCCGACAGCCTGGGCGACGCCAACCACGCCCTGCGCCAGCTCGGCGCCGTGATGAGCAACTGCGTCTCCTGCCATGCCAGCTTCCGGCTGGAGACCGGCGCGACCGCCAAGCGCTAGGGGGGCCTTGCTTCCTCGCGGGCAGGCCGGCGCGCCGCGGAGGGCCGCGAGCGGGGCCTTCAGCGCAGGCGAAGGATGCGCACCGCGCCGACCAGGACGACCAGGCCGATCGCGATGCCGATCACCCAGTCCGGCCACGGCCTGCCCGTCACCATCACCAGCAGGCCGGCGGCCAGGACCCCCAGGTTGGCGATCACGTCGTTGGCCGAGAAGATGTAGCTGGCCCGCATGTGCGCGCCCCGATGGCGATGGCGGTGGATCAGCAGCAGGCAGGCGACGTTGGCCATCAGGGCCATGAACCCCACGCCCAGCATCGCCACGCTCGCCGGCTCGACGCCGCCCAGGACATGGCGGGCGGTCTGACCCAGCGCGCCGAGGGCCAGCAGGAGCTGGAACAGGCCGGACAGCCGCGCGGCGGCCAGCTTGACCCCGGCGGCGCGTCCGACGCCGTAGAGGGCGACGCCGTAGACGGCCGCGTCGGCGAACATGTCCATGGCGTCGGCGATCAGCCCCGCCGAGCCGGCCAGCCAGCCCGCGCCGATCTCGACGACGAACATCAGCGCGTTGATGGCCAGCAGCCACCACAAGACGCGCGCCTCCGCGGCGTCCGTCTGCGCGGCGTCATCAACGCGGTCGGCCGCGTCCGCCACCGCGCCGCTCTCCAGCAGCGTCGCCCCGTAGCCCAGCGGCCGCAGCCGCTCGAGCAGCTCGGCCGGGTCGCCGGCGTGGTCCACGGTCAGCCGCCGCGCGACGAGGTCGAAGCTCAGGCCGACCACCGGCGCGCCCTGAAGCCGCAGGCGGATCATGCCTTCCTCCGCCGGGCAGTCCATGCCGGGCATGTGGAAGACGGAACGCGCCAACCCACCCCCGGCGACGGCAACCACCGGCGCGGCGAGCACAGGCCCCACCGCGCCGCAAGTGCAATCGCCCGCGCAGGGGGAGGTTTCTCGCCTGGGAGACTCATCGCGGACCATGGCGGGGAGTCTAGTGCAACCCGCCGCCGGGCGTCGCGCGCGCGGACAGGCAACGCCCAGCGGGCCAAGATCGGCCTGCGGGGACGATAGGAAGACGGCAGGGTGACGGCCGAGGCATTCATCGCCATGTGGCGGGTGACCCGCGCGGCGAGAAGACGGGCGCGCAGCCTGTCTGCCTCGACCTGTGCGAGCCGCTCGGCGTCGGCGGTGAGATCTTGCCGCCCATTCCCGACAATAATTGTCAACTATTGCCCCACGCGCCTAGAATAGCGGCCTGCCCTCAGGAGCCCGCCATGCCCAACCGTCTCGCCCAGGAATCCAGCCCCTACCTGCTGCAGCACGCCGACAACCCGGTGGACTGGCAGCCCTGGGGCGAGGCGGCCCTGGAGCAGGCGCGCCGGGAGGACCGGCCCATCCTGCTGTCGATCGGCTATTCCGCCTGCCACTGGTGCCACGTCATGGCGCACGAGTGCTTCGAGGACCCGGAGGTGGCGGCGGTGATGAACCGGCTGTTCGTGAACATCAAGGTGGACCGGGAGGAGCGGCCCGACCTCGACCAGATCTATCAGACCGCCCACCAGATGCTCGCCCGGCGCGGCGGCGGCTGGCCCCTGACCCTGTTCCTCGCGCCGGACCAGACGCCCTTCTTCGCCGGCACCTATTTCCCCAAGCAGGCGCGCTTCGGCCTGCCCGGCTTCGTGCAGCTGATGGAGTACGTGGCCGACGCCTACCGCCACCGCCGCGCCGACATCGAGGCGCAGAACGCCGCCCTGCTGGAGGCCCTGGCCGACCAGGCGGCCGAGGCGGGCCCGGCGGTGGCGATGGCCGAGCACCCGCTGCGCGCGGCGGTCGCCCAGCTCACCGAGAATTTCGACCCGGTGCACGCCGGCTACGGCGGCGCGCCCAAGTTTCCCCGCCCCGCCGACCTGGAGTTCCTGCTGCAGCGCGGTGACGCGCGCTCGCGCGAGCAGGTCCTGGTCACCCTGCGGCGCATGGCCGAGCGCGGCCTGATGGACCAGCTCGGCGGCGGCTTCTACCGCTACTCGGTGGACGAGCGCTGGGCCATTCCCCACTTCGAGAAGATGCTCTACGACAACGGCCCGCTGCTGGCCCTCTACGCCGACGCCTGGGCGTTGACGGGGGAGGCCGGTTTCCTGCGCGCCGCCGCGTTGACCGTCGACTGGCTGGCGCGCGAGATGACCACGCCGGAAGGCGTGTTCTGCTCGGCCCTGGACGCCGACTCGGAGCACGAGGAGGGCAGGTTCTACGTCTGGACGCCGGAGGCGGCGCGCGCCCTGCTCAGCGCCGAGGAATACGCCGTGGCGGCGCCGCGCTGGGGGCTGGACGCGGCGCCCAACTTCGAGGGCCACGCCTGGCACCTGGGCGGCGAGCGGTCGCTGGAGGCGGTGGCGGCTGAGCTGGGGCTGGACATGGCGACGGCGACGGATCGGCTGGAGAGCGCCCGCGTCAAGCTGCTCGCCGCTCGCGAGCAGCGCGTCCGTCCCGGACGCGACGACAAGGTGCTGGCGAGCTGGAACGCCCTGATGATCCGCGGCCTGGCCCGCGCCGGCCGGCGCTGCGACCGGCCGGACTGGACGCGCATGGCCCAGGGCGCGGTGGACGCCCTGCGCCGGCTGGCGTGGCGCGACGGCCGCCTCCTCGCCAGCTGGAAGGACGGCCAGGCCCGCCACAACGGCTACCTGGACGACTACGCCTTCCTGCTCGACGCGCTGTTGGAATGCCTGCAGGCCGACTACCGCCCGGCCGACCTGGCCTGGGCGCGCGAACTGGCGGACGCCCTGCTGACCCATTTCGAGGACCCCGAGCGGGGCGGCTTCTGGTTCACCAGCCACGACCACGAGCGGCTGATCCACCGCATGAAGCCGGTGCACGACAACGCCATGCCGGCCGGCAACGGCGTCGCGGCCGTGGCCCTGAACCGGCTCGGCCAACTGATCGGCGAGCCCCGCTATCTGCAGGCGGCCGAGCGGGCCCTGCGCCTGTTCTACCCGGCCATGGCGGACCACCCGCCCGCCTTCCCCGGCCTGCTCACCGCACTGGCGGAACACCTGGCGCCGCCCGCCGTGGTCGTCCTGCGCGGCCCGGCGACCGAGCTCGGGGACTGGCAGTCCCGCGCGCAGCGGGCCCTGCCGGCGAACGCCCTGTGCCTGGCCATCCCGCCGGATACCCCCGGCCTGCCCGACGCGCTCGCCAAACCGGTACGAACATACGTCGCCGCCCATGTCTGCACCGGCGTTAAATGCCTACCGGAAATAGTCCGTTTTGATGATCTGGCAGCTATTTTCATGTTGTAATCAATCGGTTACCATTCTCGCCGCAACACTTGAACGACACCTACTCTAGGAGAAACGCAATGAAAGCTGTCCTGACCCTCGCCGCCGCCGTTCTGGCCGTGTCCGCCAACGTCGCCTACGCCGACCAGGCCCTGGCCAAGAAGCACGCCTGCATGAGCTGCCACCAGGTCGAGCGCAAGGTCGTCGGCCCCGCCTTCAAGGACGTGGCCAAGAAGTACAAGGGCGATGCCAAGGCCGAGGAGCATCTGCTCGCGGTGATCAAGAAGGGTGGCAAGGGCGTCTGGGGGAACGTGCCGATGCCCCCGCACCCGCAGGTGAGCGACGCCGACGCCAAGACCCTGGTCGGCTGGGTGATGGGCCTGTAAGACACGCCTTCCCCCCCGAAAAGGCCGGCTTCGCCCGGCCTTTTCTCTTTCTCGGGCCCCGGACGGGCCCATTTTTTTGCCGCCCCGTCCAAAAGCGATGAAAATGGCGCCCATTCGACGGCACGGGGAAAGACCACTCGCATGGACAAGGGGAAAATCGCCGGCGCGGCCCTGCTCGCCAGTCTGCCCGGGCTGACCCGGGCCGCCGAGCCGGGACATTTCGACGCCGCCTTCGGGGTCATCAACCACTACCTCTCCCTGGTCCTGTTCTGGGATGTGCTGCCCGGCGAGGGGGACATGCCCTTCATCGTCGGCTGGCTGATCGTCGGCGCCCTGTTCCTGACCCTGCGCTTCAATTTCGTCAACCTGCGCATGATGGGCCACGCCTTCAGCATCCTGCGCGGCAAGTACCGGCCCAAGCGGGAGGCCGGCGACGTCACACCGTTCCAGGCCCTGTCCACGGCCCTGTCGGCCACGGTGGGCCTCGGCAACATCGCCGGGGTGGCCATCGCCATCAGCATCGGCGGGCCCGGCGCCACCTTCTGGATGATCGTCGCCGGCTTCCTGGGCATGACCAGCAAGTTCACCGAGGTGACCCTGGCCCAGATGTACCGCGTGTTCCGTCCGGACGGTCACGTCATGGGCGGGGCCATGGAATACCTGTCGCGCGGCTTCGCCGAGAAGGGCCTGCCGCGCCTGGGCAAGGGTCTGGCCATCCTGTTCGCGCTGCTCACCATCGGCGGCTCCCTGGGCGCCGGCAACGCCTTCCAGCTCAGCCAGTCGATGGGCGCCGTGCAGGGCGAGGTCGCCTTCTTCAGGGACTACCCCATCGCCTACGGCCTGCTCATGGCCCTGGCCGTCGGCCTGGTGATCATCGGCGGCCTGCGCCGCATCGCCCACACCGCCGAGGCGGTAGTGCCGTTCATGATCCTGGTCTACATCGGCGCCTGCCTGTGGATCATCCTCGCCAATGTCGAACTGCTGCCGATGGCCGTCGCCAAGATCGTCGTCGAGGCCTTCTCGCCGGTCGCCGTGGCCGGCGGCATGGTCGGGGTGATCGTGCAGGGCTTCAAACGCGCGGTCTTCTCCAGCGAGGCGGGCATCGGCTCGGCCGCCATCGCCCACTCGGCCGCCAAGGTGCATTACCCCATCCAGCAGGGCTTCGTGGCCCTCTACGAGCCGTTCATCGACACCATCATCATCTGCACCATGACCGCCCTGGTGATCGTCATCACCGGCGTCTACAACGCGCCCGAGCACGCCGCGCTGGTGGACGGGCGCAATGGCGCCGCCCTCACCGCGGCGGCCTTCGCCACCATGCACGACTGGTTCCCGAAGATCCTCGCCCTGTCCGTGCTGCTGTTCGCCTACAGCACCATGATCTCCTGGTCCTACTACGGCGAGCGCTGCTGGACCTACCTGTTCGGGGAGCGCTATTCCCTGGCCTATCGCCTCATGTTCGTCGCCTTCATCGTCGTGGCCTCGGTCACCAGCGCCAGTCATCTGCTCGACTTCAGCGATCTGCTGATCCTGTCCATGGCCTTCCCCAACTTCATCGCCCTGTATGCGCTGCACGGCAAGGTCGGCGCGGCCCTGAAGGAATACCGGGCCAAGCTGCACAGTGGCGAACTGGACCGGGAGTTGGCTCGGGAACTGGCCCGCTGAGGGGCCGCCGCGAGACCGGGAGGGCGAACGATCCGGCATGGGTTGCTCGGGACGGGAGGCTCAAGCGACCGTGCCGGTCCCTCCCGACCAGACCCGCTGGTGGTTTACGCGAGCCAATCGGAGTACGCTTGAACCAGGGCGCGGCCCGCCCTGTTGCGCATTGGCGACATTGCCGGGCCACCCGATTCCGAGGCCGGATGTTTAATAGAATTCGCTAATATTCGCTGCCTACAATGGCAACCGGCCTAGACGCTAAACAGAATGGCGCCAGCCCCTCTCAACCGACCAACCTCAGGAGCACCACGATGAAGATGACCACCCTTGCCAGCGCCGTTGCCCTGGCCGCCCTGACCCAGACCGCTTTCGCCGCCGGCCCGGAAGACACCGCCGCCCAGCTGCTGGACCCCGCCAAGGCCGTGCAGCCCATGCAGGATCCGAAGGCCGCCGTGCAGACCATGACCAACCTGATGGATCCCGCCACCGCGATGATCATGATGCAGCGCGGCATGGACCCCGCCACCTACACCCGCATGGCCCAGTCCGGCATGTCCCCCGACATCCTGAAGTCCTATGCCGCCTTCCTGGATCCCGCCATGTACGCCAAGTGGATGTCCGCCGGCATGGATCCCAACTTCTACATGGCCGCCATGGCGCCCTTCATGAACCCCAACATGTACATGAAGTGGATGATGGCCCCCATGGATCCGCGCGCGTGGCAGATGATGATGGCCCCCATGAACCCCAACATGTACATGAACTGGGCGATGGCTCCCATGTCCCCGGCCAACATGAACCTGATGATGGCCCCCCTGAATCCCAACCTGTACGGTCAGTGGGCCGGCGCCGCCGCCAACCCCGCCACCTACGGCGCCTGGGGCCAGTTCATGAATCCCGCCGCCTACGGCAACATGGCCAACCCGTTCGCCGCCTTCATCCCGGCGCCCGCCGCTCCGGCCGCTCCGGCCGCGCCCGCCGCCAAGTAATCCCCGGCTGAACGGCACCCCCGAGGGGCGGACTGGTTCCGCCCCTTTTTCATGGCGCCGCCGCGCCGGGCCGACCTCATCCCGCGGCGAGACCGTCTCAGGCCCGCGCCGTGAAGCGGTGCAGGGCTCGCTCGGTGAGCACCGCGTCGACCGGGATGTCCCAGGGATCGTGGGGCAGATCCTCCACCCCCTGGGCCTCGAAGGCCACGCCGACCAGCAGCGGCTTGCGCCAGTGGCGCCGGCGCCCGAGATAGGCCAGCGTGGTGTCGTAGTAGCCGCCGCCCATGCCCATCCGATAGCCCTGTCGATCGAAGCCCAGCATGGGCACGAACAGCACCTGCAGTTGCCAGGCCCTCACCCGACCGGCTTGACGGGTGTATTCCGGGATGCCGTAGCGGTTGGTCGACCAGTGGTGCGCGGCCTCGCCGAGGCGGCTGAACCACATCCTCTTGCGGCCGTGCCAGTCGCCCAGTCTGGGCGGCACCATCGGCAGGTAGCAGCCGACCCCCTGCCAGAGGGCGCGATTGAGCAGGGGCAGGATGTCGATCTCGCCCTTGGCCGGGATGTAGAAGCCGACCCGCCGGCCGCGGGCGATCAGGCGCGCGTGCAGCGCCAGGCGTTCGACGCGCCGGCCGGCGGCCTTGCGCAGGCGCGCCGGGACCGCCGCCCGCCGCGCGCGCAACTCGCGGCGCAATCGGGACTTGTCCGTCATCCGGGCGTTCTGATCAGGGGAGGGGCTGGGCATGGCGTGGAGGGACCCCCCGCTCGCGCCGTCCGGACCGCATCTCTTGAACCCAGGGGTTCAAGGTGGCCGCGGCGCATCGACATCAGGCACATGGGCGAATGCCACGCGCACACCAGCGAGTTGTTGCCGCTGCCTGTGGCACACGTATCGGTTCACAGAATACGCGGCCCTCGCGAACGCAGCAGGGGGTCAGAACAGATTATCGTGCTGCGCGAGCGCCACATCAAGCAGGCCGTTGAGACGGGCGATCCTGGCCTTGGCCTCGCCGTCGTCCGCGGCGGGCGGCTTGGCGGCGAGATAGTCGTGGGTGATGTTCAGGGCGGCCATGATGGCGATGCGCTCCAGGCCGATCACCTTGCCCGTGTCGCGGATCTCGCGCATCTTCCGGTCCAGGAAGGTGACCGCCTGCAGCAGGCCTTCCTTCTCGTCTTCAGGACAGGAGACGCGGAACTCGCGGCCCATGATGGCGACATCGAGGCTGACGCTGCGGGCGGACATCTTATTCCGGGATCCGGTTGTAGAGGGCCTCGACGCGGCCCTTGGCCTCGGCGAGTCGGTCGGTGAGGAGCTTGTTGGCGTTCTCCATGGCCACCACCTGCTGCCGCAGCCGCAGGTTCTCGGCGCGCAAGGCCTGCCACTGATCCAGCAGCTGGGTCAGCTTGCCTTCCAGATCGTCCAGTTCATCAAGCATGCGGGCACTATAATTGCCGCCATTTTATGGCGTCAACCGTCGCCTGCGCCCCTGGACCGGGGACATGAACACGACCAGCCATCCCACCCCCTATCGCGGCCGCTTCGCCCCCACGCCCAGCGGGCCCCTGCATTTCGGCTCCCTGGTGGCGGCCCTGGGCAGTTTTCTGGAGGCGAGGGCGCACGACGGCGCCTGGCTGGTGCGCATGGAGGACGTCGACCCGCCCCGTGTCGTGGCCGGGGCGGCCGACGACATCCTGCGCACCCTAGAGGCGTTCGGCTTCGAGTGGGACGGGCCGGTCATGCGCCAGAGCCGGCGCGGCGATGCCTACCGCGACGCCCTGGCCCGCCTCGACCGGACGGGTCTGCTCTACGCCTGCGCCTGCAGCCGCAAGCGGCTCGGCGAGTCCGCCCGGCGTGGCGTGGACGGTCCCGTGTATCCGGGCACCTGCCGCGGGCGACGCCCCGGCCAGGGCGAGGCGGCCCTGCGCCTGTCGGTCCCGGACCGGCGCATCGTCTTCGAGGACGCCCTGCAGGGCCGGGTGGCCTGCGATCTGGCGGCGGAATGCGGCGATTTCGTCGTGCGGCGGGCCGACGGGGTGGTGAGCTACCAGCTGGCGGTGGTGGTGGATGACGCCGAGCAGGGCATCAGCCACGTCGCGCGCGGCGCCGACCTGCTCACCTCCACGCCGCGCCAGATCATTCTTCAGGACTATCTCGATCTGCCCACGCCGGCCTACCTGCACCTGCCGGTGGCCCTGGACGAACGGGGCGACAAGCTGTCCAAGCAGACCCTGGCCAAGCGGGTCGACGCCCGCGCGCCGCTGCCGGCCTTGTTCGATGCACTGCGCTTCCTGGGCGTCCCCGCCGACCGCTCGGCCGGGAATGTCGGCGAGTTCTGGGAAATGGCCGCGGGCGCCTGGTCGGCCGATCGCCTGCCGCGGCTGCGCGGCAAACGGCTGGCGCCGCCTAGCGCATGTAGCCCTCGTGCTCCAGCTTGAGCACGATCTTCTGCACCGCCTCCTCGACGCTGTACTGGGCGGTGTCGATGGCCAGCTCGGGCGACTCCGGCACCTCGTAGGGGTCGGACACGCCGGTGAACTCCGGGATCAGGCCGGCGCGCGCCTTGGCGTAGAGCCCCTTGCGGTCGCGCGATTCGCACACGTTGATGTCGGTGGAGACGTGGATCTCGACGAAGCCGCCCCAGGGCTCGATCATCGCGCGCACGTCGCGGCGCGTCTTGCGGTAGGGGGCGATCGGCGCGCAGATGGCCACGCCGCCGTGCTTGGTGATCTCCGAGGCGACGAAGCCGATGCGCCGGATGTTGATGTCGCGATGCTCCTTGGAGAAGCCCAGCTCGCTGGACAGGTGGCGTCGCACCACGTCGCCGTCCAGCAGGGTCACGCGCCGACCGCCCATCTCCATCAGCTTGACGGTCAGTGCCCGGGCGATGGTCGACTTGCCGGCGCCCGACAGGCCGGTGAGGAAGACCGTGAAGCCCTGGCGGCTGCGCGGCGGATAGGCCTTGCGCAGTTCCTCCACCACCTCCGGGTAGGCGAACCAGTCGGGCACCTTGAGGCCCTGCATCAGGCGGCGCCGCAGTTCGGCGCCGCTCATGTGCAGCACGCGCGCCTCGCCCGCCTCGGACTCGGGCAGGTAGGCATCCTGGTCCTCCACGTAAACCAGGCGCGGGAAGGGCACCAGCTCGATGCCCAGGGCCTCGCGAAAGCGCGCCAGCAGGCCCTGATCCAGGTCGAGGGCGTCGACGCCGCGGCGCATGTCGCCGGCGGTGTTGTTCTCGCCGCCCACCACCAGGTGGGTGCAGCCGTAGTTGCGCGCCACGATGGCCTTGTACAGCGTTTCGCGCGGGCCGGCCTTGCGCGGCAGCAGGGCGCTCACCGCGAGCAGGGTGGTGGTGGAGGGAAAACGCGGCAGCAGCGCCTGGCAGGCGCGGATGCGGGTGAAATGGACCGGGTCGTGCACCGGGTCGGAGCCGCCCGCCACGTGGATGAACAGGTTGGCCTCGCGCTGCACCGCCGCGTCGAGGAAGAACTCGAACTGCGGGCGGTGCATGGGCTCGGCCGGCATGACGCCGAGGATGCGCCGCCAGCCGCGCCGCGCGAACTGGGCGCGCGCCTCGGCGGGGGTCAGGCGCTGGGTGAGGAAGTCGTGTCTGGGCGGCAGGGCCACCCCTTCGACGCGACCGGCCAGGTAGACCTGGCCCTCTTTCGCGGTGGGAGCGGCAAGGGCCAGACCGGAGGCCTCGGCCAGCGACTGCTCGCGGGCCGGATCAGCCGACCAGACCTCCGTGACATGCAACACCGCCGGCATAAAACCCTCCGCGTCGCGCAGGGCGACACTCTGCCCGGGCGCCAGGCCCTCGGCCTGCTTGGCGCTCACCGCCAGGGTGACCGGCAGGGGCCAGAAGCGGCCGTCGGCGAGCTTCAGGCCGGCGAGCACGCTGTCCAGGTCCGCCTGGCCCATGAAGCCGGTCAGGGGCGCCAGGGCGCCGGTGAGCAGCAGTTCCAGGTCGCACATCTGGCGCCCGTCCAGGTCTACGGACGGGTAGTCGAGGGCGGCGCGCTTCAGATGCTGGGCGCGGTATGCGTCGACCAGCAGCATGGGCAGGTCGCCGCCGTAGGGAGAGATCAGGTTTTCCATGGCTCAGGCAGGGTAGGCGTTGAAGAAGGCGCGCACGAAGTCGTCCAGGCGCTCGGTGGGCAGCACGTTGATGCCGGCGGCGGCCTTGCGCCCGCCGCCGGTCTCGAACTGCTTGCACAGTTCGTCCGCGCCGGTCTTGTTCGCCAGCGGGGCGCGCACGCTCACCACATAGTGGCCCTTGGGCGAACGGGTGAGCAGGGCGTGGGCACGCCGCGGGTGGGCGGTGGCGAGCTCGTTGGCGTACACCCCGGACACCCGCCGCGCCCAAGCCGCGTCGGGCAGCGCCACCACCGCGCCCGAGGCGCGCTCGTCCATCGGCGCCACGGCGCGGGCGGCCGCCATGTCGGCGGCGTAACCTTCGCGCAGGGCGCGGAACTCGGGCGCCGCGCGGATGAAGTCGAACGGGTCGGCGTAGGCGTGCAGGCGCCGGTACAGTTCGGCGGGATGGAAATGGAGGTCCTCGACGCTATCGCCGTAGGCGTTGTAGTTGAGGCACTCGCCCAGCTCGCGCAGGGCCGCCAGCCCCACCTCGTCCAGCCCCAGAGGAGCCGCCGCCGCGCGGGCGGCGTCGTGCAGGTTGTCGCCGAAGGCGGCGGTGACCGCCCAGACCAGGTGGCGTCCGCCCAGGTAGCGGTTCACCAGCAGGCTGGTGCAGACATCGGCGGCGGTGTCGATGTGGGCCTCGAAATTGGGATGCGCGGGCAGCTCGCCGGGGTTGTGGTGGTCGAACCAGCGCACCCGCACGCCCTTGTCCAGCAGGGCCGCCAGCGGCGCGGCGTTCTTCTCCACGGCGATGTCCAGGGCGGTGACCGCGTCGCCGGCCCCGGCGTCGATTTTCTTCAGCAGGCTGATGTCGCGCTTGACGCCGGTGATAAGCTCGCTGTCGACGGGTTCGGCGAGACGCAGCTGATGCAGGGCGCAGATCCCGTCGGCGTCGCCGTTGAAGGCATCGTGGTACATGGGCAATCCCAGCTAGAAAAAGGTCAAGTTAGGGCAACTGCGTGACATAACGGCAGCGCGGGGGAAAAAAATAGGCATGAACGGCATCAAGGACGGACCATCGGGGCGCTATCCGCCATGGATACCGCTGGCGTTCTACGCCGCCCTGATCTGCTTCAGCAGCCTGCACCCCTTCTCGGGCTGGCGTTCCCTGGGGGATTGGTCGCCGCAGTTTATCACGGCCCCCCTGCCCCCCTTCATCACCCGCACCGACCTGTCCACCAACTTCCTGGTCTACGTGCCGCTGGGCTATCTCCTCGCCCTGGTGCTGGCGCGGCCTCGCCGCCGCGGGCGGGCCGTGCTGCTGGCCAGCCTGGCGGGCATGTCCGTGAGCCTGGCCCTGGAGAGCCTGCAGCAGCTGGCGCCCGGCCGCATTGCCTCGAATCTGGATGTGTTCGTCAACACCCTCGGCGGCCTGACCGGCGCCGTGCTGTTCCTGCACCACCGGCGCTGGCAGCGCGCCGGGCGCTGGTTCCGGCGCTGGCGCAACGACTGGTTCCTGCCCGGCAACGTGGTGAACCTCGGCATCGGCCTGCTCGTGCTGTGGGGCCTGGCCCAGTTCTCCCTGCTGCCCGTCGCCGGCGCCGGCTGGCTGGACCTGCATCTGCGCCCCCTCGACACTCCGCCCGGCGGACTCGACAAACTGAACCTGGCCTGGTTCGCCGCCGTGTTCCTGGAGATCGCCGTCCTGGCCGCCTTCGCCGCCTGCCTGCTGCGCCCCGGCCGCTATGTCAGCGCGATGGTGCTGCTGTTCCTGCTCGCCTTCGCCGGCAAGCTGCTGGCCGCCACCATCCTGCTCAAGCTGCGCGTGGTGGGCGGCGTCCTCTCCCTGGAGACCCTGGCCGCCTTCCTGCTCGCCTTCTGGCTGCTGCTCAATCCGCATGTGTCCAGGCGTCGCCTGATCTTCGCTACCCTCTTGCTGTTGCTGATCCTGGCCGTCCGGCTCGCCCTGGCCGATTATCTGTTCCTGCCCGGGGTGAGCCTGCTCAACATCATGGGACTGGCGAAGACCATCGCGTCCCTGTGGCCCTTCATGGCCCTGGGGGCACTGTCCATCCTCGCCTGGTCCCGGCCACGCGCCAGCATCGCAAAGGTATCCCCATGATCAGAGGCAAGCGGCGCAAGACCCGGTTCACTCACGGCATGAGGACAGTCGTGCTGCTCCTGCTGCTGCTCGCCGCGGGACTCGCCGCCCTCTCGTTCGTGGCCCTGCGCAAGCTCGGCTGGCAGGAACTGCGCGTCTACGCGCAGCGCGACCTGCCGGCGGGACGCCCCCTCGACGACATCCCCGCCAACACCTGGGTCAAGCTGCACCAGCCCTGGGCTGCCGACTGGCGGCGCCAGGGGCATGCCGGCGCCGCCTACGACAGCCGCCGCGGGCGCCTGATGATCTTTGGCTCCGACACCCACGGCACGAACTGGGACAACCGGGTGCACATCTTCGATCCCGACCACCGCCTCTGGGAAAGCCCCTACCCGGAGTCGCCGCCGGACAGCTATGCCGCCGACCGGCAGGGCCGGGCGGTGGCCGGCGAGGACGGCTCGCGCCCGTGGGCCATGCACACCTACGACACGGTGGTCTACGACGCCGGCCAGGACGCCCTGGTGGCCGCGGCCCGCCCCGAGCACAACCCGATGCGGCGCAAGGTGTCCGAGGCGCGCGACCACCCCGCCTGGCGCTACGACATCGCGTCTGGCGCATGGCAGCCGCTGGACAACGGCGGCCAGCCAACGCCCAGCTTCTTCGCCTCGTCGGCCGCCTACGATCCGCATCGCGACACCCTGGTGGTCTACGCCAAGGGCATCTGGGAGATGGGGCCGGCACGCGACGTCTGGCGGAAGACCAGCGGCGAGCGCCACCACGAGATCCATCACAGCCTGGAATACGATGCCCGCCGGCGGTTGTTCGCCGTGTTCGGGGATTATCGGAACAGCAACGCCGTCTGGCTGTACCGGCCGGGATGGCGGCCCGGCCAGGCGGGCGTGTGGGAAGAGCGGCGTCCTGGCGGTGAGGCGCCGCCGCCCAGCCAATCCTTTCCGGTCGCCTATGACGCGGATCACGGCCTCTTCCTGCTGGTGGTCGACGATGCGAAGGGGGCGGCCGGGCGTCGGGCGCGCTCCTATGTCTACGACGTGGACGCCAACCGCTATGCGCGGCTTCCCCACGCCGACATGCCGGCGCTGGGCATGAACTACAACCTGGTCTACGACAGTCGCCGCAAGGTCTTCCTCCTGGTGACGGGGGGCTGGCAGACGCCCCCCGTGGTCTGGGTGCTGCGCCTGAACCCGGACCTCCTGCCGGGCGCGCACGCACGATGAAGGCCCTGTTTCTCCTCCTCTGCCTGTTGATCGGGCTGACCCTCTCCGCTCCCCGGAGCATCGCCGCCTCTCTGTCCGGGACCGGGTATCAGTGGGCGGCAGGCGTGTTCGCGGTGCCCCTGGAGATCAAGGACAACGCCGGCGTCGATCGCCTGGGCTGGCCGGTCACTTCCGGAGTGCCGCTGCCCGAGGGCGTGGCGCGGGACCCCGGCGAACTGCGCCTGACCGACGCGGCGGGACGGGAAATCCCCTGCCAGTTCACGCCCCTGGCCCGCTACTGGGGCAAGGACCGGTCCCTGCGCTGGGTGCTGCTGGACTTCCAGGTGGATCTGCCCGGCCATGGCCGGACAACGGTGTGGCTGCGCAACGACCGGCCGGCGCTGCCCGTCGCCTCCCCCTTGATCGTGCGCGAGGAGGCCGGACGCTTCGTGGTCCACACCGGTCCCCTGCGGGCGGCGATCTCCAAGCGCTCCGGTCGCCTGTTCGACTGGGTGCAGGTGGAGGGGCACACCCTGCTGCAGGCGCGCGGTAATGACGGCCCGGTGCTGCGCAGCGGCGAGGTGCGGTTGTGGGAACGCTTCCGGGGCAGGGTCTGGAACAACGCCGGCTGGGACCACGAGCGCGGCTTCGAGGATCGTCACGTGGCCGAGGCCGGATACCGGTCGGGCCCCTTCCGGCCCCAGCGCGTCGAGGTGGAGAGCGCCGGTCCCCTGCGCGCGGTGATCGCCATCCACGCCCGCCATTACCCGCCCGACGCCGGCGACGGCATCGTCGCCACGGGCCTCTACGACACCACCACCCGCCTGCACTTCTACCGCGGCCGGGACTACGTCACCGTGGAACACACCCTGGCCCATGCCGACCGTGTCCAGCCCCAGAGGCAATTCATGTTCCGCGCCGCGGGCCTGGAGCACGGCCTGACCCTGGCCGGGCCGCTGACGGTGACGGTGGGCGGCAAGGACGCTGCCGATGGGACGACGCGCGCGCAACGCTTCGCCCTGCCGCCCGACACCGAGGCCTGGCTCTATCAGGAAGAGGCCGGCAAGGGCCGCCCGGGCCGCTTCGTGGCCGGGACGGGCAAGGATGCCGAGGTCTTCCCGGTCCGCATGGCGGGCGCTCAGGGCCGTTTCCTGGACCTGTCCGACGCCGGCAAGGGCCTGGCCGTGACGCTGCGCGATCTCTGGCGGGAGGCGCCGCGGGCCATCGCCCTGTCCGCGGCCAGTCTGGCCGTCTGGCTGCATGCCGACGCCCCCGGCCGCGCCGACCGACCCGGCCGGCCACGACCCGCCTACGACCTGGATTTCGGCGAGCGTTCCAGCCACGAGGTGCTGTTTCATTTCCACCGCGGCGGCGCTGAGCAGGCCCGCGTCCGGGAGGTGGCCGAGGCCTTCGAATACCCCCTGTTCGCCCGCGCCCCGCCGGCCTGGTACTCCGACTGCGAGGTGTGGCCCTTCGAGATCGCCCGCGCCCCCCTGCCGCCCAAGGCGGGCGGGGATGACCACTGGAAACCCGACCGGGTCCTGTGGAACCACCGCCTCCGCGTCAGCGGGGTCGACTACAACTCGGGCGGCCACCACGACAGCCTGTCGTCGAGCTGGCTGCCCTACCTGCGCAGCGGCCAGCTGCGCGACCTGGAGCGGCTGTTGGCGGAAAGCCGCTGGCACATGCTGCGCAATCCCGGCTGGGCCTATCGCGGCGCCATCCCGCCCGACCAGCCTGCGTCGGGGCGGATGGACGACTATCTCGCCGACTGGGACCGCCTGGCCGGTTTCGGGCCCAAGGACTTCTACCTCTGGCGCGCCCGCGGCCCTGAAGGCAAGGTCAGGGGCGGCGCCACCTACCTGAACCATTACAAGGCCCTGCCCGACGCCGAGCACTACGCCCTGTTCCAGTTGTTCGAATACTGGCATCTCACCGGGGACCGGCGCGCGTTGCCGGCGATCCACGGCTTCGTCAACTGGGCACTGAACTATCAGCACAAGCACCTGTTCCGGCGCGAGACACGGCCGCTTACCGTCACCGATCTGTTCCGGGACGACCCCGACGCGTTGCGCCGCGGCCATTACGCCCGCATCTATGCCTGGATGCTGCACACCACCCTGGCCGGCTACCAGGCCACCGGCCATCCGGCGCATAACGAATTCGCCCTCTGGCAGCTGCGCCGCATGCTCGCCCTGCTTCGCCACCGGCACGGACAGCTGACGCGCTGGGACGCGCGTCCCAGCGACTATCTGCCCCTGCTCACGAGATGGGAGCGCGTTGCCTCGCTCGACGCCCTGTTCGAGGGCCGCGAGCTGGGCAACTGGGACAGCCGCCTGCGCACGGCCCTGGGCTGGTTCGGCGACGAACGGCCACCGCAATCACGGGCCAAGACCTGGATGGAGGCCAAGGGGGTGTTCGCCCTGCACGAGGCCTACCGGACCTACGGCGACGAACGCATCCTGGACGGCATCTGGGGCCTGGCCGACTACTTCAGCCACCATGTGCTGTTCTATCCCCGCCTGGGCATGATCAACCATTTCACGGGCATGCCCAGCGACCGGCTCGGCGAATATCCCGATTCCCTCTCGCCGCAGCGCCACGACCGGGTGACCCAGGTCTGGCCCCTGCTCTACCACTACACCGGCTGGGAAGAGACGCGGCGCCGTTACGCGTCCTTCGAGCGGGCGCGGGTGGGCACATCAGTGCAGGACCGCTTCCTGCAGACCCACCGGTGGGAGGGGGAAAACCGCGCCAAGCGCAGCCGCCGGCCGCCCGATGCGGTCAACGACCTGCGCGTGGTCCGGACCGACGCGGACGGTATCGTCCTCGCCTGGACGAGCCCTCGGGACGACGGTCCGTCCGGCCGCGCCGAGCGCTATTTCGTGAAATACAGCGACAAGCCCATCGCCGAGTTCGCCCCCACCGACCATCCCATGCGAGCGCGGGAAAAGACCCGTCTGGTCGAGGAAACGGAAGAGGCCATGCTGCGCCGGAGCAGCCGGCGCGGCCGCCCGTCACCGCCCCCCGAAGGCCGCCTGCCACCAGAGCAGATTGACTTCGAGCGCTGGCACCCGGAATGGCACAGCGCGGTCGGTTTCTGGATGGCGGAACACGTCGCGGGCGAACCCCGTCCCGGCGCCGCCGGCGGGCGCGAAACCTTCGTCGTGCGCACCCTGACCCCGCACAGCTGGCTCGGCGCGCCTCGCCAGCCCGGACTGGGGATCCTGGAATCGGGCAAGACCTATTACTTCGCCCTGTGCAGCTGGGACGAGGACCGCAACCTGAGCCGGCTGTCCAACGTGGTCTCGGTGCGCTGGCCCTGATCGTACCGCCACGGTGATCAGGGCGCCGGCCATTCTGGCGGCCAGAGCCGGTCGAGCGGCGCCACCAGCGCGCCCGGAATCGCGCTGAGCCGGGGTCGTCCGGCGTAATCCCGATCCGCGTCGGGCAGGCTGGACAGGCCCGGCGGGAGTATCTCCCGGGTTTCATCCGCAGGCATGTCCAGGCCGCCCAGCCCATCCGTGGCCGACAGGGGCCAGCCGGGCGAAGCAGCTGGCAGAGCGGGGATGCGCGCGGCCGCCTCGGCGCCTGACGCGTCATCGATCGACCGAGCCAGATTGAGCATGACGCGCGGGACATGGGGATTGTCCAGCCCGGGTTCGACGCGTATAGCCCGGCCCCGGGACAAAACGGTGTTGTGGAAGACGGCCACCTCGCGCGGCCGGTCGTTGTGGGGGCGGATGTTCACCGCCGATCCCTGCCGGTTGACGAAGACATTGTTGTACAGCGCCACGTTCCCCTCGCCCTGGAACAGGGCCTCGGTGGGATTCTGCCAGAACAGATTGGCGTAGATCAGGTAGCGGTCCTCGATGCCCTCGCCGGCCAGGGGCCAGTGGCCGACCAGGACGTTGGGCCGCGCCAGGGCGCCTGCGTTTGCGCCGGTCTCCTTGCCGAAGAAGTTGCGGCGGATGATGGTGTCGTGGCGCTGACCGGCGCCCGGCAGGCCCTCGGGCCGGCCCCTCTGGTGCTTGATCTGCAGGTTGTAGCCCAGGGTCCCGCTGACGTGGTTGTCCTCGATCAGGCCGGCCACGAAGGGGTCTGAGCCGTCCGAGTCGCCGAAGTACATGCCGGTGCCCACCCGCTCGATGCGGTTGCCGCGCACCACCCAGCCGTAGGCGGGGCACTTGGTGGAGATGCCGACACTCTGCTGGGAGGCGTCGTGGTCGTGGATGTGCAGTTTTTCCAGGGTGACGAAGTGGGCGTGGCGGCTGTGGCCTTCCGCCTTCACCGCGTCCACCGGCAGGCGCTGGCCGTCCAGTTCCAGGTGGCGGATGACGACGTGGCGCACGTCCACCAGGCTGACCGTGTTTGCCCCGCGCCGGGCCAGGAAGCGGGCCGGCGGGCCGCTGGCCAGCCCCTCGATGAGGATGGGGCGGCCCGCCTCGCCGTTCAGGCCCTGCAGCGGCAGGCCGCGCAGGTAGTCGCCGGGGGCGAGGAGGAGACGGTCACCAGCCTGCAAGCGGCCGAGGAATTGCCGGTAGTCGTCGGGTCCGGCATGGATGTCCGCCGCCCGAACGGCCCAGACGGCCCAGCACAACACGGCCAGGATCAGCCGCATGACTCCGCCCGCGCTCCCCCTCCGGCGCCGATGACCGCGTCGATGCGCCCCTCCAGCCGCCGCACCAGGCAGTGCACGCTCTGCCGGCCGGTGTCCAGGACGATATCGGCGATCTCCATGTACAGGGGATGGCGTAGCTGGTAGAGGGCCTTGAGCTTCTGCAGGGGGTCGTCGGTCTGCAGCAGCGGGCGGTTGCGGTCGTGGCGGGTGCGCAGGTAGAGCTCGTGGGGGTGGGCACGCAGGTAGACCACCGTGCCGCGCGCCCTGAGCCAGGCCCGGTTGTCGGGGCTGAGCACCGCGCCGCCGCCGGTGGCCAGGACGACGCCCCGGCGTTGGGTGAGCTCGTCGATCATCGCCGACTCGCGCCGGCGGAAACCCGCCTCGCCCTCGATCTCGAAGATGGTGGGGATGGACACGCCGCAGCGCGCCTCGATCTCCTGGTCGGAGTCGATGAAGTCCAGCTGCCGGTGCTTGGCCAGCAGCCGGCCGACGGTGGTCTTGCCGGCCCCCATCAGGCCGATCAGGAAGACATTGGCCGGCCATCCGTCGCCCGTACCGGGATGTGCCGGCGTGTCGGCGGCGGGCACCTGGCCGTGCCGAGGGGGGTCGTGCTCGTTGGCGGTCATGCCCGGATTCTGCGATTAGGCCGGGGCGGCGGCAAGACGGCCACCCTCAGCGCCCCCCCTGATGCCGCAGCAGGCGGTCCACCGCCGCCTTCAGCGCCGCGTCGGCCAGCTCGTCGCGCAGGGACGCCCAGGCGGCCAGCGCGGCCGGCGGCATGTCGCGCTTGGCCTGGCGCGCCGGCGCGGCCCAGTCGGCGCGCACCTTGACCTTGAGGGCGGCGACCGGCGTCTCCGCCGTATCGAGGGCCCGGGCCAGGGTGGCCGTCTGGCTGCGCAGCCGGGCGGCGGCGGCGCCGTGGCCGCAGTAGACCAGGGCGGTGTCGCCCTCCAGGGCGGCCACCCGGCAGGCCCTGGCCAGCCCCGCCGGCGCCGCCCGCGCGAAGCGCTCGTTGAGGCGGGCGAGCCGCCTGGCCTCGGGCAGGAGCACGGCCAGGGCGCGCTCCTCGGCCAGCACGCCGCGCACGCGCATGAGGGGCAGGGGGCGAATGGGCATGATGGTAGGCACCGGCCTTAAGGAAGGGGGCAGGAGCGCTATGTTACCATTTACCGATTTTCCCTTTACCGACAGGGCGTTCGCTTCATGATTCCCAACCTATTCAAGAAGATTTTCGGCAGCCGCAACGACCGCCTGCTCAAGCAGTACCGCGGCGTGGTCACCAGGATCAACGCCCTGGAGCCGGAATTCGAGCGGCTCTCCGACGCCGAGCTGCAGGCCAAGACGGCGGAGTTCCGTGCCCGCCTGGACAAGGGCGAGACCCTCGACCAGCTGCTGCCGGAGGCCTTCGCCGCCGTGCGCGAGGCGGGCAAGCGCGCGCTGGGCATGCGCCACTACGACGTGCAGCTGATCGGCGGCATGACCCTGCATCACGGCAAGATCGCCGAGATGCGCACCGGCGAGGGCAAGACCCTGGTCGCCACCCTGGCCGTCTATCTGAACGCCCTGCCCGGCCAGGGCGTGCACGTGGTGACGGTGAACGACTACCTGGCCAGCCGCGACGCGGAGTGGATGGGCAAGATCTACAAGTTCCTGGGCATGAGCGTCGGCGTGATCTACTCCCAGCAGCCCAACGAGGAAAAGCAGGCCGCCTACGCCGCCGACATCACCTACGGCACCAACAACGAGTACGGCTTCGACTACCTGCGCGACAACATGGTCTTCCACCCCAGCCAGCGGGTGCAGCGGCCGCTGGCCTACGCCATCGTCGACGAGGTGGACTCGATCCTCATCGACGAGGCGCGCACGCCCCTGATCATCTCCGGCCAGGCCGACGACAACGTCGACCTATACCAGCAGATCAACCGCGTGCCGCCCCTGCTGGAGAAGCAGGACAAGGAATACAAGGACGGCGAGACGGGGCCGATCGGCGACTACACGGTGGACGAGAAGGCGCACCAGGTCATGCTCACCGAGCGCGGCCATGAGAAGGTCGAGCAGATCCTCACCGAGATGGGCCTGCTGCCGGAGGGCGGCAGCCTCTACGACGCCGCCAACATCCGCCTCATGCACCACGTCTACGCCGCGCTGCGCGGCCACGCCCTGTACCACCGGGACCAGCACTACGTGGTGCAGAACGGCGAGGTGATCATCGTCGACGAGTTCACCGGCCGCCTGATGCAGGGCCGGCGCTGGTCGGACGGCCTGCACCAGGCGGTGGAGGCCAAGGAAGGGGTGGCCATCCAGCGCGAGAACCAGACCCTGGCCTCGATCACCTTCCAGAACTACTTCCGCATGTACAAGAAGCTGGCCGGCATGACCGGCACGGCGGACACCGAGGCCTACGAGTTCCAGCAGATCTACGGCCTGGAGACGGTGGTCATCCCGACCAACCGGCCGATGATCCGCAAGGACATGAACGACCTCGTCTACCGCACCGCCCAGGAGAAGTGGAAGGCGGTCATCGACGACATCCGCGACTGCCACCAGCGCGGCCAGCCGGTGCTGGTGGGCACCACCTCCATCGAGGTGAACGAGTTCCTGTCCGGCCTGCTCGGCAAGGAGAAGCTGCCGCACCAGGTGCTGAACGCCAAGCAGCACGCCGGCGAGGCCCAGGTGGTGGCGCAGGCGGGCCTGCCCGGCGCCATCACCATCGCCACCAACATGGCCGGCCGCGGCACGGACATCGTGCTGGGCGGCAGCATCGCCAAGCAGGTGGAGGCCCTGCAGACCGACCCGAACCTCGCCGAGGCCGACCGCGCGGCGCGCATCGCCGCCCTCAAGGCGGACTGGAGCCAACTGCACGAACGGGTCATCGCCGCCGGCGGCCTGCACATCATCGGCACCGAGCGCCACGAGTCGCGCCGGGTGGACAACCAGCTGCGCGGCCGCTCCGGCCGCCAGGGGGACCCCGGCTCGTCGCGCTTCTATCTGTCCCTGGAGGATCCCCTGCTGAGGATCTTCGGCGGCGAGCGGCTGATGATGATCATGGACAAGCTGAAGATGCCCGAGGGCGAGGCCATCGAGCACGGCATGGTGAACCGGTCGCTGGAGTCGGCGCAGCGCAAGGTGGAGCAGCGCAACTTCGACATCCGCAAGCAGCTGCTCGAGTACGACGACGTGGCCAACGACCAGCGCAAGGTGATCTATGCGCAGCGCAACGAACTGCTGGAGACCGAGGACGTCTCCGCCGGCATCACCGGCATGCGCGACCAGGTGCTCAACAACGCCATCAGCGAGCACATCCCGCCCGGCAGCATGGCCGAGCAGTGGGACGTGCCGGGCCTGACCGGCGCCCTGTCCGCCGAATTCCTGGTCGACCTGCCGGTGCAGCGCTGGCTGGACGAGGACGAGAAACTGGACGAGGAGGGCCTGCGCGCGAAAATCGTGGCGGCCGCCGACGCCGCCTATGCCGGCAAGGAACAGCAGGCCGGGGCCGACAACCTGCGCCAGTTCGAGCGCGCCATCCTGCTGCAGAGCCTGGACAGCCACTGGCGCGAGCACCTGGCGGCCATGGACCACCTGCGCCAGGGCATCCACCTGCGCGGCTACGCGCAGAAGAACCCCAAGCAGGAATACAAGCGCGAGGCCTTCGAACTGTTCGAGGCCATGCTCGGCACCATCGCCCGCGAGGTCACCCAGATCACCCTCACCGTGCAGGTCCGCAGCGAGGCAGACGTGGAGGCGGTGGTGCCCCAGGAGCCGCCGGTGTCCAACGTGCAGTATCACCACGCCGGCTACGACGAGGCCCTCGGCGCGCCGGAGGGCGAGGCGGCCGGCGCCGCCGGGCAGCAACCCATCCAACGCCAGCAGCCCAAGGTGGGCCGCAACGATCCCTGTCCCTGCGGCTCGGGCAAGAAGTACAAGCACTGCCACGGCAAGCTGGCCTGAGGCTTGCCGGGGCGGCGCAAATAGTTGACAATGATACTCGGATATTAGTCGAGGACCTGTCATGCCCTATTTCATCTACAAGATCGGCCCCCTGAACATCCTGGAAAAGCAGGGCCAGGCGGAGACCTTCAAGGAGGCCAAGGCCCTGGCCAACGAGCGGCGCAAGACCCTCGACCCGACCAGCGGCCAGGTGGTGAAGATGATCTTCGCCGAGAACGAGCTGGCGGCCGAGGACACCCTCTCCCAGCCCAGGGAACTGGACGCCTCCCTGGCGGGCGACGACTACTGATCGTGAGCGGTAAGCGGTAACCCCTCACCGCTCACGACCATGTCCGGCTACAACGAAGAGGCCTACAAGCAGGCGCGCGACAGCGTCATCGCCCTGCCCTGCCCGTTCGAGCGCGCCCTGCTGTCGCGCTGCGTGGGCTGCTTCAAGTCCAAGCGCCTGCTGCTGGCGGAGCGCGAGGCGATCACCTGCTCCGAGGCCGCCGCCAATGACCTGTGCAAGGCCTTCCACCGTGCCCTGCACGAGAACGCCCGCTTCGCCCTGCACATGGATCCGCGCCAACCCTGGCCCTTCGGCAAGGAGATCCGCGCCCAGTGCGGCGGCGTGCTGGGGTTGCGCGAGGTCCTCGACCCCGAGGATGCCGAACCCGCCGACGTCGCCCTGCTGGTGAACCAGGCCATCGACCAGTTCGGCGCCATCGAGCGCTTTCCCTACTCCCGGATCATGCGCGGCGTGGTGCATTACGAGCCGCGCAGGAGGAACCGGTGAGGGGTGAGGGACGGATGCTAAACTTGAATCGTTTACACCATACCCCCTTCTACCTGCATGCGGATCACCCTCACCCGCCCCGACGACTGGCACCTGCACCTGCGTGACGGTGCCGCCATGCGGGCGGTGCTGCCGGACACCGCGCGGCGCTTCGGCCGCGCCATCGTCATGCCCAACCTGAAGCCGCCGGTGCGCACGGTGGCGGAGGCCGCCGCCTACCGTGACCGCATACTGGCCGCCGTGCCCGAAGGGCTGGCCTTCGAGGCGTTGATGACTCTGTACCTCACGGACAACACCTCCGCGCAGGAGGTTGCCAAGGCCCGCTCCAGCGGCTTCGTGCACGCCGTGAAGTATTATCCGGCCGGGGCCACCACCAACGCCGACTTCGGCGTCACCGCCGTCGAGAAGGCCTGGCCGGCCATTGCCGCGATGGAGGAACAGGGCCTGCCCCTGCTGGTGCACGGCGAGTCGACCGACCCGGGGGTGGACGTGTTCGACCGCGAGGCGGTGTTCATTGACCGGGTGCTCGTGCCCCTGCTGGACCGCTTCCCGAGGCTGAAACTGGTGCTGGAGCACATCACCACCCGGCAGGGCATCGATTTCGTGCGCGCCATGCCCGCCAACGTCGCCGGCACCCTCACCGCGCACCACCTGCTCTACAACCGCAACGCGATGTTCAAGGGCGGCATCCGGCCGCACTACTACTGCCTGCCGGTGCTGAAGCGCGAGTCGCACCGCCAGGCCCTGCTCGAGGCGGCCGTCTCCGTCGATGCCAAGTTCTTCCTCGGCACGGACAGCGCGCCGCACGCCCAGAGCGCCAAGGAGTGCGCCTGCGGCTGCGCTGGCATCTACACCGCGCATGCCGGCATCGAGCTTTACGCCGAGGCCTTCGAGTCCGCCGGGGCCCTGGACCGGCTGGAGGCCTTCGCCAGCTTCCACGGCCCGGATTTCTACGGCCTGCCGCGCAACACCACCCGCGTCACGCTGGTCAGGGAAGACTGGACGCCGCCGGACGCCCTGGATTTCGGAGACGGCCAGCGCCTGGTCCCGCTGCGCGCCGGGGAGGCCATCCCCTGGCGCCTGGCCCATTGACGCAAACCCCCTGCAACGTCCCTCCACGCCATCCATGAAGCCCTTCTGGTTGACCCTCGGCGGCATTGCCGCCTTCGCCCTCTACGTCTGGCTGAGCCAGGAGATGTATGCCGGCCTGATGCTGGCGCACTGCCGTGAAAACGCCGAGCTCGCCGGGGCCGCGCACGCCTGTGCCGGCCCCCAGAGCGTCACGGCCGACGATTTCGGCTCCCATGCCTCCTACTGGACCTGGCTGATGCTGCTCGGCCTGCCCGCCCTCGGGGTCGCGGTGGGCTATCTCCTCGTGGTCCTGGCGGTCGACAGGTTGGCCAGGCGGATGCGCCGACCGCGCTCCCGGCGGCACAGGCACCGGTTGTAGCCCAGCCCGGCGCTCACGGACCTCAAGTTGCCTTCAAGCCGCGCCGCCGGAATGCCGACAATGAGCCAGTGCACCCCACTGGCCAGGACGCGGAGATGACATGCAGATCGACAGCCCCTATTTCAAGTACGTGGTGGAACTGCTCAAGGTGATGCTGGAGAAGGGCGGCTCCGACCTCTTCATCACCGTCGGCGCACCACCGGCGATCAAGATCCACGGCGACATGACCCCCTTCGGCGGCAAGCCGGTGAGCCGCGAGCAGGCCGAGGAGATCGTCGCGGCGGTGATGAACGACAAGCAGCGCGACGAGTTCCGCGACACCAAGGAGTGCAACTTCGCCCTCTCCCTGGACGGCATCGGCCGCTTCCGCGTCAACGCCTATGTGCAGCGCGGCTCGCACGGCCTGGTGGCGCGGGTCATCAACACCACCATCCCCACCGTGGAAGGCCTCAAGCTGCCACCCGTCCTCAAGGAGGTGGTGATGGAGAAGCGCGGCCTGCTGCTCATGGTCGGCGGCACCGGCTCGGGCAAGTCCACCAGCCTGGCGGCCATGCTGGACCACCGCAACGAGCACTCCAAGGGCCACATCATCACCATCGAGGATCCGGTGGAATTCGTCCACCAGCACAAGCGCTGCCTGATCATGCAGCGCGAGGTGGGGGTGGACACGGACAACTGGCACGCCGCCCTGAAGAACACCCTGCGCCAGGCCCCGGACGTGATCCTGATCGGCGAGATCCGCGACCGCGACACCATGGACTACGCCATCGCCTTCGCCGAGACCGGCCACCTGTGCCTGGCCACCCTGCACGCCAACAATGCCAACCAGGCCCTCGACCGGATCATCAACTTCTTCCCGGCCGACCGCCGCCAGCAGATCCTCATGGACTTGTCGCTGAACCTCAAGGCGGTCGTCTCGCAGCGCCTGATCCCCGCCGTGGGCGGCGGACGCGCCGCGGCGGTGGAGATCATGCTCAACACGCCGCGGGTGGCCGACCTGATACTCAAGGGCCAGGTGCACGAGATCAAGGAGGCAATGGCCAAGTCCAAGGACCTGGGCATGCGCACCTTCGACCAGGCCCTGTTCGAACTGTGCCAGGCGGGCCGGGTGGAGCCGGAGACCGCCCTGCGCTACGCCGACTCCTACAACGAGCTGCGCCTGATGCTCAAGAACATGGTGCGCCGCGCCCCGCTGGAGGCCGAGGCGGAGGTGGGCGAGGCGGACGACAACGGCCTGTCGCTGGTCTGAACGGCTTGCCTCCCGACCGCCATGACCCTATATTGCCCACGGGAGTCGGCCAGACAGCCGCTGCATCCCTGATGCAGAGGAAAGTCCGGGCTCCATAGGGCAGGGTGCCAGGTAACGCCTGGGCGCTATAAGTCGAAAGACCCAAGGCGACGGACAGTGGAACAGAAAACATACCGCCGATGGCCGGCGCACGGGGCAACCCGGCACCGGATCAGGCAAGGTTGAAATGGCGGGGTAAGAGCCCACCGCGTCCCCGGCAACGGGAACGGCACGCAAAACCCCACCCGGAGCAAGGCCAAATAGGCAGACGACGAGGCGGCCCGCCGAGTCTGCGGGTAGGCTGCACGAGGCGGCGGGCGACCGCCGTCCCAGATGAATGGCTGTCCACGACAGAACCCGGCTTATCGGCCGGCTCCCCTCTCTCCCCGCCCTGCGCGCGCAATGCCTGAACAGCACCCGACCCCGATCGGGCCGCAAGTTGACCCGGCGCGACCCAATCCTGAGAATCTACTTTAACTTCAACCTCTAGTGCATTATTTGCACGACATCTCGCTGGCCTTGCAACGTCGGCGGTAAGTCCTTGTTCGGATTAAAAAAAACCACGTATTTCCCTTGACGGTGGAATATTTGTCCCACTATAGTGGGTAGGAGTGGGGAAAAGTGGAGGAAAGTGCAGCCGAGTGGGCAACCCGGCTGCCGGGCGACAGATGTTTCGAGGGCTCTCACCGTTGGCGTTGGATGGCAAAGGCAGGCTGGCCATCCCGACCCGCTACCGCGAACTGCTGATGCAGCGCTGCGGCGGGCACCTCATCGTCACCCTCGACCCGAGCGGCTGCCTGCTGCTCTACCCCTTCCCGGAATGGGAACCCATCGAACAGAGGCTCAACGCCCTGCCCAGCTTCAGCCCGATCAGCCGGCACATGCAGCGCATCCTGGTGGGTTCCGCCACCGACCTGGACCTCGACGGCGCCGGCCGCATCCTCCTGCCGGCGCCGCTGCGCGAGAAGGCCCGGCTGGAGAGGGACGTGGTCCTGGTCGGCCAGGGCAACAAGTTCGAGATCTGGAACGACCAGGCCTGGCAGGCCCAGTTCGACGCGGCCGCCGATCTGCCCGGCATGCTGGAGGAGGCCATGCGCAAGGGAGAGGTCCCCGATGAGCTCAAGGGCTTCTCGCTGTGAACCACGGGCATCTGCCTGTCCTGCTGGAAGAAACCATGACCGCCCTGCACATCGATCCGGACGGCGCCTATGTGGATGCCACCTTCGGGCGGGGTGGCCACAGCCGCGCCCTGCTGGCCAGGCTGGGTCCGGCGGGACGGCTGCTGGCGCTGGATCGCGACCCGGAAGCGGTAGACGCGGGGCGGGCGCTCGTCGATCCGCGCTTTTCCCTGCGCCACGCGTCATTCAGCGAACTCGGTGCGGCGCTGCGCGGCGCGGGCGTGCAGGCGGTGGATGGGGTGCTGTTCGACCTGGGCGTGTCGAGCCCGCAGCTGGACACGCCGGCGCGGGGCTTCAGCTTTCGCCACGACGCCCCCCTGGACATGCGCATGGACACCAGCCGCGGGCAGACCGCGGCGGAATGGCTGAACGGCGCCGATGAAGACGAGATCGCGAGGGTCATCAGGGATTATGGCGAGGAGCGGTTTGCTAAGTCGGTTGCAAGGGCGATTGTCGCGGCAAGGCGCGACGCGCCGATCACCACCACTGGCCAGCTCGCCCGCCTCGCCGCCCAGGCGGTGCGTACCCGCGAGCGCGGCCAGGATCCCGCCACGCGGACCTTCCAGGCTGTCCGGATTTACATTAACCGGGAGCTTGAGGAGTTGGCTGCGGCGCTGCCCCAGGCGGTCGACCTGCTCAGGCCCGGCGGGAGGCTGGCGGTGATCAGCTTCCACTCCCTGGAAGACCGCATGGTGAAACGCTTCATGCGCGCCGAGGCACAGGGCGACGACATCCCCGCAGAGATCCCCATGCCCCACAAGGCGTTGCGGCCGGGGCGGCTGCGCGTGGTCGGCCGGGCACAGCGCGCCTCCGCCGCGGAGGCGGCCGCCAACCCGCGCGCCCGCAGCGCCGTGCTGCGCGTCGCGGAGCGGACTGGCGCGGCGGGGAGTACGGCATGCTGAAGGTCAATCTGGCCCTCGCCCTGGTCCTGCTCGCCTGCGCCATGTCCGTGGTGTCGGCCCGCCACACGGCGCGCCAGCTGTTCGTGACCCTGCAGCAGGAACAGTCCCGGGCCCGGGAGCTGGACATCGAGTGGGGGCGCCTGCTCCTGGAACAGAGCACCTGGGCCATGCACACCCGGGTGGAGGTGGTGGCCCGCCACCAGCTGCAGATGTCGGTGCCGGACCCGGCCCGCATCCACCTGATCCGGCCGGCGCGGGAGGAAGCGCGATGACGCGCGCGGCGAAAACGAGCCGGCATGCCAATCGTCATGCCAATCCCCTGCTGCGGCTGGACCTGCAGCGCTGGCGGATGCGGCTGGTGATGACCCTGATCTTCGGCGGCTTCGCCGCGCTCACCGTGCGCGCGGCCTACCTGCAGGCCTGGCAGACCGATTTCCTGAGCGACCAGGGCGACAAGCGCATGAACCGCGTCATCCCCATCCCCGCCCATCGCGGCATGGTGCTGGATCGTCGCGGCGAGCCCCTGGCCATCAGCACCCCGGTGGAGTCCCTCTGGGTCAACCCGCGCGAGGCCCGGCCGGACGCAGTCCAGGTCCAGTCCCTGGCTGGCCTGCTGCAGACCGATCCGGACCCGCTGGCCCGGCTGTTCGCCGACGACGCGCGCACCTTCGTCTACCTGAAGCGGCAGATGCCGCCCGACGTGGCCCGGAGCTGCCTGGCCCTCGGCATCAAGGGGCTGTACGCCATCCCGGAGTTTCGCCGCTACTACCCGGCCGGCGAGGTGATGGCCCAGGTCGTGGGGCTCACCAACATCGAGGACGCCGGCCTGGAGGGCCTGGAATTCGCCTACAACACCTGGCTGGCCGGCGAGGCCGGCATGAAGCGCGTGATACGCGACCGCAAGGGCAACGTGGTGGAGGAACTGGACCTGCTGCGGCTGCCCAAGCCCGGCAACGATCTCTACCTGTCCTTCAACCTGCAGATCCAGTATCTGGCCTACCGGGAGCTGTCCGAGGCGGTACGCGAGAATCGCGCGCGGGCCGGTTCGGTGGTGGTGCTGGATGCCCGCACCGGCGAGATCCTGGCGCTGGCCAATCTGCCTTCCTACAACCCCAACAACCGGGCCACCCTGTCCGCCGAGCGCGCCCGCAACCGGGCCGCCACCGACGCCTTCGAGCCCGGTTCGACCATGAAGCCGTTCCTGATGGCCGCCGCCCTGGACGCCGGCGTGGTGACCCCGGAGACGCGCATCGATACCGGGCCGGGCTATTACTACATCGGCGACAAGCGCATCACCGACGTGCACCCCAAGGGGGTGCTGACGGCGGCCGAGTCCATACAGGTGTCCAGCAACGTGGTCGCCGCCCGCATCGCCATGGACCTCAAGGCCGAGGACTACTGGCGCCTGCTCACCCACGCCGGCTTCGGCAAGCCGCCCGGCGCCGGCCTGCCCGGCGAGGCGGGCGGACGCCTGCGCCCCTACAACACCTGGCGCCCGATCGAGAAGGCCACCATGTCCTTCGGCCACGGCCTGTCGGTCAGTCTGCTGCAGCTGGCGCGCGCCTACGCCGCCTTCGCCAACGACGGCGTGATGCCGCCGCTGACCGTGCTCAAGCGGCGCGAGGCGGTCATCGGCCAGCGGGTGATGTCCGAGAAGGCCGCGCGGCAGGTGCGCGAAATGCTGGAGATGGTCACCCAGAACGAGGGCACCGCGCCCCAAGCCAGGGTCATGGGCTACCGCGTCGCCGGCAAGACCGGCACCGCCCACAAGCTGGTGGGCGGCGCCTACGCGCCGAACAAGTACATTGCCTCCTTCGTCGGCATGGCGCCGGCTTCCAACCCCCGTCTGGTGGTGGCGGTGATGATCGACGAACCGTCCGAGAAGCGCTACTACGGCGGGCTGGTGGCCGGACCGGTGTTCTCCCGCGTGATGGGCGGCGCCCTGCGGCTGATGGCCCTGCCGCCGGATGCCCCCATGGATGCCGAAACCGCGCCCAACAGCGCGGCGCCGGTGATCGGCGAGGCGGCATGAGCGCGGACCTCGCCTCCCTGCTCGCCCGGATCCGGGCCGCGAGCCCCGCCGGCGCGGCGATGACCGCCGACAGCCGGCGCGTCGCTCCCGGCGACGTGTTCCTCGCCTTCCCCGGCGATATCCACGATGGCCGCCACTACATCCCCCAGGCCATCGCCGCCGGGGCGAGCATCGTGCTCTGGGAGGCGCAAGGCCACGCCTGGCCGGCGGACCGGGCAGTGGCCAACCTGCCCTTGCCCGGCCTGCGCGGACTGGCCCCGCAACTGGCGGCGGCCTGGTATGGCGAGCCGTCCCGGCAGCTGTGGATGATCGGCGTCACCGGCACCAACGGCAAGACCTCCATCAGCCACTGGTTGGCCCACGCCCTGACCGAGGCCGGACAGCGCACCGCCATCCTGGGCACCCTGGGCAACGGCTTTCCGGGCGCACTGGACCCCGCCAGCCACACCACCCCGGACTGCGTCACCCTGCAGTCCCTGCTCGCCCGCTACCGGCGCGAACAGGCCTGGGGCGCGGCGATGGAGGTGTCCTCGCACGGCCTCGACCAAGGCCGCGTGGCGGGTACCCATTTCGACGTCGCCGTGCTCACCAACCTGTCCCGCGACCACCTCGATTATCACGGCGACATGGCCTGCTACGCCCAGGCCAAGGCCAAGCTGTTCGGCTGGCCGGGCCTGAAGTGGGCGGTACTGAACGTGGACGACGAGTTCGGCCAGTCCCTGCATGCCCGCTTGCGGGGCAGCGACGTGCGCTGCCTGACCTACGGTTTCGGGGCCGGCGACGTGATCGGCAGCGGCCTCCGGCTGTCCGCCCAGGGACTGCGCATGGCGGTGGCCACGCCCTGGGGGGCGAGCGAGATCGAGAGCCCCTTGCTGGGCGAATTCAATGCCTACAACCTCCTGGCGACCCTGGCCACCCTGCTGGCCAGCGGCCTGCCTCTGCCGGAGGCGGCCGACCTGGCCGGCCGGGCCAGGCCCGTCGCCGGCCGCATGCAGACCGTCGCCGGTGGACCGCGCGACCCCACCGTGGTGGTGGACTACGCCCACACCCCGGACGCCCTGGAGAAGACCCTGCTGGCCCTCAGGACCCTCACCCGCGGCCGACTCTGGTGCGTGTTCGGCGCCGGCGGCGGGCGCGACCACGGCAAGCGGCCGTTGATGGGCGGCATTGCCGCCGCCCTCGCCGACCACGTCATCGTTACCAGCGATAACCCGCGCAACGAGGACCCCGCCCAGATCATCGCCGAGATCCTGGCCGGCATGCCGCCCGGCCAGAACGCCATCGCCGACCGCGCCGAGGCCATCCGCGCCGCCATCCGCGAGGCCCGCGCGGAGGACGTGGTGTTGGTCGCCGGCAAGGGGCACGAGGACTACCAGGAGGCGCACGGCGTGCGCCAGTATTTCTCGGACAGCGCCGTGGCCGAGGCGGCCCTGCTGGAAAGGAGCGGCCATGCGCCTGAGTGACGCCGCCCAGGCCCTGAATGCCGTCATGGTCGGCGCGGACGTGGACTTCACCGCCGTTTCCACCGACAGCCGCCGCCTGCCGCCGGGCTGCCTGTTCATCGCCCTGCGCGGCCCGCGCTTCGACGGCCACGCCTACGCCGCCGCCGCCCTGGACCAGGGCGCGGCGGCGGTGATGGTGGAGGCGTCCTCCACCTCACCCCTCGCCCCTCACCCCTCACTGCGAGTCGCGGACACGCGACTCGCGCTCGGCCGGCTCGCCGCCTGGCACCGCCAGCGGATGCCCGCCCGGCTGATCGCCATCACCGGCAGCAACGGCAAGACCACGGTCAAGGAGATGACCGCCGCCATCCTGCGCGCCCACGCCGGGGAGGATGTCGTGCTGGCCACCGAGGGCAACCTGAACAACGACATCGGCATGCCGCTGACCCTGCTGCGCCTCGCTCCCCAGCACCGTTACGCGGTGATCGAGATGGGCATGAACCACGCCGGCGAGATCGACTACATGACCCGCCTGGCCCAGCCCGACGTGGCCCTGGTGAACAACGCCCAGCGCGCCCACCTGGAAGGCCTCGCCACGGTGGAGGCGATCGCCCGCGCCAAGGGGGAGATCTACGCCGGGCTCAAGCCCGACGGCATCGCCCTGATCAACGCCGACGATCCCCACGCCGACCTGTGGCGGGGACTCAACGCGCGGCACCGGGTGCTGACCTTCGGCCTGGACGCGGCGGACATCCGCGCCGAGCATCGCCTGTCGGAACTGGGCGCCGAACTGGCCCTGCAGACTCCCGCCGGGGAGACCGCCATCCAGCTGCGGGTCCCCGGCCTGCACAACGTGCGCAACGCGGTCGCCGCCGCGGCCGTCGCCCATGCCCTGGGCCTCCCGCTGGAGGCGGTGGCGCGCGGCCTGGCGACCTACGCCGGGGTGAAGGGGCGCCTGCAGAGCCACCCCTGCATCCTGGGCGCCCGCCTGATCGACGACACCTACAACGCCAACCCGGACTCGGTGAGCGCCGCCATCCAGGTCCTCGGCAGCCAGCCCGGCACCCGCATCCTGGTGCTCGGCGACATGGGCGAACTGGGTCCCGGCGCGGCGGACCTGCACCGGGAGATCGGCGCGCGCGCGCGCTCGGCCGGTATCCACCGCCTGCTCGCCCTGGGCGAACTGTCCGCCCACGCGGTCGAGGGCTTCGGACCGGGCGGCATGCACTTCGAGCGCATCGAGGAGCTGCTGGCGGAGATCGAGGTCGCCCTGGGAGCGGAGGTGACGGTGCTGGTGAAGGGCTCCCGCTTCATGCGCATGGAACGCATCGTCGAAAGCTTCAAGGAGGCCCAGGTATGCTCCTGATGCTCGCCCAGTGGCTGGGCCACGACATCCGCGCCTTCAACGTCTTCCAGTACATCACCCTGCGCGCGGTGCTGGCGGCCCTCACCGCGCTGGTGATCTCCTTCGTCGTCGGCCCCTGGATGATCCGCAAGCTCACCGCCCTCAAGGTCGGCCAGCCGGTGCGCGACGACGGCCCGCAGACCCACCTGGTGAAGGCCGGCACGCCGACCATGGGCGGCGCCCTGATCCTCGCCGCCATCATCGCCACCACCCTGCTGTGGGCGGACCTGACCAACCGCTACGTGTGGATCTCGCTGCTCACCCTGGTGGGTTTCGGCGCCATCGGCTGGGTGGACGACTGGCGCAAGGTGGTGGAGAAGAACCCCAAGGGCCTGGCCTCGCGCTGGAAGTACTTCTGGCAGTCGGTCATCGCCATCCTCATCGCCGCCTGGCTGGCCTGGTCGGCCCACCTGCCGGCCCAGACCGAGCTGATCGTGCCCTTCTTCAAGCAGATCGTCATGCCCCTGGGGGCGCTGGGCTTCGTGGTGCTGGCCTATTTCGTCATCGTCGGCAGCAGCAACGCCGTGAACCTCACCGACGGCGCGGACGGCCTGGCCATCCTGCCCACCGTCATGGTGGCGGGGGCGCTGGCCATCTTCGCCTACGTGGCCGGCCACGCGGTCTTTTCCAAGTACCTGGGCCTGCCGCACATCCCCGGCGCCGGCGAGCTGGTGGTGTTCTGCGCCGCCATGGTGGGGGCGGGACTCGCCTTTCTCTGGTTCAACGCCTACCCGGCCGAGGTGTTCATGGGCGACGTCGGCGCCCTGGCCCTGGGCGCCGCCCTGGGCGTGGTGGCGGTGATCACGCGGCAGGAGATCGTGCTGTTCATCATGGGCGGCGTGTTCGTCGCCGAGGCCATCTCGGTGATGGTCCAGGTCGGCTCCTACAAGCTGCGCGGCAAGCGGGTCTTCCTCATGGCGCCCATCCATCACCACTTCGAGAAGAAGGGCTGGAAGGAAACCCAGGTGGTGGTCCGCTTCTGGATCATCAGCATGATGCTGGTGCTCATCGGCCTGGCGTCCCTGAAGCTGAGGTGATGATGATCGACGGCGCACTGGACTATTCCGGCATCCGGGCCCTGGTGGTGGGGCTGGGCGACACCGGCCTGTCCTGCGTGCGCTGGCTGTTGCGGCACGGCGCCCAGGTGCGCGCCGCCGACACCCGCGCCACCACGCCCCACAGCGACCGGCTGCGCGCCGAGCATCCCGAGCTGGCCATGAGCCTGGGCAGCCTGGACGAGGCCGATTTCCGCTGGGCCGACCTGATCGTGGCCAGCCCCGGCGTGCCGATCGCCACGCCGCAGATCGCCGCCGCCGCCCGCGCCGGCAAGGATGTGGTGGGCGACGTCGAACTGTTCGCCCGCGCGCTGCCGCGCATCAATACGGATGCCGCGGTGCTGGCCATCACCGGCTCCAACGGCAAGAGCACCGTCACCGCCCTCACCGGTCACCTGTGCGCCAGCGCCGGCCAGTCCACCGTCACCGCCGGCAACATCGGCCTGCCCGTCCTGGACGCCCTGTCGGAGCGCATGGAGCGGGGGCAGATGCCGGCGATCTGGGTCCTGGAGCTGTCCAGCTTCCAGCTGGAGACCACCGTCGGCCTGAATCCCAGGGCCGCCACGGTGTTGAACCTCTCCCAGGACCATCTGGACCGCTACGCCGGCATGGAGGACTACGCCGCCGCCAAGGCGCGCATCTTCGCCGGCGACGGGATTCAGGTGCTGAACCGGGACGACCCGCTGGTGATGAAGATGACCCAGCCCGGCCGCGCCCTGTGGACCTTTGGCCTGAACACGGGCCTGCATCCGGGGGAGTGGGGGCTGACCGACCGCGGCCACGAGAAGTGGCTGGCGGAGGGCCTGGAGCCCCTGCTGCCGGTGGACCACCTGCCCATCGCCGGCCTGCACAACGCGGCCAACGCCCTGGCCAGCCTGGCCCTGTGCCGGGCCCTGGACCTGCCCTATCCCCTCCTGCTGGAGGGCCTGGCCACCTTCCGCGGCCTGCCGCACCGGGTGGCGCGGG
>JALOTG010000233.1 GCA_025458005.1 Thiobacillaceae bacterium
TCCTTCCAGGCGTTCCAGATGGTCGGGTTGGTGCCGCGGATGTCGGCCACGGTGAGCAGGTACAGGGCGGTCAGGCGCGTCACGTCGCCGCAGCCCTCGGCGAACCGGCAGATCACCTCGGGATCGGACAGGTCCTGCTTCTGCGCGGTGGCGGACAGGGAGAGGTGGGCGCGCACCAGCCAGGCCACCAGTTCGCCGTCTTCCCGCGCCAGGCCGTGCTGGCGGCAGAAGCGGCGGGCGTCCGCCTCGCCCAGGGTGGAGTGGTCGCCGCCGCGCCCCTTGGCGATGTCGTGGAACAGCGCGGCGAGGTAGAGCAAGTCCGGGCGCGGGTATTCCGCCATCAGCCGGTGGGCGAGGGGGAACTCGTGGGCGAACTCCGGCAGGGACAGGCGGCGCAGGTTGCGCAGCACCATCAGGATGTGCTCGTCCACCGGATAGACGTGGTAGAGGTCGTGCTGCATCTGCCCGGTCACCCGGCCGAAGGCCGGCAGGTAGCGGCCCAGGATGCCCAGACGGTGCATCAGGCGCATGACCTGCGTGACCCCGCTGGGCTCGGCGAGCAGGCCCAGGAACCGGGCGTGGTGGCTCGGGTCGCGGCGGAACGCGGCGTCGATGCGCTTGCCGGCCCGCCACAGGGCGCGCATGGCGCGCGGCGACAGGGCTTGCAGGCCGGCATGGCGCTGCAGGGCCTGGAAGGCCTTGAACAGGGCTTCCGGCTCGCGCTCCAGGAGCCCCTCGTCGACCAGGTCCAGCATGTTGCCGCGGCGCAGGAAGCCGGGATGGTCGTCCAGGGTCTCGACCTGAGACACGGGTTTCAGGCGGCAGCGCAGGGCGCTCAACAGGAACTCGTTGGCCAGGGATATTTCCCGCGCGGTCTGGAAGTAGCGCTGCATGAGCCGCTCGGAGGCGCGCTTGGGTGGACGGGCCTGGAATCCCAATTCGGCCGCCAGGCGTTCCTGCAGCTCGAAGACGAGCCGGTCCTCGCGCCGGTTCACGGCCAGGTGCAGGCGGATGCGCAGGTGGGCGAGGAAGCGGGCCAGCGCCTCGATGCGGCGCGCCTCCTCCGGCCGCAGCAAGCCCTCGCGGGCCAGGCCGCTCATGCTGGGCGGCAGGCCCGCCGCCTGGCAGACCCAGCCGATGGTCTGCAGGTCGCGCAGGCCGCCGGGGTGTTCCTTGATGTCCGGCTCCAGGCGCAAGGCCCGGTCCGAGGAGCGGCCGTGGCGGTGTTCCTGCTCCAGCACCTTGGCCTCGTAGAAGGCCACCGGATCGAGGGCCGCCAGGAAGCCCGCGCGGAAGCGCCGGAACAACTCCGTGTCGCCCGTCACCAGGCGGGCTTCCAGCAGGTTGGTCTGGATGGTGATGTCGGCGGACGACTCCCGCAGGCATTCGCCCAGGGTGCGCACGCTGTGCCCCACCGGCAGGCCGACGTCCCAGAACAGGCCGATGAGGGGCTCGAAGCGGGCCCGCTCGGCGTCGGGCAGGTCGTCGTCGAGCAGGATCAGCACGTCGACGTCGGAGTGGGGGTACATCTCCCCGCGGCCGTAGCCGCCCACCGCCACCAGGGCGGCATGGGGGGGCAGGTCGTGCCAAGTCCAGATGCGCCCGAACAGGCGGTCGGCGGCCCGGGTCAGGCCGGTCAGCAGGCGGGCCGGCCGCCGGCTGGCCAGGTAGCCCCGGATGAGGTTCTCCCGAGCGGCGGCGTATTCCGCGCGCCAGCCGGCGACGGCCTGCATGACCGGGATCATGCCGCCTGGGTCAGGGCGGCTCTGGCAAACTCGGGCGGGGCCGGGCTGCCGGCGGACAGGGTCAGCACCTCGAAGCCGGTGTCGGTGACCAGCACGGTGTGCTCCCACTGGGCGGACAGGGAGTGGTCCTTGGTCACCACCGTCCAGCCGTCGCCCAGCACGCGGATGTCGCGCCGGCCGGCGTTGATCATCGGCTCGATGGTGAAGATCATGCCCGGCTGCAACTCCACGCCGGTGCCCGCCTTGCCGTAGTGCAGCACCTGCGGCTCCTCGTGGAATTTTTGGCCGATGCCGTGGCCGCAGAACTCGCGCACCACGCTGAAGCCCTGTCCCTCGGCGTGGCGCTGGATGGCGTGGCCGATGTCGCCCAGTCGGGCGCCCGGCCGCACCGCCAGGATGCCCTTCCACATGCAGTCATAGGTCACGCTCATCAGGCGGCCGGCCATGATGGACGGCGCGCCCACCGCGAACATGCGCGAGGTGTCGCCGTGCCAGCCATCCTTGATGACGGTGATGTCCAGGTTGACCACGTCGCCGGCCTTGAGTTTCTTGTCGCCGGGCACGCCGTGGCACACCTGGTGGTTGACCGAGGAACAGATCGACTTCGGATAGGGCTTGTGGCCCGGCGGCGCGTAGTTCAGCGGCGCCGGGACGGTGCCCTGCACCTCCACCATGTAGTCGTGGCAGAGCTTGTCCAGTTCGCCGGTGGTCACGCCGGGCTGCACGAAGGGGGTGATGTAGTCCAGCACCTCGGAGGCCAGGCGGCCGGCGACCCGCATCTTTTCGATATCCGGCGGGGACTTGATGACGATGGACATTGTTCTTGGGCGGGACGGAAAACGGCAGGTTAGTGACCCGCGCCGGTGATGTAAAGCCTGCGCCAGACCATGCGGCCCGCAGGGACAAGGCTATCGACCTCCTGCTCCTTCCTCGTCCTCGCCACCTGTGCCTGCGTTGCGCGCACGAGCCGTGTTCTGACCGCGTCGAGCTGCGCGAATTGATCCGGAATGTGGCTGTGCTTGTCCTCGGATCGGATCGCCGCGTCGGCTGCGCCGCCTCGCGATGACGTCATCGCAACGCCCGCAGGGCCGTGGCGATCCAGTGGATGGCCAGCTGATTCGTATTCCATGGATGAAAGAACATGGAATAACGCGCGCCATGCCGCGTCCTATCCCTGACCCCGACGTGGGGTTCGCAGAGACGGAGGAGAGACGAGATGAACGCAATCGAGGTGAAGAGGCGGCCGGCCCTGACCGGGCTCGGCTTGGCGCTGGCCCTGGCGGCCGCAGCCATCCAGCCGGGCGCGGCCCTGGCCGGCGACGGCAAGCTGGTGCTGATCCAGACCGGGGACATCCACGGTCACCTGTTGCCGCGCGCGAACCTGCGCAGCGACAACGTGAAGAGCAGCATGGAGGGCGGCGTGGCGCGCATGTACACGCTGATCCGCGACCTGCAGAAGGACGCGGCGCACTGCGAGGGCAACAAGGGCAAATCCGGGCCGCACGCCGACGCCCGGCGCGAGGCCAGCCAGGGCAAGGACGGCGGTGCCTGCCGCGACAGCGCGGGCAACAAGTACAACGCCGCGCTGCTCATCAACACCGGCGATACCCTGCAGGGCTCCGGCGAGGCGCTGTTCAGCCGCGGCCAGGCGATGATCGACGTGCTCAACCTGTTCGGCTACGCCGCCCACGTGCCCGGCAATTGGGACTTCCTCTACGGCACGGCCCGCTTCGAAGAGACCTTCAAGGGCGGCAACGGCGCGCCGCCGCTCGCCAACTGGGGCGCCCTGGCCGGCAACCTCTACTACAGCAACCAGTTCGACCCCAACGCGGTCTGCGGCCGCGCCGACGCCAGCGGCAACAAGTACAAGCGCGTGCTGCCCGCCTACAGCATCAAGCAGGTGGGGGACGTGAAGGTCGGCATCATGGGCATGACCACCGCCCGCGCCATCGCCGCCGTGGGCACCAGCGTGACCCAGAACTACCAGTTCACCGACGCCAAGACCGAGGTGCCCTGCTTCGTGGACGTGCTGCGCAACCAGGAGAAGGTGGACGTGGTAGTGATGATCTCCGAGCTGGAGATGGCGCGCGACATCCAGATCGCCGAGACCCTGTCGCCCGCCCCGGACGTGATCCTCAACTCCGACATGCACGAGCGCACCACGGCGCCCATCGTCATCACCCGCGCCGACGGCGGCCAGACCCTGATCGTCGAGCAGGGCCAGGACGGCACCGTGGTCGGCGAGATGAAACTGGAAGTGCAGGACGGCAAGGTCGCCGACTGGCAGTTCAATCAGCACGTCGTCACCGAGGACATCCGCGAGGACCGGCGCATCGCACGCAAGATCGAGGAGGTGCGGCGGCCCTATGTCTCCGGCAGCTTCGTGCCCGGCCAGACGGTCACC
>JALOTG010000073.1 GCA_025458005.1 Thiobacillaceae bacterium
TGATAGACCACGCTGAGGTAGTCCTGCGTGCCGTCCGGGATGGCCAGGGAGGCGTGGCGACCGCCCAGCGTGGCCTGGCCGCCGGCCCAGTCGAAGCGGGCCACGAACTGCCGGCGGCCGCGCTGCATCCAGTAGTTCTCCGGCCGCAGGCCCGCGGCCGTGACGCGACCGTCGCTGGTCTGGCTGAGCAGGCCCGGGTAGAACAGGCCGAACAGGCCGCTGGCCTGGGCCACCCCGACGATGGAATACGCCGCCCCGGTGCGGCGCCAGAGGTGATCCAGCCTGCCCAGCACGAGCCCGCCCTCGTTGCCCTGCACCACGAAACGGATGTCGAAGGACACCGGCAGCTGGGGGAGGGTAAGTGGCGCGGGCTCCGCAGACATCTCCACGGCAGGCTGGGCCTGCGGCGCCGGGGCTTCGCTCGCCTCCGGCGCGGGCGGCGGCGCCGCGATCCCTGCCGCCAGGGGCTCGGGTAACGCCTCGGCGGCGGCCTGCCGGACCGGTTCCGCGGGCAGGGGGGCGGCCTCCGTGGGCAACGGCGGCGGGGAGGGCGGCCTGACCCGCGGGGGGGGCGCTCGGGGTCGCGCCGGCTCGGCGGGGACGGCGATGGGCGGCGGAGGCGGCGCTGCGAGGCGGGCCTCGATGGGCGGCGACAGGGGGGCGGTCGGCCCGGCCCTTGGCCAGGTCAGGCCACCTGCGCCGAGCAGATGGACCAGGGCCGAGATCAGCAGCGCGGCGAGCAGCCTGCGGCGCGATTCACGGCCTGTGGACATGCGGTCAACGCCCCCGCGGCCAGCTCGGATGCGGCGAGACGGCTCGGCGTGCTCCTGGTGGGGATGGCGGGGTCATCGGCCATCCCCGCCTTCAGTCGCTGGGCGCGATCAGGGTCGCGTCGTTCGGGGCCGCCCCCGCCAGTGCGACGCGGCCTTCCGGGGTCAGGCGCAGGCGCCCCTCGGCGAGCCAGCGCACGGCCATGGGATAGAGGCGATGTTCCTGGGCGAGGACGCGGGCGGCCAGCGACTCGACGCTGTCGTCGTCGCGCACCGGCACTGCGGCTTGGGCGATGATCGGTCCGGCGTCCACCTCGGGGGTGACGAAGTGCACCGTGCAGCCGTGCAGCTTGACCCCCGCGGCGAGGGCCCGGGCGTGGGTGTCCAGACCGGGGAAGGCGGGCAGCAGGGCGGGATGGATGTTGATCATGCGGCCCTGGTAGCGGGCCACGAAGCCGTCCGTCAGGACGCGCATGAAGCCGGCCAGGATGACCAGGTCGGCGGCGCGCAGGTCGATCTCCGCGGCCAGGGCCTGGTCGAAGTCCTCCCGGCTGGGGTGCTCCCGGTGGTCCACCACCGCCGTCTCCACCCCCAGGTTCCGGGCAATGGCCAGGCCCCGGGCGTCGAGGCGGTTGCTGATGACCGCCGCGAAGGTCACCGGCAGGTCGGCACGCAGCAGTGCCTCCATGTTGCTGCCGCGGCCGGAGATGAGGACGACCGCGCGCGGGAAGGACTGGCCGTCGGCCATCAGCGGATGACGGTCTGGGGCTGGTCGGGTTGGCGCTCGGCGATCCGCCCCAGGACGTATACGGTCTCGCCCTGCTCGGCGAGGTAGCGCATCGCTGCCTGGGCGTCGTTCGCGTCCACCACCACCACCATGCCGATGCCGCAGTTGAAGGTGCGGTGCATCTCCGCCTCGGCCACGCCGCCGGCCTGTCGCAGCCACTGGAACACCGGCGGCAGGGTCCAGGCCTGCTTGTCGATCAGGGCGGTAAGCCCCTCGGGCAGGATGCGCGGCACGTTGCCGGTCAGGCCGCCGCCGGTGATGTGGGCCAGGCCCTTGACCGGCAACTGGCCCATCAGCCCGAGCAGCGGCTTGACGTAGATGCGGGTGGGTTCGAGCAGGGTCTCCCCCAGGCTGCGGCCCTGGAAGGGGGTGGCCAGGTCGGCGCCGGTCACCTCGACGATCTTGCGGATCAGGGAATAGCCGTTCGAGTGGGGGCCGCTGGAGGCCAGCCCCAGCACGGCGTCGCCGGCGCGGATGTCGGCGCCGCTGATCAGGCGCGACTTCTCCGCCACGCCGACGGCGAAGCCGGCCAGGTCGTATTCGCCGGGCGGATACATGCCCGGCATCTCCGCGGTCTCGCCGCCGATCAGGGCGCAGCCGGCCAGTTCGCAGCCGCGGGCGATGCCCGCCACCACCTGCTCGGCCACCTCCACGTCCAGCCTGCCGCAGGCGAAATAGTCGAGGAAGAACAGCGGCTCGGCGCCCTGCACCAGGATGTCGTTGACGCTCATGGCCACCAGGTCGATGCCGATGCTGCCGTGCCGGTTCAGCTGGAAGGCGAGTTTCAGCTTGGTCCCCACCCCGTCGGTGCCGGAGATCAGCACCGGCTCCCGGTACTTCTTCGGCAGTTCCATCAGCGCGCCGAATCCGCCGATGCCGCCCAGCACCTCCGGGCGCAAGGTGCGGCGGGCATGGGGCTTGATGCGCTCGACCAGGCTGTCGCCGGCATCGATGTCGACGCCGGCGTCGCGATAGGAGAGGGATGGGCTCACGGTGGTGCTCATGGCGGACTGGGGAAGGCGTCATTCTAGCGTATCTGCCCGGGGCATCCGCCTGCGCGGCCACGGGCCACGCGCATATATTCAAGATCGCGGCCCCGCCCGCCGTTAAAGGCATGATGGACGCGGTCCGGGCTATTGGTCGCGAAGGCGACAACTGACTCGGTGTGGGTAAAAAAGGAGACAGGCGCGATGGACAGAAGGCTCGCATTGAAGGCTTTGGCCGCCCTGGCCGGCCTGCCCTTGGCCGCGCCGGCCAGGGTGACCGAGGCCACGGTCCCGCTGACCATCCGCGTCAACATCGCCGGCCCCCACATCCTGAGCTTCCTGCCCATCGAGATCATCCCGGTACTGGGGATCGACCGCGCCCTGGGCGCCCAGCTGGCGATCCGCTACCTGCCCAGCGGCGTGCAGTCCCTGGAGGACGTGCTGGCCGGCAATGCCCATTTCGCCGGTGTCGCCTTTCCGGTGCTGCCCACCTTCGCGGCCCAGGGCAAGCGCGTGCGCGCGGTGGCCAAGCTGAGCAGCGGCACCCCGCCCTATGCCGTCCTGGTGCGCAACGACCTGGCCGGCCGGATTCGCGACCTGCGCGACCTGCGCGGACGCAGCATCGGCATCCCGATGGGTAGCGCCACCACCCGGACCTATCTCCAGACGCTCATGGAGCTGTGGCTGGAATCCTACGGGGTGAAGGCCAGGGAGGTGCGCTGGGTCCCCACCAACATGAACTACGACGGCATGTTCGGCGCATTGGCCGGCGGCGCGGTGGACGCGGTGTTCTGCGAGGAGCCGCTGTCCGGCTCCCTGGCCCGCAAGCGCTTAGGCACCCAGCTGGCCAGTCTGGCCGATCCGAAGAACCCGGCCCGCATCGTCGGGCGGCAGCATCTGCGGGCGGTGATCGCCAGCACGGCGGAGGTGCTGGACGCCAGTCCGCGCCGCGCCGAGGTGATGGTGGACATGGTGCGCCGCGCCCTGCGCTGGGTGCGCTCGACGCCCCCCGGGGAGGTGGTGAGCCGGCTGGGCATCTCGGATGCCCAGGTGGCCGAGGACATCATCGACGCCATGACGCGCCTGCCTGACATGTACAGTGCCGACGGCCTGTTCCTGGCCAGCGAGATCGAGTCGACCCGCCAGTTCCTGCAGGCGTCCGGCAACCCCGTGCCCACCGGCATGGACCTGCGCAGCCTGATCGTCTCACCGCGCGCCAGCCGGCGCTCATGACGGCAGCGGGCATGCCTGGCCGGGAAGTCCGCGCGCGTCGCAAGAGCCTTCACGCGCAGGCGGTATGGCAGCTGGCCACCGCGATCGTGGTGGCGATGCTGGTGATCCTGGCCGCCGGCATGGCCTCCATCCATCTGTTCCAGGAGCGTGAACTGGCGCAGCGGCAGGAACAGCTGCGCGAGCACTACCACGCCCTCATCCAGAGGCTGGAGAAGGGCTGGCATACCGCCGCCGTGGGGATGCGCTCGCGGCTCGAGTTCTCGCGCATCCCGGAAGAGGCCGACCCGGTGCGCTGGCCCAAGCTGACCGCCTACCTCAATACCCAGTGGGCGTCCAACGAATTCAGCAATCTGCTGGTGCTGGACGGGCACGGGCGGGTGCTGTTCAGATATGGCTCCGAGGCCGCCGCCTTGCAGGAGGAGGGCGGCGGACAGGAGGCGGGCTGGCTGTACCTGCGCCAGTATGGCCAGCTCTATCGCGTCTACCGCGTGCCACTGTGGCTGGGCATGCAGGGAGAGGGGCAGCTGGTGTTGTTCAAGCCACTCTCCAATGCCCTGCTGCGCGAAATGACCATGCCTCGCACCGAGCTCGTCCTGGACTACCAGGGCCAGACGGTGGCGGAATCGCGGGAGGGGTCGGGCAAGGACCTGGCCGGCAGCGCCGAGCACATCCACGCCGACATGGACTGGAAGCCCCTCTCCACCGCCGGACCGGCGCCCGTGCTGAATGCCTACCGCCAGGAGGTGGACATCCATCCTTACTCCGAGTACATCCTGCGCCCCCTGGCCACTGCCCTGGTGCTGGCCATCCTGCTCTGGCTGGGCCTGGGGCGCTGGATGAACCGCGTCACGCGGCGCATCGAGACCCTCGGCAAGGGCGCCAGCCGCTACACGGCGGGGGCGCCCAGGGAAGCGCTGCTGGCGGACATCGCCCCGGCCGTGGCGCTGGATGACGAGATCGGCCAGACCGCCCGGGCCTTCCGGCAGATGATCGAGGCGATCGAGTCGCGCGATCGCGAGCAGCGCGGCTATCTGGAGACCCTGGCCCTGCTCGAGGAGGCGGTCATCGAACTGGACGAGCAGCGCCATATCGTCCGGGCCAGCCCCGGCTGGCAGCGGCTCAGCCACGCGGAGGACAGCCTCGGGGCGCGGCTGGACGAGTTCATCCACGCGGAGGACGTCGCCCTGCTGGAGGCCCAGAGTCGGGCCCTGCTGGCGGGGGAGAAGGGCAATGTCACCCTGCGCCTCAGGCTGCGCGGGCGGGATGGGGGCGAGGTCGAGTCCTGGATCGAGTGCCGGCTGCTGCCGGCGCTGGATGGCGAGGCGCGGGTCACCGGCATCCGCGGCGTCCTGCGCGACATCACCCAGACCTACCTGCACGAGAAGCAGATCACCCACATGGCCCTGCACGACGCCCTGACCGGGCTGCCCAACCGGGTGCTGCTGGAGGACCGGGTGAAGGTCGCCCTGCGCCTGGCGGCGCGCACCCAGCACACGGTGGGCATCTGCTTCATCGACCTGGACAACTTCAAGCTGATCAACGATTCCCTTGGCCACAAGGCGGGCGACCGCCTGCTCACCCTGTTCGCGCGGCGCCTGCAGGAGCACCTGCGCCAGGGCGATACCCTGGCCCGCTGGGGCGGCGACGAATTCGTCCTGCTGCTGCCGGACCTGCCCGACGAGGCGAGCGCGCGGGACGTGGCCGAGAAGATCGGCCGGGCCATGCAGCAACCCCTGGACCTGGACGGCACCGAGGTGCGCGCCACCTTCAGCATGGGGGTCGCCCTCTACCCCCATGACCAGGAGGACATGGAGACCCTGTTTTCCAACGCCGATCGGGCCATGTTCTATGCCAAGGCCCAGGGCCGCAACCAGTCGGTCTTCTTCCGCGACATGTCCAGCAAGGGCTTGGGCAGGAAGGAGCTGTACATCCAGAACCGCCTGGCCGGCGCCATCGACGCCGGCCAGATCCAGGCCTGGTGCCAACCCATCGTCGACGCGAAGAGCGGACGCTGCACGGCGGTGGAGGTGCTGGCCCGCTGGCACGACAAGGAACATGGCTGGATCAGCCCCGCCACCTTCATCCCCATGGCGGAAAACCTGGGCCTGATTCGGGAACTGGGCCAGCAGATCCTGGTGGCCAGCCTGGACGCGGCGCGCCGCTGGCGCGAACAGGGGCGCTCGGTCTACCTGGCGGTCAATGTCTCCAAGCGCCAGCTGTTCACGCGCTCGTTCGCCGAGCAACTGCTGCGCGAGGTGCGCGAGCGGGGCCTGTCGCCCGCCTCGGTGGTGCTGGAGGTGACCGAGAGCGTCGCCCTGGCCGACGTGGAACACGGCCCCGAACGCGTCCAGGAGCTCAAGCAGGCCGGCTTCGCCATCGCCATCGACGACTTTGGCACCGGCTATTCCTCCCTGTCCCAGTTGCACGAGATCCGCGCCGACGAGCTGAAGATCGACATTTCCTTCGTGCGCCGCATCCATCGCCCCGGCGGCCAGAGCCTGGTGCAGGCCATCATCAGCCTGGCGCGCAGCTTCGGTCTGAAGACCGTGGCGGAGGGGGTGGAGGACGAGGCGACCGCCGAGCGGCTGCGGGCGATGGGGGTCGACTGCCTGCAGGGCTATCATTTCGGCAAGCCCATGCCGATCGCGGAGTTCGAGGGCTGGCTGGCGGGACAGGCGGGCGGCGATACACCAGGCGCCACGCCCTGCGGCTGAACCGGCCGGAACGGTTCAATCCATGCGACGGAATTCCCCGTCGATCACCTCGCCCTGGGGTGGACGCGCCCGGGGGGGTGGCGGCGACTCGGGCGGCCGCCGGCCTGGCCAGAGGAGCAGCAGGACGGCCAGCAGGTCGCTGCCGGCGCCGGGAAAGATCAGCAGCAGGCCAGCCATGACGCGGCGCAGGCTGGCGAACAGCACGGCGAAGGGGGTGTGGCCGTCCAGCACGGCTTGCGCGATCCGGGGCACGAAGGCGACATGCTCCTGGCGCAGCAGCCAGATGCCCAGCAGCGCCGCGCCCGCCAGCCAGATCAGGGTCCACGCGCCGATCTCGCGCCAGATCAGGTAGATCCCTACGAGTTCCAGGGCCGGAACGCCCAAAGCTATAATCACCAGAAACCACGCGCGCATCGCCACCATCCATGCAATCCTTGCTCGTCCTTACCACTTTGCCTGACCAGGCGGCCGCTCGGCAACTTGCCCGCGCGCTGGTGGAGGGCCGGCTGGCGGCCTGCGTCAACGTGCTGGCGGACTGCAGGTCGCTGTATCGCTGGGAAGGCGAGATCCGCGAGGACGGCGAGGTCCCCCTGCTGATCAAGACCACGGCGGATCGCTACGACGCCCTGGAAACTTATCTGCGCCAGCACCATCCTTATGACTTGCCGGAGATCATCGCCCTGCCGCTGGCGCGGGGCCTGGCCGGCTATCTTGACTGGGTTGCCTCGGAAACCCGCCCCTGAAACCTGGAGTCCGTTACATGCGCCTCTTCCTGCTTGCCCTGCTGGTGTCGCTCACTCCCTTCGGGGCGCTCTCCCAGGATGACCTGCTGGAGCCGGAGAAGGCCTTCCGCGTTTCCGCCCGCCTGGTGGATCCGGCCAACGTGGAGGCGCGCTTCCAGATTGCCGAGGGCTACTACCTGTACAAGGACAAGATCCGCTTCTCGGCCGGCGGCGATGTGCAGCTGGGCCAGGCAGCCTTGCCCGCCGGCAAGATGAAGGATGACGAGACCTTCGGCCGGGTCGAGACCTACCGAGGCGACCTGCGCGTGCGCATTCCGGTCGGCAACGCCCAGAAGCCGTTCGCCCTGACCGCCTACTTCCAGGGCTGCGCCGACCTGGGGGTCTGCTACCCGCCCCAGGAGACCACCCTCCAGATCCAGCCGGCGGCCCTGGCGGCCCCCGCCGCCGGCGAGGCCGGCAAGGCAGTGACCGGGGCGCCGGTGCAGGACCCCAACCTGATCGCTCGCCTGCGACAGTTGGCGGGGGACCTCACCGGCAGTGTGCAGGAGCCCGAGTTCCTGCCCCCCGACGAGGCCTTCAAGCTCAGTGTGGAGGCCGGTCCCGACAACACCCTGGTGGCGCGCTTCCAGATCGCGCCGAACCACTACCTGTACCGGGACAAGCTGCGCCTGACCATCAGGGAACCGGCCGGCGTGGCCCTGGACCTCCTCCCCCTGCCTAAGGCGGACGAGAAGCAGGACCCCAACTTCGGCCTGACCTACGTCTACCACGCGCCGTTCGAGGTCACCGCGCGCATCCTCGGCCTGCAGCCGGGTCCCGCCCGCCTCACGGTGGACGCCACCTACATGGGCTGCAGCGAGAAGGGCATCTGCTATCCGCCCATTGACAAGGTCTACGCCGTCAACGTGGTGGGCGTCGAGACGGCGGCAGCGCCGGCGGAGCAGTCCGCCACGACCCCGCCCGCGTCGCCGACCGCCCAGGACACCTCCGAGACCGGCCGCATCACCGCCCTGCTGCAGGGCGGCAACTTCTGGCTGGTGGTGGTCAGCTTCTTCGGCTTCGGCCTGCTGCTGTCCCTGACGCCCTGCGTGTTCCCCATGATCCCCATCCTGTCGGGCATCATCGTCGGCCAAGGCAAGGGCATCACCAAGACCCGCGGCTTCGTCCTGTCCCTGGCCTACGTCCTGGGCATGGCCCTCACCTACGCCATCGCCGGCGTGTTCGCCGGCCTGTCCGGGACCCTGATCTCCAACGCCCTGCAGAACCCCTGGTCGCTGGGCATCGGCGCCGGCATCTTCGTCGCCCTGGCCCTGTCCATGTTCGGCTTCTACGAGCTGCAGCTGCCCAGCTTCCTGCAAAGCCGCTTCACCGAGGCGAGCAACAAGGTCAAGGGCGGCAGGCTGACCGGCGTGTTCGTCATGGGCATCCTGTCCGCCCTGATCGTCGGGCCCTGCGTGGCCGCGCCCCTGGCGGGCGCCCTGCTGTACATCGGCCAGAGCGGCGACGTGGTGCTGGGCGCGGTGTCCCTGTTCACCCTCGCCCTGGGCATGGGCGTGCCGCTGCTGCTGGTGGGCGTGTCCGCCGGCGCCCTGCTGCCGCGCGCCGGCGGCTGGATGGACGCAGTGAAGAAGTTCTTCGGCGTGCTGATGATCGCCGTGGCCATCTGGCTGATCTCCCCGCTCATCTCCGAGATCGTGCACATGCTGCTCTGGGCGTCCCTGCTGATCATCTCGGCGATGTACCTCAAGGCCCTGGAGCCGCTGGCGGTCAACGCCACCGGCTGGATGCGCTTCTGGAAGGGCGTGGGGATCATGTCCATGGTGGCCGGCATCGCCTTGCTGCTGGGCGCCATGGGCGGCAGCCGCGACATCCTGCAGCCGCTGCAGGTCTACAAGGGCGGCGCCTCGGCCGCCGAGGCACCGGGCCTGAACTTCCAGCGCGTCCGCAACGTGGCGGAGCTGGATGCCGCCATCCAGGGCGCCCAGGGGCGCTACGTCATGCTCGACTTCTATGCCGACTGGTGCGTGTCCTGCAAGGAACTGGAGCGCTTCACCTTCAGCGATCCGGCCGTGCAGGCCCGTCTCGCCGACGTGCTGCTGCTCAAGGCCGACGTCACCGCCAATTCGCCGGAAGACAAGGAGCTGCTCAAGCGCTTCAGCCTGTTCGGGCCACCGGGCATCATCTTCTTCGACAAGACGGGCCAGGAGATCCCTTACCGAGTGATCGGCTTCGAGCCCGCGGAGAAATTCCTGCAGAGCCTGGACAAGGCGATCCCCGCCGCCGGCCCCTGATTCCATGCGTCGTCGACAGTGGCTGATGCTGGCCGTGGCCGTGGGCTTCGGCCTGGCGGGCGTGCTGGCGAAGCGGATTCTGGGTGGCCCGGAGCCCCTGAGCGGCTCGGTGGACGAGGTGCGCGTCGCCCACCTGTGGGAGGCCGAGCTGGACGACCTGAACGGGCAAGCACAGCCTCTCGCCCAGTGGCGTGGGCAGGTCCTGGTGCTCAATTTCTGGGCGCCCTGGTGTCCGCCCTGCCGCGAGGAAATGCCCGGCTTCATCCGCCTGCAGGAAAGGTACGCCGGCCAGGGTCTGCGCTTTGTCGGCGTGGCCCTGGATGAGGCCGAGCCGGTGCGGGCGTTCGCGCGGCGCATCGGCGTCAACTACCCCATCCTGCTCGGCGGCATGTCCGGCATGATGCTCGGCGATGCGGCCGGCAACCGGCATGGCGGCCTGCCCTACACCCTGATCCTGGACCGCCGGGGCAACCCGGTCGCCACCCTGACCGGCGGCGTCGACGAGGCGCGCCTGGAAGCCCTGCTGCGTCCCCTGCTATGAGCGGGGCGGCTCCTTCGGACGGCCGGGTGCGGCCACCGCGTTCCCTGCTCGCGGCGGCCGGCCGGGCGATCGGCGACTACGCCATGATCCGGCCGGGCGACCGCGTGCTGCTCGGACTGTCGGGCGGCAAGGACAGCCTTTCCCTGCTGCAGGTCCTGCTGCACCTGCAGGCCAAGGCCCCCATCCGTTTCGACCTGGCCACCTGCACCGTGGACCCGCAGTCGCCCGATTACGACCCGTCGTCCCTGAAGCCCTACCTGGCCACCCTGGGGGTGCCCCATTACCACGAGAGCCAACCGATCGTCGCGCAGGCCGGCGAGCACATGCGGGGCGACTCCTTCTGCGCCTACTGCTCCCGGATGCGGCGCGGAATCCTCTACCGGGTGGCGCGGGAGAACGGCTGCAACGTGCTGGCCCTGGCACAGCACCTGGACGACCTGGCCGAGACCTTCCTGATGAGCGCCTTCTTCGGCGGCAAGCTGAGGACCATGGCGGCGCACTACCTGAACGACGCCGGCGACCTGCGGGTAATCCGCCCCCTGATCTACGCCCGCGAGCGCCAGACCCGCGACTTCGCGCTGAAGGCGGGCCTGCCGGTGGTCCACGAGAACTGTCCGGCCTGTTTCGCGATGCCCATGCAGCGCTTCCAGATGAAGCAGCTGCTGGCCGCGCAGGAACTCGAGCACCCCCATCTGTTTGCCAGCCTGCTCACGGCCATGCGGCCGCTGATGGGCGCGGCGCCGGAATGAAGAAGGGGCCCGCAGGCCCCTTCCGTCAGCGACAGCGCCGGTCGACGCCCGTCATTGACGGACCGTGTCGATCACCAGCCGGACGTCGGTGCTGCCCACCTTCACCGCCTTGAGGCTGCCCTCCAGGTCGCCGGCGGCGCCCTTGGGATCGCCCGACTTCGCGACGCGCGCGGTGAGGGCGACCTCCTTGAAATTGGACAGCTTGCTGTCCGGGTTCATGGCCATGGCGTCGTTCAGCTCGAACTCCAGCGGGAAACCCGCCCCCGCGGAGGCGCGGATCGCCGCCACCGGCGGGCCGCCGGCGGCGGAACGGGCGAACAGGAACACCACGTCGCTGGCCGACAGGCGTGCCTTCAGGGCCGGGGCGATATCGATCTTGCCGTGGATGGCGGCCCCCGTCGGGGGGGCATCCGCCCCTGTCTTGCCGGCGGCCGGGTTGGACAGATCGTCCAGGCCGGTGATGCCCTGCTGCACGAGGCGCTCGGCCTCCTTCTGCGCCTCGGCGATGTCCTGCGCATAGGGCGAGTCGGGCGGCAAGTGCTTGAGCATCTGCTTGAAGTAGTAGGCGGCCTTGGCATAGCCCTTTTCCTGGAACGCGGCGATGCCCGCCAGTTCGAGGCCCTTGAGGTCCTCCGGGTCCTTTTCCAGGGCCTTCGTCACCAGCTCCATCGGCTTGCCGGCCAGGACCCGGTTGTTGGTGATGGCGAGTGCCTCGGCGTAGCCGGTCATCACGGCGGGCACGTCGGGGCGCAGGGCATAGGCCTTTTCGTAGGCGCGCAGGGCCTCCGGCCAGTGCTGGACCGCCGCGTAGGTCTTCGCCAGGATGGTCCAGGCCTCGCCGTCGTTGGGGTCGGTGCGGGTCTTTTCCTCCACCTGCTGGATCAGCTTCATGATGTCGTGTCCGCCCTCGGCCGCGGCCATGGCGGCCGGCCCCATGGCCTGGGCCTCGGCAATGGCCACCAGGGCGGTGGGATTGCCCATCAGGAAGTACAGGCCGAAGGCGGCGGCCGGCAGGACGCCCGCCAGGGTGTAGCCAATCCGGCGGCCGCCGGTCGTGGCGGCGCCCGTCTCCGAGGGGACGAGGGCATCCTCGGCCAGACGCGATTCGAGTTCCAGCTTGGCCTTCTCGAACTGCTCCGCGGAAAGCAGACCGTTGGCGCGGTCAGCCTCCATTTCCCGCATCTGGTCGCGATAGACGGCGATGTTGATGTCGCGCCGGCCCACCTTGGCGGCGGCGCTCCGGCGCCGCAGCAGCGGCGGCAGTACGAAGGCCAGGGCGATGGCGACGCAGACGGCGGCGGCGAGCCAGAACAGGGTGACGGTCCAGAAGGGATTCAACTCGGGCATGGGCTTATTTTTCATCCAGGAGTTTGGCGGCGGCGACGAGCTGGCGCTCGTCCACGGGAGTGTCTTGCAGGGTGCGGCGGCGCTTCAGGATCAGATACCAGGCGGTGGCGCCGATGCCCAGGAACAGCAGCGGGCCGAGCCAGAGCAGCCAGGTTACAGGCTTGAAGGGCGGCTCATAGAGGACGAAGTCGCCATAGCGCTCGGTGAGATAGGCGATGACCTGGGCGTCGTCCTTGCCCGCCTTCATCTGCTCGCGGATCTCGCGGCGCAGGTCCTCGGCCAGCTCGGCGTGCGAGCCAGCCAGGGATTCGTTCTGGCAGACCAGGCAGCGCACTTGACGAGACGCTGCTCGATGACCGGGTCCTCGGCGGCGGGGGCCGCCTCGCCGGCGTGGAGCGGCAGGGAGAAGGCCAGCAGCGCGGCCAGCAGCAGGTTCTTCATGCGCCCAACTCCTTCAGTTTCGGCTCGAACTTGGACTTCCAGGTGTCCGGATCGATGGGGCCGACGTGCTTCAGGCGGACGATGCCGGCCTGATCGATGATGTAGGTCTCCGGGGTGCCGGTGACGCCGTAGTCGATGCCGACCTTGCCGTCCAGGTCGTCGGGCACGGCGACATAGGGGCTGCCGTGTCGCTCCAGCAGCGCGGCGGCCTCGCGGTCCTTGTCCTTCCAGTTCAGGCCGACGATGGGTACCGGCTGGCTCTGGGCCAGTGCCATCAGCACGGGATGCTCCTGGCGGCAGGACACGCACCAGGGCGCCCATACGTTCATGACCCAGACCTTGCCCTTCATGTCGGCCGGGCTGAAGGTCCGCTCCGCCTCGCCCACCACCGGCAGGGTGAAGGCCGGCGCCGGCTTGCCGATGAAGGGCGAGGGCACCTCGCGCGGATTGAGGAACAGGCCCTTGGCGAAGAAGGCCACCAGGACGGCGAAGACCAGCAGGGGGATCCACCGCTTCATGTCATGCCCCCTGCGCGGCGGCGCCGGCGGGCGCCTCCAGCTTCTTCACGGCGATGCGGTAGCGCCGGTCGGACGCGGCCAGGAAGCCGCCGACCACCAGGAACAGGGCACCGATCCAGAGCCAGTTGATGAACGGCTTGTGGTAGACCCGCACTGCCCAGGCCTTGGCCGTTTCGTCCAGGGGCTCGCCCAGGGCGACGTAGAGGTCGCTGGTCAGGCTGTAGCGGACGGCGGCCTCGGTCATGGCCATGCCGGAGGCGTTGTAGATGCGCTTCTCCGGGTGCAGCACATAGAGCGTCTTGCCGCCCTTGCTCACCTCGATGGTACCGCGCGCGGCGCGGTAGTTGGGGCCGGGGCGCTCGGTGGTGCCCTTGAAGGTGAAGGTGTAGCCGGCCAGCGTGGTGTGGTCGCCGATGTTCATGCGCACGTCCCGCTCCTGCTCGTAGTTGGCCACCAGGGTGATGCCGGCGACGCCCAAGGCGAGGCCCATGTGCGCCATCTGCATGCCCCAGAAGGCGCGTGGCAGGCTGGCCAGGCGGGCGCCGTTGCGCATCCGCTCGCGGAAGCCGATCAGCACCGTCAGGAGGATCCAGGCGGCCAGGGCGAAGCCCAGGGTGGCCCAGGGGTTGAAGCCGTCCAGGGTCAGGGGCAGCAGGAGACCGGTGGCCACGGCCACCGCCAGGGCCCACTTCAGGCGCGTGAACAGGTCCGGCAGGCTGGCGTCCCGCCAGCGCGCCAGGGGGCCGATGCCCATCAGGAACAGGGCGGGGGCCATGACCGGCACGAACACGGCGTTGAAGTAGGGCGGGCCGACGGAGATCTTGCCCAGGCCCAGGGCATCCATGAACAGCGGATAGAGGGTGCCCAGCAGCACCGAGCCCATCGCCGCCAGCAGGATGACGTTGTTGGCAAGCAGCATGGCCTCGCGCGAGAACCAGTTGAAGCTGCCGCCGGTGAGCATCTTCGGCGCCCGCCAGGCGAACAGGACCAGGGAGCCGCCGATCACCACGGCCAGGAAGCCGAGGATGAAGGCGCCGCGCGTCGGGTCGGTGGCGAAGGCATGCACCGAGGAGAGCACGCCGGAACGCACCAGGAAGGTGCCGAGCAGGGACAGGGAGAAGGCGGTCAGCGCCAGCAGGACGGTCCAGGCCTTGAAGGCGCCACGCTTCTCGGTGACCGCGAGGGAATGGATCAGGGCCGTGCCGGCCAGCCAGGGCATGAAGGAGGCGTTCTCGGTGGGGTCCCAGAACCACCAGCCGCCCCAGCCCAGCTCGCGATAGGCCCACCAGCTGCCCAGTGCGATGCCCAGGGTCAGGAAGGCCCAGGCCACCGTCGTCCACGGCCGCGACCAGCGCGCCCAGGCGGCGTCGAGCTTGCCCGAGATGAGAGCGGCGATGGCGAAGGCGAAGGCCACCGCGAAGCCGACATAGCCCATGTAGAGCATGGGCGGATGGATGATCATGCCCCAGTCCTGCAGCAGGGGATTCATGTCGCGTCCATCGGGGGCGGGCGGCAACAGCCTATCGAAGGGATTGGAGGTGAGCAGCAGGAAGGCCAGGAAGCCGACCGAGATCAGACCCATGACGCCGATGACGCGCGCCACCATGTCGTCCGGCAGGTGGCGAGAGAAGACCGACACGGCCATGGTCCAGAAGGCCAGCATCAGCACCCATAGCAGCAGGGAGCCTTCATGGGAGCCCCAGGTGGCGGTGATGCGATAGACCTCGGGCAGCTGCGAGAAGGAGTTGCGCGCCACGTTCTCCACCGAGAAGTCGTTCACCAGGAAGGACCAGGCCAGGCAGCCGAAGGCAATGGCGATGAAAACGAACTGCCCCTGCGCCGTGGGCCGCGCCAGGGCCATCAGGGCGACATTGCCACGATGCGCGCCGATCAGCGGCAGGGTCCCCTGAATGATGGCCAGCACCAGGGCGATGATCAGGACGAAGTGTCCGAGCTCGGGAATCATGTTTTGTCTCCTCTTTCTTCCTGCGGCGAAGCGCCTTGGTGATTATTTGGCCAGCGTGGCCTGGGCCTTCTGGGCCTGTTCCACCGCGTGGGCCGCCTCGGGCGGCATGTAGTTCTCGTCGTGCTTGGCGAGCACCTGGGTGGCCGCGAACACTCCGCCATCCGCGATCTTGCCTTCGGCGACCACGCCCTTGCCCTCCTTGAACAGGTCGGGAAGGATGCCCTTGTAGACGACCGGGATGGACTGCGCGGTGTCGGTGACCAGGAAGCGCACCGTCAGCCCATCGGCCTCGCGCCGCACGCTCTCCATTTCCACCAGCCCGCCGATGCGGAAGGCGCGTCCTTCGGGGGCCTCGCCCGCGGCGACCTGAGTGGGGGTATAGAAGAACACCAGGTTGTCCTGGAAGGCATTCAGCACCAGGGCGACGATGATGCCCAGCCCGGCGACGCCCAGTCCGATGGCGATCAGTTTCTTGTGGCGCGATTTCATTGCTTCTCCCAGGTCTGCATGCGCTTCAGGCGCTTGATGAGGTTGGCGTGGCTCCGCCGCAACAGGAAGATCTCCAGCCCCACGCCAACCACGACGGCGGCGTAGGAACCCCAGACATAGAGGCCATAGCCGCCCATGGCCCAGAATGCATCCCAGCTCGCCCAGTTCATGATCTCTGCTCCAGCAGCACCTTCACCCATTCCGTCTGGCGTTCCCGCTCCAGGATGATGCCGCGTACCCGGACAAGGGCCACGGCAATGCTGTAGAACCAGGCGGCAAAGGCCATGATCAGCATGCCGGTGAGCATGATGCTGGCCATGCTCGGCGCCTTGGTCAGACTGATGGAGGCGCCCTGGTGCAGGGTGTTCCACCATTTCACCGAGAAATAGATGATGGGCACGTTGATCGCCCCGACCAGGATGAGCAGGGCGCCGGCCCGGTCGCCGCGCCGGCGGTCGTCGATGGCTGCCCACAGGGCCATGATGCCGACATAGAGGAAGAACAGGATCAGGGCGGAGGTCAGGCGCGCGTCCCAGACCCACCAGGCGCCCCACATCGGCTTGCCCCAGAAGGCGCCCGTCCACAGCGACAGGAAGGCGAACAGGGCGCCGGTGGGGGCCAGGGCGCGCGCCATCATGAACGACAGGCGGGTGTTCCAGGCCAGGCCGACCGCCGACCAGAAGGCCATCACCAGGTAGATGAACATGGACATCCAGGCCGCCGGGACGTGGATGAAGATGACCCGGTAGGCCTCGCCCTGCTGGAAATCGGTCGGCGCCACGAAAAATCCGATGTACAGACCGATGACAGCGAGGATGGCGGCGCCCCAGCCGAACCAGGGGGCCAGATGGCCGGCCAGGCCGTAGAAGGTCATGGGCGAGGAATACTTGAACCAGGCGATGGACATGTCTATTCGAGGGAAACCCTGAGTGCGGCGGCCGCCACCCAGGGCGCCACCATCAGCGTCAGCACCAGAAAGGCGGCGAGCAAGGAAAGGTGGGCCGAGTAGCCGACGCCGGAAAGGGCGCCATCGACGGCGCCCGCGCCAAAGATCAGGGCCGGAACATACAGGGGCAGAATCAGCAAAGTCAACAGCACGCCGCCACCGCGCAGCCCCAGGGTAAGCGCGGCGCCGACGCTGCCAAGCAGGGACAGGATGGGCGTGCCGATCAGCAGGGACAGCACCAGCACGCCGATGGCTTCGGCCGGCAGGGAGAACTGGATACCCAGCACCGGCGTGATGATCAACAGCGGAATGCCATAGATGCACCAGTGCGCCAGGGCCTTGCCCAGGGTGACCAGCACGGTCGGCTCGGGGGAGAGCAGCATCTGCTCCAGGGAACCGTCTCGGAAATCCTCCGCGAACAGGCGAGGCAGCGACAGCAGGGAGGCCAGCAGGGCCGCCACCCAGACCACGCCGGGACCGATCATGCGCAGGATCTCGGGCTCGGGACCGATGCCCAGGGGGAACATGCTGACCACCATGACGAAGAAGAACTGCGACGTCAGCCAGTCGCCACGCCGCCGCGCGGCCAGCAGGACGTCGCGGCGGATCACCGTGCCGAGAAATCGCATCGGCGCGAAGCTATCGTCCGCGCTCGGGGTGTCGTAGGCGCTCGCCATGGCCGTCATCCGTTTACTGACCTCCGGGCGCGGGGGAAAGTTCACCCACCACCAGGGGAACGATGTCGATCCCGTCCAGGGCCAGGGGCTGGTGCGTGGTCATGACCACCGCGCCGCCCCGACCCACTTGGGCGCGGAGCAGGGATTCGACCAGGGCAACGCCGTGCACGTCCAGACCGGTGAGGGGCTCGTCCAGGATCCACAGCAAGGCCCCGGCGACCACCAGGCCCGATAGGGCCACCCGGCGCCGCTGGCCGAAGGAGAGGACGCGCGCCGGCAGGTCCAGGCAGCGCTCCAGGCCCAGGGTCCTGAGGGTATCCAGGGCATGCGCCTCGTCCAGGGGGCGGTCGGCAATGGCGGCGGCCATGCGCAGGTTCTCCAGGGGGGTCAGGTCGTCCTTGACGCCGTTGACGTGGCCGACGTAGGTCATCTCGCGATGGTAGGCGTCGCGCGCGCTCCGGATCGACTCGCCGCGCCAGCGCACCTCCCCGGCCAGGGGGGTGGCCAGCCCGCATAGCAGGCGCAGCAGGCTGGTCTTGCCGCGACCGTTGCCGCCACGCACCAGGAGCAGTTGACCGCCCTTCAGGCCGAACGACATGTCTGTGAACAGGGTGCGCTCGCCGCGGGCGCAGGCAAGGTCGTGGACGGAAAGCAGGACGGAGACATCGAGCATGGGGCGGGATTATCCGTGATTACACGGTCGAGCGGGGCATCCACGTCAAGGGTGCAACGGCTTCATTCAGGTTGGCGATCTCTTCGACAACCTTTTCATAAATGGGAAAAGCCGGCCCGTGGGCCGGCTTTTCGTTATGCCCAGCCGATCAGTACTTGGCCGGGGCGGCGGTGGCGGCGCCTTTCATTTTCGCCAGCTCGGCGCGGACCAGCTTGATGCCTTCCTGGGAGGCATCGATGGAGCGGGTCAGGGACTCGCGCGCGTTTTCCGGGTTATGGAAGCCGTCGGAGTTCTCGGCGGTCCACCATTCCCAGTAGAGGGTCGCGTCATACTGGATGTCCTGCAGCTTCTCCATGACCTCCTTGCTCACGCCGGCATCCTTGGCCTTCAGGATGTGGTCGATGAACTCGGCCAGCCAGAATTCGGCCTTGGTCATCTTGCCGCGGATGTAGTTCTGCACCGCCTCCAGATGGTACTTGGCATCCTTCTCGGTCCATTCCTTGTGGCAGCTCAGGCAGGACTCGCCCAGGCGATAGCGCGGCGACATCTGCTGGTGGGAGGTGGTCACCTTGCCATTCGCGGCCTTCTTCTTCGGCATGTGGCAGTCCTTGCACTCGACGCCGGCACGCTCGTGCTTCGATCCCCAGTAGGTCTCGAACTCGGGGTGCTGGATCTTCGGCAGCAGGGCGTTGGTGGAGGCGTGCTTGAAGTCCTTGAACTTGTAGTCCTCGGTCATCACCTTCTTGTAGCCGAAGACGTTGGTCCACGGGAACAGGTTGGTGCGCGGATCGGCCATGGTG
>JALOTG010000074.1 GCA_025458005.1 Thiobacillaceae bacterium
CGCAGCGTCAACTGGCTGACCTCCTATACCGCGGGCAATGGACTTTCCCTGCTTGCTCTGCTGGAGAAGGAAAGCATCCCGGCGGGCTACAACGGCCTGTCGGCGGCTGACAAGACGCTGGCCCAGCAGGCCGCCTGCCTGCTCATCGACGACGGCAATTTCGGCGACCGCGGCGATTTCTACTCCTATTACGACGGCCAGGTGCTGATGGGGCTTTCGGTCTATCTCGACACCGGCGGGCCGGATACGCCTGCTTCGGGCGGCGGGTATAACTGCGCGGGCCGTTCCGCCCGGCAGACCATCGACAAGGTGGTGGACCGGGCCATAGCCCAGCAATCCACGAGCGGCGCCTGTTCCGGCTTTTGGGATTACGCTTCACCCGGGTGTGATTCCTCGACCACCCAGCTGACCCTGGCGGGTCTGTCCGCAGCCAAGGGTTTCTATACCGCCAAAGGCGAATCCGCCGACAAGAACCGCATTCCCCTGATCACCACGGCTCTGGATCGCACCTCGGCGGGCTATGCCGCCAACGGCAAGCTGGATACGGTCGCTCAGTATGCAATTATGGATAGCTGCGGCGCGGGCTGCTACGGTCACGGGTACCAGGTAAGTTATGGCCCCGGCGCCACCAGTTCGCAGCAGACTGCTTCCGGCACCTGGGGGCAACTGGTGGGCACCGGCAAGGATGTCAACAACCCGCAAATCCAGGGTTACCTGCGATGGCTGCGCAACGCTTACAACTACAACACCAATGTCATTCCGTACGCCTGGCCGCCGGCCTACTTCTACTTCCTGTGGTCCTCCTCCAAGGCCTTCAACATCATTGAGACTTCCGGGGTGACACCGGCTGCGGGCAATATCGGGCCGGCCGACATGGGCACGCTCCCCGGCTTGTCCGCGGGGGGGTACACGCGCCTGGCTAATCGTGACCCGGCTGCCGACACTCGCCCGCCCGCCCGTGGCGCAGGCGCGGCCGGTTATTACGACGGCACGCCCAAGGGCTGGTACTACGACTACGCCTATCGTCTTATGTCCCTGCAACAGGGTGATGGCTATTTCCCGAACCCGAATGGTTCCTGGAGCGGCCCAGTCGATCACGCCTACGCCATCCTGGTGCTGCAGCGCTCGCTGGGCGGCGCCTGCATCGACACTGACCAGGACGGTGTGTGCGACTCGGTGGACAACTGCCCGGCCGTACCCAACGCCAACCAGCTCGATGGTGACCAGGATGGTATCGGCGACGCCTGCGACAACTGCCCGACGGTGCCCAACCCCGACCAGAACCCGAATGCCTGTCAGGGCAAGTGCGACGTGGACAAGGACGGCGACATCGACAAGATCGACACCTCGATGATCAGCAAGGCGCGCGGCAAGACCGTGCCGCCGTTCGACCAAGCCTATGACGCTACAGGTGATGGCAAGATCGACCCCGCCGACGTGAAGGCGTGCATTCCCAAGTGCACCCGTCCCAACTGCGCCACCCAGTAAGACGGCGGATCCCCCCGGCCGGGCCGGGGGGACTGAGCAAGTCTCTGAAGGAGCTGCATCAAGAAAGAGAACCTGCTCACTCTGGCCCTGGTTGCCGCCCGCCGCCGCATGGCCTGAACGGCTGCACGGCTACCCCAAACCCCGCTGCGGCGGGGTTTTTTCTGGGTATTCCGCCAGCGTTGCAATAACTGGCCACGGAAGTAAAATGCAATCATTGCAATCATTTATTGATGGGAAGAACTGATGGCGACCAATCTGGTAGTTCGAAATATCGACGAGGAATTGGTGCGGGCGCTGAAGCAGGTGGCAACAGCCCACGGCCGCAGCGCCGAGGCCGAACATCGGGAAATTCTGCGGACGGTGTTGCAGAGGCCCGCCCGGCGTTCGCTGGCCGAGGTGCTGTCTAGCATGCCGAATGTCGGAGAGGATGCTGATTTTGATTTCCGCGGCAGCCCGGGCTGAGAGGGCGTAGCCAGTCTCCAAGAAAACCGTCATTCCCGCGAAAGCGGGAATCCAGGAATTTCAACGGGTTACAAAGTCCCTAGATCCCCGCTTTCGCGGGGATGACCCCCGGTCTTGTAGACGTTCCGCAACAATTCACAGGTTCTGAGCGATGTATCTGGTTGATACCAACGTCATCAGCGAAGCCCGCAAGGGTCGCCGCGCCAATCCTGGGGTGCGGGCGTTCTGGAAGTCGGTCAAGCAGTCGGATATCTTTCTGGCCGTGCAAACCATCGGGGAAATTCGGCGCGGTCTCGAGATGATTCGGCGCCGTGGCGATGGCGACCAGGCCAGACGTCTGGAGGACTGGCTGGCGTTGCTTGTACAGGACTATGCCGACCGCATACTCTGTTTTGACCTGGATTGTGCGCAGGTCTGGGGCAGACTCATGGCCCCGAACCCACAGCACCCCATTGACAAGCAGATTGCCGCCATTGCACTGATCCATGACCTGATCGTGGTCTCACGGAATACAGACGACTTCAGTGGTCTTGGCGTCAGGCTGGCCAACCCTTTCGTCTGAATTCCACGTAGGGCTTTAATAGAGGTCATCCATGGGCTGAACATGCGGTGACTCAGTCCGCCATCAGCCGATCCAGGTCGCATTCCATCTGCATGAAGGCGCAGCGGTGCGTCATGAAGCTGTCGGAAATGTGCAGGTCGTATTTCCGGCGCAGTCCGTGGTAGCCCAGGTTGAGGCGCTCGAAGTAGTTGCGCAGGCGGCTCATGTATTCCGGGTGGTCGCGCCCGCCCACCGGCCAGTACAGCGAATAGACCGGCAGGATGCCGCGGGCGCAGAGAGCTTCGGCGCCTTCCAGGGCGAGGTCGGCGGCCTGTTCCCAGCTCATGCCGTGTTCGGGCTCCAGTTCGATGCCGGCGACCATGGCGGTGTAGACGTGGCCCCGGCCCCACAGGCCGACGGCCTGTTCCAGGGCCTCGATCCAGCGCGCGTAGCCGACGTAGCGGTGCTTGCCGGGGCAGATTTTGGCGAACAGGGGCTCGGACCAGATTTCCAGGTTGAAGCAGACGTTGTCCACCAGGTTTTCGTCGCGCAGCTGCCGCATGATGTCAAGGGGCAGGGCGCCGGAACCGCAGGACAGGGGCAGGCGATGGCGGTTGACGGCCTGGATGCGGCGGGCGATCTCCAGGTAGCGCTGGCCTTCCTCGCGCCAGTCGGTGAGGGAGCCGCCCACCAGGTAGAGCTGGCGGACGCCGCCTTCGGCCAGGGCAGCCTCCAGGGTCTCGCCGATGCGGGTATAGGTGAGGTCGGGCAGGGAAACCTGGTGGATCTTCTGGCCCAGGTGGGCCACCCGCTCGTCGGGGGCGCCGTAGGCGCAGAAGCCGCAGCGCATGGAAACGCCGTCCTGCTTGTGCAGAAAATATTCGCAGCCGGGCGCCAGGTTGATCACCCCCAGGTCGCCGAGCAGTTCGAGGCCGGTGCGCGCCATGGCGAAGCCGTCGCTGGTCTGGGCGCCCATCCAGCGGGGCAGGGGGACGAACTCCACCGGTATGTCGGGCTGTCCCACCTGGCCCAGGCGGTAACCCGATGTCCGGTCGCCGCTGACACCCCAGGGCGAGTCGCCACTGCCCTTGATGCGGATGACCGTGCCGTCGGCCAGGGACAGGGCATAGGGGATGGGCGCCTTGCCCTTGCCGGTGGGGTCGTGCTCGCCGGGCTGGAAGCGGTAGGGGTAGTAGTTGGGAAAGGCATGGCCCGCCGCCTGCCCGAGTGCCTCGGTGTAGTGGATGCCGTGGAACATGAGGTCCAGCTTGAGCCGGGCGGAGGGAGGCAGTTGGGTGGGATTCATGGTCGCTCTTTTCGTGAGAGGGCGGCGGCAGCCGGCCCGAGGAAGTCAAAGTTAACCCAAAACCCGCTGGATTTGCGCACCGGATTGCGTGCACCATTCGACGCTTGCCATCGCAGCCTGTCCGCAATTCCGACTTCGGAGAAAACCCATGTTCTACATGCTCATCAACCGCACCCGCGCCAACCTGACCGCCGACGACTACGCCCGCCTGGGACAACTGGCGCAGGGTTTCTACGACAACATTCCCGCCGGCCTCAAGCTGCACGGGGACTGGGCCGCCCAGGACGGCTCGCGCACCTTCGCCCTGCTGGAAACCGAGGATCCCGCCCTGCTGGAGCAGATCCAGGCGCCGTTCCGCGACTACGTGGATATGGAATTGCTGCCGGTCACGCCGGTCTCCGGCTGGGGCAAGGGGACGTAACCAGGGGTTCAAGTTCGCCGGCGCGCGAGCCGATATCTTGTCCTGCACAAGCCGGCAAGGACGGATGCGTATTCCGCGCACCACTAAGGCAATAACCAGCATGCATCAAGTATGATCGCCCAGCTGCCTGACGTTCCCGTCCATGGCCATTACTCCTGAGCCCAGCCCCATGCAGACCGCAACTATTCTTTCCCCAGGTAAGCTCTTGCCCGCCCGCTTAACGAGGGGCTTCACCCTGCTCGAACTGCTCGTTGTCCTGGTCATCATCGGCTTGCTGGTGGCCTACGTGGCGCCGCGCTATTTCTCCCAGGTGGGCAAGTCGGAGGTGAAGGCGGCCCGCGCCCAGATCCGGGCGCTGGAGGATGCCCTGGACCAGTACCGCCTCGACGTCGGGCGTTATCCCACCGGCGAGCAGGGCCTCGAGGCCCTCAACGCCCAGCCTGCCGGCGAGGCCCGCTGGCAGGGGCCCTACCTGCGCAAGGCCGTGCCCAAGGATCCCTGGGGCAACGCCTACCAGTACCGCGCGCCGGGCGAGCACGGCGAGTACGACCTGCTCTCGCTGGGCAAGGACGGTCAGCCGGGCGGTACTGGCGAGGCTGCCGACATCGTGAACTGGCAGTAGCGCCGCGCCGGAATTCATCGTCCATGCTTTACGAGATACGTGCCCTGGGGCCCGGCGGCCGCAAGGTCTTCACCGTCGAGGCGGCTGGCGCGGCCGAAGCCGCCGAGCAGGCCCGGGGCCAGGGGCTGCAGGTGCTCACCGTGGCGCCGCGGAGCCATGTAGCCGCGCGCTGGCGCGGAAACCGCTCACGCTTCCCGCTGGTGTTGTTCAGCCGGGAGCTCATGGCCCTGCTGGGCAGCGGCCTGGCCCTGACCGAGGCCTTGCAGACCCTGGTGGAAAAGGAAACCCGCGCCGAGACCCGCCAGGTGCTCGACCAGGTGGTGCGCCACCTGTTCGAGGGCGAGCGCTTTTCCAGCGCCATCTCCCATTTCCCGGACGCCTTCCCGCCGTTGTATGTGTCGGTGGTCCAGGCCTCGGAGAAAACCAGCGGTCTGGCGGAAGCCCTGGCCCGCTACGTGGCCTACCAGGAGCAGGTGGAAGGCGTGAAGAAGAAGGTGGTTGCCGCCTCCGTCTATCCCCTGCTGCTGCTGGCGGTGGGCGGTCTGGTCGCCCTCTTCCTGCTGGGCTATGTCACGCCCCGCTTCGCCTCCATCTACGAGGGCAACATGGAGCGGCTGCCGTTCGCGTCGCGCATGCTGATCGCCGGCGGCGGCCTGGTCGAGGCGCACGCCCTGACGGCGCTGTTCGCCCTGGTGGCGACGCTGGCCCTGGCGGTCTGGGGCTTCACCCGGCCGGCGACGCGGGCCTGGGTGTCGCGCCTGCTCTGGCGAGCGCCCGGGCTTGGCGAGCATCTGCGCATCTTCCATCTCACCCGCTTCTATCGCACCGTCGGCATGCTGCTGCAGGGCGGCATCCCCGTGGTGCAGGCCCTGGGCATGGCCGGGGGCCTGCTGCATCCGGAACTGCGCCTGCGCCTGCAGGGCGCCACCGGCCTGATTCGCGAGGGCCAGTCCCTGTCCAGGGCGATGGAGCAGAGCGGCCTGTCGACGCCGGTCTCGGCTCGCCTCTTGCGGGTCGGGGAGAAATCCGGGCGCATGGGGGAGATGATGGAATCCGTGGCGAAATTCCACGACGAGGAACTTGCCCGTTTCGTGGAGTGGTTCACCCGCCTGGTGGAGCCCCTGCTGATGGCGCTCATCGGCCTGGTGATCGGGGTCATCGTGGTGCTGCTGTACCTGCCCATTTTTGAACTGGCGGGCAGCCTGGAATGAGCGGAGCCAACCCCATCGACGCCGCCAGGCTGGCCCTGGCGCGGGAGGAGGGCGCCCGGCTCGGGGTGACGGCCCTGGCCGCCCTGCAACAGGGCCTGGACCTGGCACCCGGCGAATTTCTCGCCCGCCTGGCGGAGGCCTTCGCCTACCCGTCTTTGGACATGGCCCGGTTGCGGGAACTTGAGCCCGCGTTCGACCTGATCCCCTTCAGCCTGGCCCTGGACCGCGAATGCATGGCCTGCCGGGACACCCGCGGGCAAGTCTGGTTCGTGTTCGCCGACGCCCTCAATCCCCATCTGGAATCCTGGGCCGAACAGCGCATCCGAACGGCCTTCACCCCGGCCCTGGCCCTGCGCGAGGACATCCTGGCCTGGCTGCATCGCCTGGAAGCCGGCCTCAAGGCCATGGACGGGGTCGGCGCCATGGCCGCAGGGGCCGGCGGCGTCGAGGCGGTGGAGGAAATCTCGCTGCAGGCCATCGGCGCGGATGCGTCGCCGGTGGTCAAGCTCAGCCATTCCACGCTGTACGACGCCCTCACCACGGGCGCTTCGGATATCCACCTGGAAAACGACCCTTCGGGCCTGGCCATCAAGTACCGCATCGACGGCGTGCTCACCCACGTCGCCCACGCGCCCGGTCGGGAAATGGCCGAGCAGGTCATCTCGCGCATCAAGGTCATGGCCGAACTGGACATCGCCGAGCGGCGCGTGCCCCAGGATGGTCGCTTCAAGGTCAACCTGCGCGGCCGCGAGATCGACCTGCGGGTGTCCATCATGCCCGGCGTGTTCGGCGAGGACTGCGTGCTGCGGGTGCTGGACCGGCAGCAGCTGTCCGACGAGCTCAAGGGCATCACCCTGGAGCGCCTGGGCTTCGACGGCGACACCCTGGCCCGGGTGCGACGCCTGGCCCGGGAGCCGTATGGCATGTTCCTGGTGACCGGCCCCACCGGCTCGGGCAAGACCACCACCCTGTATGCCGCCCTGTCCGAGATCAACACCGGACGCGACAAGATCATCACCATCGAGGACCCGGTGGAATACCAGTTGGGCGGCGTGCTGCAGATCCCGGTCAACGAGAAGAAGGGCCTCACCTTCGCCCGCGGCCTGCGCTCCATCCTGCGCCACGATCCGGACAAGATCATGGTGGGCGAGATCCGCGACGCGGACACCGCCCAGATTGCCGTGCAGTCGGCGCTGACCGGCCACCTGGTGTTCACCACCGTGCACGCCAACAACGTCTTCGACGTCATCGGCCGCATGATGCACATGGGCCTGGATCCCTACAGCTTCGTCTCCGCTCTGAACGGTGTGCTGGCGCAGCGCCTGGTGCGGGTCAACTGCCCCCACTGCGCCGAACCCTACACGCCTTCCGCCCAGCTCCTGGCCGATTCCGGCCTGGACGACAGCGAGGGTTTCGATCTGCGCGCCGGGCGGGGCTGCGGCCAGTGCCGGGGCACGGGCTACAAGGGGCGCAAGGCCATTTCCGAGATGTTGCTGCTGACCGATGAAATCCGCGAGCTCATCGTTGCCCGGGCTCCCATCCGTGCCCTCAAGGAGGCCGCCTTCCGGTCGGGCGTCAAGACCCTGCGGCAGGCGGCGCTGGACATGGCGCGGCGCGGCGAAACCACCCTGGAAGAGATCAATCGTGTCACTTTCGTCGCCTGAGCACGCCCTCGCCCTGCTGCCCGGCCGCGCCGTCCTGCGCGCCGGCGGCGGACCGCAGGAGCAGGCCGCCGGCGAAGACTGGGAGGGCGCCCTGGCGGGGCTGCGCGGCCTGCTGGACAAGGTGCATCCCCGGGGTGCCCTGCATGTGGTCCTGTCCCATCATTTCAGCCGCCTGTTGCTGCTGGCGCCGCCGCCGCTGCGGCTCAACGGCGCCGAGATGGATGGCTGGATCGACGGGCGCCTGGCCGAACTCTACGGCGCCGAAGCCGCCGCCTGGCGGGCGGTCTGGCAGGACCCGCCGCCGGGCCGACCGATCCCGGTGGCGGTGATGGAAGCGGCCCGATTCGATGGCCTGCTCGAACTGCTCAGGGAGGCCGGGTTGCGCCCCGGACGGGTCGAGCCCTGGTTCGCGGCGGCCTGGAACCGGCATCGGCGGGCCATGGCTGGCCGTTCCGGCTGGTTCGCTCTGCTGGAGCCTGGGCGGATCGCCCTGGCCCGGGTCGAGGGGCGTCGACCGATTACCTTGCGCGTGGCCCAAGGCGGCGCCGAGCCCATGCAGGACCTGTCCGCCCTGCTGACGCGGGAAAGCCTGCACGGCGGCGTCACCCGCCAGGGCGACCTCTGGCTGGCGGCGGCGGGCGTGCAGGCGCCCGTCTCCGGAGACCTGGCGGGCTGCGCCATCCGCCCCCTGCTGCACGCCGGGGCGGGCGTGGAGGCCTTGCTGGCATGAGATTGCGCCTGGATTTCGCCCACCCCCGGCCACGCCCGACCTTGCTCGGTTGGCTGCTCCTCGGTCTCGGCATTGTCGCCATCGGCTGGGCGGGCTGGCGTTACCAGACCGTCGCCGCCTCCCTGGGCACGGAAAAAACTCGCGCCGCCGCCATGATGCGGGAAGCCCCCGGGCGCGGGGGCACCGCTGCACCCAGAAAGGCGAAAGGCCTGGTGGCCGAACCCGGCCTGACCACGACCCGCACCCTGCTGAGAACCGACTGGGGCGCCCTGATGGGCGGCCTGGAATCGGCGCGCACTCCCAAGGTCGGCGTGCTCAGCCTCGACCTGGACACCGGGCGCGGCGGCAGCCTGGCCATGACCGCCGAAGCCAGGGACCATGCCGCCATGCTGGCTTTCGTGGAGAGCCTGGAAGCCTTGCCCATGCTGGACCGGGTATCCCTGGACAGCCACGCGGAACGGGAGCGGGACGGCGAGCGCGCCGTGCGTTTCAGCCTGAAGGCTCGCTGGCATTTATCGGGGCGCGCGCCATGAACTCCCCTGGATTGCGCGTGCTCGCGGACTGGCTCGCCTGGGGCGGCGCCCGCATTGGCCGCCCGGGCCAGATCGGCCTGGCCCTGGCCATGCTCGGTGTGGCGGCTTGCGTCTACCTGGTCGAGCCCATGCAGCTTGAAATCGAATCCACCCGGGCGCGGGCCGATCGCCTGGCGAAACAGCCACCGCCGCCGCCGCGCGAAGTCGCCGACCAGGCCTGGATGGCCAGCCTGCCCCTCAGGCACGCCGGCCATGCCTACCTCGCCCGCCTGTTTGCCGCCGCCGAGAAGGCCGGCCTTGAACTGGAGGAGGGGCGTTACCGGGAAACCCGGGATGCGGACAGCGGCCTGACCCGCCTGTCCATCTCCCTGCCCGTGAACGGCGAATATCGCGCCATCCGCGCCTTCCTGGCCCACGCGCTGGAGAAGGAGCCCAGCCTGGCCCTGGAGGGCGCGCGCCTGACCCGGGAAAGCATTGGCGACAGCGAGATCCGCGCCGAACTGCGTCTGGTCCTCTTCCTGGCGGGCGGAGCATGACGGCGCGGCAAGGATTCCTGGCCCTGGTCCTGGTCGTCACCGCGATCCTGGCCTTCCTGCCCGCCGAGGAAACGGAGGACGAGATCGTGGCGCCGGTGCGACGCGTGGCCGATGGACGTCCCGCCCCGGCCCAGGCACCCGCGCCCGCCGTCGACGGCAGCTTCAGCGAAAAGCCGGCCTTCGATCCCAAGGCAGGAGCCGACCCGTTCGCCGTCCAGTCGTTCCGCCCGCCGCCACCCCCCCCGCCCAAAATTGTGCCGCCGCCGCCCATGGCGCCGCCGCTGCCCTTCACCTTCGTCGGCATGTGGACGGAAAACGGCGAGGAGATCGTCTTCCTTTCCCAGAGAGATACGGTGCTTTCCGCCAGCAAGGGACAAACCCTGGCTGGCGGCTGGCGGCTGGATGCGGTGCAGGCGGAAATGCTGCTGTTCACCTACATGCCCATGAATCAACAGAAGACCTTGAGGATCGCGCCATGAACAAGAACCTGCTCTGGCTGGCGTGCGCCGGCCTGCTGGCGGCCTGCGCCAACAACCCGGCGGCCCTGCAGGAAGGCGAAAACCTGGTGGCCGAGGGCCGCATGGAGGAAGGGCTGCAGAAGCTGAAACAGGTCATGCAGGACGAGCCCGGCAACGTCCAGGCCCGCACGGCCTATCTGCGCACCCGGGAGGCCATGCTGCGCAAGTTCCAGACCGAAGCGGAAGTCGCGCTGAAGGCGGACCGCTTCGACGAGGCCGCCAAGGCCTATACGGAGATGCTGCGCTTGCACCCGGAAAATAGCCGAGGCCAGGCTGGCCTCGCCGACGTGGAGACGGCCCGGACCAACCGCCAGTTGCTGGGCGAAGCCGAGCTTCTGCTCAAGGAGGGCGTCTACGACGACGTCCGCACCAAGCTGCGCTCCATCCTGGCCAGGGAACCGGGCCATGGCGGGGCCCGCGCCCTGTTCAAGCAGGCGGAGGAACTTGCCGGCAAGTCGTCGAGCACGCAAGCGGTGAAACTGGACGCCAAGTTCCAGCGTCCCATCACCCTGGAATTCCGCGACGCCAGCTTGCGCAACGTGTTCGATGCCTTGTCGCGTCAGTCCGGCCTCAACTTCGTGTTCGACAAGGATGTGCGCACGGATACCCGGGTTACCGTCTACGCCCGCGATACGTCCATCGTCGACGCCATGGACATGCTCCTGGCCACCAGCCAGCTTTATCGCAAGATCCTCAACAAGAATACCGTGCTGATCTATCCCAACATTCCCGCCAAGCAGCGGGAATACCAGGACCTGGTGGTGAAGAGCTTCTTCCTGTCTAACGCCGACGCCAAGGCTACCCTCAACATGGTCAAGTCCTTGGCCAAGACCCGGGACGTGTTCATCGACGAGAAACTCAACCTGCTGGTGGTGCGGGATACTCCCGACGCCGTGCGCATGATCGAACGCCTCATCGCCATGCAGGACCGGCCGGAACCGGAAGTGATGCTGGAAGTGGAGATCATGGAGGTGGCGCGCAGCAAGCTGCTGGAGATGGGCATACAGTGGCCGACGCAGTTCACCGTGATTCCTCCGCCGGTGACCACCCAGACGACCACGGATGGAGGTGTCGCAACGAACACCACGAATACCGGTATCCTGACCGTCGAGGGCCTGAGAAATCTGACTTCCGCGGATATCGGCGTCACACCGAACCCTTATGCGGTCCTGCGCGCGGAGGACGGCGACGTGGCCATCCTGGCCAACCCGCGCATCCGCGTGCGCAACAAGGAAAAGGCCAAGATCCACGTTGGCGACAAGCTTCCGGTGATCACCACCAACACCACTTCCACCGGTGTGATTTCCGAGTCGGTGTCCTACCTGGACGTGGGCCTCAAGCTGGACGTCGAGCCCCAGGTCCACCTGCAGGGAGATGTGGCCATCAAGGTGGGTATGCAGGTGTCGAACATCGTGCAAACGGTAAAGAGCGCCAGCGGCACCCTGACCTACCAACTGGGTAGCCGCGAGGCCAACACCGTGCTGCGCCTGAAGGATGGCGAAACCCAGGTGCTGGCCGGCCTGATCGGCGATGAGGACCGCAAGAATGCCAACAAAGTCCCCTTCTTGGGCGATATACCCATCCTGGGCCGCCTGTTCTCCGTAAACCGGGACCAGGGGCGCAAGACCGAGATCGTGCTGCTCATCACGCCGCGCATCGTGCGCAATATTCAGCCGCCGGAACTGGAGCAGGGCGAATTCTTCGCCGGCACCGAGGCCGCCGTGTCCGACCAGCCCCAGTTGCTGAGGCCGGCGGCCGGTACCGCGCCGGGCGGACTGCGCGCGCCCGTCCAGCCTGCCCCTGCAGAGCCCGAGCCCGTGGCCGCCGTCCCGAACCCGGGGGCACCCCCGGCGCCGGGGGCGATACCGGTACCAATTCCGCTGCCGCAGCCCTAAGCCCTCTGAGCCATATGAGACGTGGGGCAGGATTCACCCTCATCGAACTGGTGGTGGCCGTGGCCATCGTCGGCGTGCTGGCGATGATGAGCGTGCCGCTCATGGAAATGGCGAAGCAGCGTGAGAAGGAAACGGAACTTCGCCTGGCGCTGCGCCAGATCCGGACCGCCATCGACGCCTACCATCAGGCCGTGCTGGACAAGAAGATCGAGGCCGCCGCCGATGCCAGCGGCTACCCCCCCGACCTGGACAGCCTGGCCAACGGCGTCCGGGATGTGACCCGAGCGGATGGCGGGAAGCTGTATTTCCTGCGACGCCTGCCCAGGGATCCGTTTCACGGCGACGATGGCGCGCCGGCAGCGGAGACCTGGGGCAAGCGCGCCTATGCCAGCCCGCCGGAAGAGCCCGAGGAGGGCAAGGACGTCTACGACGTGTATTCCCTCTCGGAACGTAAGGGACTGAACGGGATGCCTTATCGTGACTGGTAGGCGCGTCGGGTTCACCCTGATCGAGTGTCCCTGGCCGCGCCGCGCTATTTCGAGCATGTGGACCGGTCGCGGGAGGCCGTGCTGCGGGAAAATCTGGCCACCCTGCGGGATGCCATCGACCAGTACCACACCGATACCAACCGCTGGCCGGGAAGCCTGGAAGCCCTGGTGGAGAAGCGCTATTTGAGGAGCATGCCCAGGGATCCGGTGAGCGACAGTGACACGTCCTGGATCCTGGTGGCGCCCCCGGACGGCGGCGAGGGTGTCTACGACGTGCGCAGTGGCGCGGAAGGCACGGCAGCGAACGGACAACCCTATGGGGAACTTTAGCGGAAACTCGCGCCCCGGCCAGGCCGGTTTTACCCTGCTCTGGGTGCTTTTCCTGCTGGCGGTGATCGGCCTGGGGTTGGCCGCCCTGGGGCGGACCTGGCAACTCGCCGACCTGCGCGAGAAGGAAGCGCAACTGTTGTTCGTCGGCGATGAATACCGCCGTGCCCTGGAAAGCTACTACCGGGCCGCCCCGGGCAATGAGAAGTCCTACCCGAAGGCCCTGGCGGATCTTCTGCGGGACAAGCGTTATCCCTACCCGGTGCGGCACCTGCGCAGGCTCTACCGGGACCCCATGACCAACAGCCTGGTCTGGGGCCTGGTCAGGCAGGGCGAGGTAATTACCGGGGTTTACAGCCTGGGGGTGGGAACGCCCCTGAAGATCGCCGGCTTCCCCCGGCAATATAAGGATTTCGCGGATAAAGACAGCTATCAGGATTGGGTCTTCGTTGCCTATCCGAAGGGCTTCGATGCCGGACAGGCGGGCGAGGTGGCTGACAACGTTATCAAGCTACCCTCGCCGGAGGAACGCAAGCTCTGCGATGATGCTCTGCAGGTGGCCATGGAAGCCTGCCAGGCGCAGGCTCAGCCCTCCCAGTACGAAAACTGCATGCAGGAGGCGTCAAAGGTCCACATCCGCTGTGCCTACAACATCAAGGAGTGAGGCACGCGGTCATCGGGGGGGGTGGATGCAGTGCGGCCCCTGGTACGAATCCTGTCAAAGCGAGGGGCCTTGGGCCCGGCCATTCCGCCTGGGGCAGGATAAAATGCCCGTCATGCCGCGCCGAATCCTGCCATTCCATCCATGACCGATCCCCGTTTCGTCCACCTGCGCCTGCACAGCGAGTATTCGATCGTCGACAGCATCCTGCGGGTGGATGACGCCATCGGCGCGGCGCGGGCCGATGCCATG
>JALOTG010000234.1 GCA_025458005.1 Thiobacillaceae bacterium
GACCCCGACAAGCGGCTCTCCGAGATCATGGACGTGGCGCTGATGGCCGTGCTGGGCGAGGATGGCTACAAGGCCGCGGACGAGGCGGGCGGGGTGGCGGCCCTGGGCAAGATCTACAAGGCCATCATGGCCGAGACCTACGGCGAGCCTGGAGAGGAAAAAAACTCCTCGCCCGCTGGGAGTGGGAGTGCGACTCCCGGCGGATCGACTACTGCGCCGTGTGCGGCAAGCGGGCCCGCGGCGCCTGCGAGCCCGGCTGCGAGTACCTGACCCCGCCGCCCATAGCGCCCGGCAACGAGGAGGCCTGGGAGCTATGGACGGCCTCCGCCAGCCAGTGGCGGGTCTCATTCGCAGGTCTGGTGGGGCTTGACTACACCGCGCTCTACCAGGTGGCTGCGACCCTGGGCATCGAAATCGGACCGGGGCTCCTCAAGAAGATCCAGGCGCTCGAGCACGCGGCGCTAAACCGCAAGAAAGGGTAGGCCATGATCGAGGTGCAAGCCAAGGCGGACGTGGCCAACCTGCAGCGGATCATGCTGCTCGAATCCCGCAAGACCATCCGGGCCCTCAAAAACGCCATCAGGACCGAGGCCTTCAGCCTGCGCGCCACCCTGCAGCAGGCCATCCGCATGAGCTCGCCCGCGCCGGGCAGCCGCTTCCCAGATCTGACCATCATCGCCAGGACTCTCAAGCGCCGGCGCGGCATCCGCCAGCCGCGCCCGCTGCTGCGCCTGGCCTCCGCGGTGACCTACCTGGCCGATAATGCCCTGATGACCTACCGCGTAGGCTACACCAAGCGCTCCGCCGCCTGGGCCCGCAAGGCGGCCGCGCGCCAGCAGGCGGGCTTCGACATCCAGGTCACGCCCGCCATGCGCGAGTACTTCGCCTCCCGCGGCGCCGACCGCCGCGGCATGCGCAACTGGAAAAGCCGCCGGCTCGGCAACCCGCTGATGCTTAGGAAAACCACGACCCGCCTGCGCGTGCCGGCGCGCCCCATCGTGGCGCCGTTCTGGGCCCACCAGCAGCAGCAGAGCACCGCCCGCATCCGCAAAAACTTCCGCACCATCCTCGCCGGCCGCGTGGCCCCGGGCGGCGTGCTGGTCAGCGCGAGTGAGATGGCCGGCTGGGGGGACGCATAAATGGCAAACGACGCGCGCCTCGAGATCATCCTCGCCGCCAAGGACCAGAGCGCTGCCGCCTTCGCGCAGGTCAAGAACAAGATCGCCGACCTGGGCCGCTCCATGCTCTCGCTCAAGGGCATCCTGGGCGGCCTGGGCGTGGGGCTGGGCGTCGGCTCGCTCGCCAAAAGCGTGATCGACACGGCGGCGAGCTTCGAGATGCTTGAGGTCAAGCTCGATGTTTTGACACGCGGCAAGGGCAAGGAGACCCTAGAGGAGCTGAACGCCTGGGCCAAGGACATGCCGGTCAACACCAGGGAGGCCGTGGACGCCTTCGCCATGATGCAGGCCTACGGCCTGCAGCCCACCATCGACAAGATGCAGACCCTGGTGGACGTGGCCAGCATCTTCGGCGACGACGCCATGCCGCGCGTCGCGCGCGCCCTGGGGCAGATCCAGGCGCGCGGCAAGCTCTCGGCCCAGGAGTTGATGCAGCTGACCGAGGTCGGCATCAACGCCGGCAAGTACCTGGGCGATGCCTTCGGCATGAGCGTCGAGGAGCTGCAGAAGTCGAGCGTCAAGGTGGACGAGATCGTGGGCGCCATCTGGAAGGGGCTCGACGCGGACTACTCCGGCGCCGCCAAGAAGTCCATGAACAGCTGGCGCGGCATGGTGCTGCAGTTCCAGTCCAACATCACCGAGATCGAGCGGCAGGTGGCCAACGCCGGGTTTTTCGATGCCTTGAAAGAAGGGCTCGACTACGTCAATACCGGCATGAGCGAGTGGATCAAGAATAACCAGGAGTTCATCCGCCAGGACCTGCCCAAGTACTTCCGCGAGATCGTCAACGGCATCAAGGCCATCGGCGAGGCCATGGCGCTGCGCTCGGTGACGGAGACCTTCTTCGAGGGCGCGGCCATGAGCCGCAAGGGGCTGATCGACTGGGATGCCTTCTACAAGGCCGATTTCACCGCGCGGCAGAAAATGATCGACCGCGTCAAGGCCGACCTGGCCCGGACAACCGATGACCTGCAGGAGGCCTACCGGCTGGGCCTGGCGCCGCGGCAGCCGCTGGTGCCGCCGGAGAAGCTTAAGTCCCTGCAGAGCCCGGTCAAGCCGCTGCTCGACGCAACCAAAAAAGACGTGGACACCATGAAGGAGCTTCTGTCCGAGGTGTCCAAGTACGAGAGCGAGTTCGCCAAGGCGTTGAGCCGCCCGTCGCGGCTGGACATCCAGATGGGCATCGTCGATAGCGAGAACGCCCGCATCCAGAAGATTCGCGACGAGGCCAAAAAGGTCTACGGCGATGACGGCGACTGGATCACGCGCCACCGCGAGGAGATCGGGCCCTACGACGCTGACCGCGTCAAGAAAACCATGGACGAGATCAGGGCCCAGAGCGAGCAGAGCATGGGCGCGCTGGTCGAGCTCTCCGCGCGCACGGCCGAGGCCATGCAGGACAATTTTTCCGACCTGTTCTTCGACGCCTTCACCGGCAAGCTGAAAAGCCTGGAGGACTACGCCGAGGCCGTGTTCACCTCCATTCAGCGCATGCTGGCCGACATCGCGGCCCAGATGGCCACCCAGGCCATTTTCGGCGGCGGCTCGGTGGGCGTGACCGCCGGCGGCAGCGGGCTGCTGGGCGCCCTCGGCAGCCTGTTTGGAGGTTCGGCCGGCGGTGGATCCTCCGCCGCCATGAGCACCAGCACCGCGCTCGCCCTGGTCAAGCACGCCGGCGGGGTTGTGGACGGCACCGGGCCCGCCCGTCGGATCCCGGCCTGGATGCTATCCGGCGCGCCGCGACTGCACAACGGCCTCGCGCCGGACGAGTACCCGGCCATCCTGCAGCGCGGCGAGCGGGTGGTCAGCAAAAACCAGGCGCAGATGCCGGCCGCCAACATCACCATCAACGTGGCAGCGCCACAGGGGCGGCTTGACCGCGAGAGCATCGCCGGCCTGCAGACCGCGCTCTACACCACGATCAACCGCGCCGGCCGGAGGAACGCATGACCACATTCATCGAGGCGCCCCGCTTCCCCGACGACATCAGCTACGGCAGCCGCGGCGGGCCCGGCTGGGCCACCACCGTGATCGAGACCGACTCCGGCTCCGAGGTCCGCAACCAGCGCTGGAGCTACCCGCGCCACGAGTACGACGTGGCCTTCGGCATTAACACCCTGGCGCGCCTCGAGGCGCTGCTCAAGTACTTCCACGTGGTGGCCGGCATGGCGATCGGGTTCCGCTACAAGGACTGGATGGACTACAAGAGCTGCGACCGCGCGGATACGCCCGCCGCCACCGACTGCGCCATCGGCACCGGCACAGGGGCGCTTACCACGTTCCAGCTTGTCAAGGTCTACACCCAGGGGGCCTACACGAGGAGCCGTCGCATCCTTAAACCGGTTGCGGGCACGGTGCTAATTGCGGTTGACGGCGCGGAAAAGTCTGCTGGAACGCATTACAATGTTGATCCGTCAGATGGCAGAATCGTATTCACCACGGGAAATATCCCAACCGCCGGCCAAGCCGTGACCGCGGGTTTCGAGTTTGACGTTCCGGTGCGATTCGCGGTTGACCGGCTCTCCATCAACTTGAACGACTACAACTCGGGCGCGGCCCAGGTGCCGCTGATCGAGCTCAAATCAGGGGACAGCTGATGCCCCGCACCATATCAGCAGAGCTGCAGGCCCACCTGGAGCTCGAGGTCACAACGCTGGCGATGTGCTGGAAGATCGAGCGCACGGACGGGGTGGTCAAGTCCTACACGGACCACGACGTAGCCATCGTTTACGACGGGGTCACCTACAGCCCGCTCGAAAGCGGCCGGCCCAGCAACTACCGCCAGGCCTCGGACCTGGCGCCGGCCAACATGGACATCGAGATGGCCTTCGACTCGGCTACCGGCACCGACGACGAGCTGCGCGCCGGGCTCTACGACTACGCCGAGGTGTGGACGTTTTTGATCAACTGGTCCGACGTCACAATGGGGATCGTAAAG
>JALOTG010000235.1 GCA_025458005.1 Thiobacillaceae bacterium
CAGGCCGCCCGCCACCCGCTTCATGTCCATCTGGGCCACGCCGCCAGACCACTTTCCGCACTCCAGCAGGCGCACGTTCTTCTTCGCGGCCACGGCTTCGCTGGCCTCCGGGCTCACCTCGGGGGCGATGATGACTTCCACGAACTGGCGCTCGACGATGGTCTTCGCGGTCTCGCCGTCCAGGCGGCCGTTGAAGGCGATGATGCCGCCGAAGGCCGACTCGGGATCGGTCTGGTAGGCCCGGTTGTAGGCTTCCAGCAGGTTGGCGCCGTAGGCGACGCCGCAGGGATTGGCGTGCTTGACGATGACGCAGGCAGGCGCGGCATCGAACAGCTTGACGCACTCCAGGGCGGCGTCGGTGTCGGCGATGTTGTTGTAGGACAGTTCCTTGCCCTGGATCTGGCGGGCGCTGGAAATGGTGCCGGCGGGCGCGTTGGCTTCCACGTAGAAGGCGCCGTTCTGGTGCGGGTTCTCGCCGTAGCGGCAGGTCTGCGCGCGGCTGAATTGCAGCGTCAGCTTTTCACCGAACTGTTCCTTGCCGCCATCCGCGTTGAGCGTAGTCAGGTAGTTGCTGATGTGCCCGTCGTACTGGGCGGTGTGGGTGAAGGCCTTCTTCGCCAGGTTGAAGCGGGTGGCGTCGCTGAGCGCTCCACCGTTGGCCTGCATCTCGGCAACGAGCCCGGCATAGTCGGCGGGGTCGGTGACGATGGCCACGTGCCTGTAGTTCTTCGCCGAGGAGGCGTCCTCCAGGGTGTGGGGCTTGGATACGGTCTGCACGAAGGGATACAGGTTCACGCACACCAGGTCGATGTAGCCCAGGCCGTGTTCGTTCATGGTGGCCGCGTGGGCCGGGTTGTCGCGCACCGAGAGGATGCCGGCGTGGACCTTGGGGTGCAGGGTTTTCACGCGGCCGTCCAGCATCTCCGGGAAGCCGGTGAATTCGGACACGTCCTTGACCGGGATGCCGGCGTCGCGGATGGCCTTGGCGGTGCCGCCGGTGGAGAGAAGTTCAACCCCGGCGGCGGACAGCGCGCGGGCGAAATCGATGAGACCGGTCTTGTCGGAGACGGAGAGGAGGGCGCGCGAAATCATAGTCGTCAGTAATCAGTGGTCAGTTGGCAGAGTGCAGTCAAAGTCGGGGTTGCTGCCTACTTTCATTTAATTCCGTGCTGCTGCATCTTCTTGCGCAGGGTGTTGCGGTTGATGCCCAGCCATTCGGCGGCCCGGCTCTGGTTGCTGCCGGCCCGGTCCAGGATGAGTTGCAGCACCGGCTTCTCCACGCAGTTCAGCACCATGTCGTAGATGCCGGAGGGGGATTCCCCGTCCAGGTCCTTGAAGTACTGGTCCAGTTCCCGGCGGACACAGGCGGCCAGCTCGCTCTCGTTGATGTGTTGCTCCATCCAGACTTCCTTGTCATGTATTTATGTGTGCATTCAGGCGGCTTGCCGGTGGGCGGGGCCGGAGTCATCCAGGTAGACCAGGCGGTTGTGTCGCTCCCGGGTGCGCCAGAAGAAATCGTTCACGGCTTCCAGTTGTTCCCTTGGGGACTCCAGCCGGTTCATGGCGTGGCGAAAATGGGCGGAGTCCGCCAGGCCCCGGGTGTACCAGGCGATGTGCTTGCGCGCCATGCGCAGGCCGGCGGGCTGGCCGTAGAAGCTGTACAGGTCGTCCAGATGCTCCAGCAGTATCTGGTGGATCTCCGCCACCTCGGGGGGCGGCAGCCGCTCGCCCTTGGCCAGGAAGTGGCCGATCTCCCGGAACAGCCAGGGCCGGCCCTGGGCCGCCCGGCCGATCATCACCGCGTCCGCGCCGGTATAGTCCAGCACGATTTTCGCCTTCTCCGGCGTAGTGATGTCGCCGTTGGCGATGACGGGAATCCGGGCTGCCGCCTTCACCGCCTTGATGGTGTCGTATTCCGCCTCGCCCGAGTAGCCGCAGGCCCGGGTACGGCCATGGATGGCCAGGGCCTGGATGCCGGACTCCTGGGCGATGCGCAGGATGGCCAGGGCGTTGCGGTGCTCCCGGTCCCATCCGGTGCGGATCTTCAGGGTGACGGGGGTAGAGGGCACTGCCTGCACCACGGCCTCCAGGATGCGGCCCACCAGGGACTCGTCCTGCAGCAGGGCGGAGCCGGCCATGACGTTGCACACCTTCTTGGCGGGGCAACCCATGTTGATGTCGATGATCTGGGCGCCGCTGTCGGCGTTGTAGCGGGCCGCCTCGGCCATCATCTCCGGCACGCTGCCGGCGATCTGCACGGAAATGGGTTCCACCTCGCCCTCATGGTTAGCCCGGCGCCGCGTCTTGGCGGAGCCGTACAACAGGGAGTTGGAGGTGACCATCTCGCTCACCGCCATGCCCGCCCCCATGCGCTTGCACAACTGGCGGAACGGCCGATCGGTGACCCCCGCCATGGGGGCGACGATCAGGTTGTTCTTGAGCAAATGGGGGCCGATCTGCATGGGGAGGAAAGCGGGGGATGGCGCGGAGGCAGGCTGCGCATTTTATACGCAATGGGGGGGATGAAAAAGCTTGACGAACGCCTTTCTATTCTGGTCTTCCTGCGCAGCCGGTCAGGCCGCCTGCCGATAAGCGCTGCCGCTCAATGGGAAGCCCTCGGCATAGGCGGCGGGATCCTTCCCGTCCCAACGCCGGCCATCCATGAGGGTGGCGCTGCGCATCTCCGACTCGGGCACGGCCACGCCGAGTTGTGCAGCGGCTTCCCGATACAGGTCGATTCGATTCACCTGGCGCGCCACGTCCAGATAGTCTGGATGGTGTGCCAGCATGCCCCAGCGGTAGTGCTGGGTCAGGAACCACATGCCGTCGGACAGCCAGGGGAAGGTCACCTGGCCGTCATCGAAAAAATGCATGGCGTGAGCGTCCTGCCAGGCACGGCCCAGGCCATCCAGATATTGCCCGTGCAGACGGCCCTCGATCAGGTCCACGGGCACGTTGACAAAGTCCGGCCCCGCCAGGAGTGTCGCTGCCTCGCTCCGCCCCTGGGGCGTATCCAGGTGACGGGCTGCCTCGAGCACCGCCATCACCAGGGCCCGGGCCTGGTCCGGGCGGCCTTCCGCAAACGCCCGGCCGCAGGCCAGCACCTTTTCCGGATGGTCCGGCCAGATGTCCTGGCTGGTGGCCGCGGTGAAGCCCGCCCGCTCCTTGATGGCCAGGGTGTTCCAGGGCTCCCCGGCGCAGAAGCCGTCCAGGTTGCCCACGGCCAGGTGGCCGGCCATCTGGGGCGGCGGCACCACCACGTTGTTGATGTCCTGGAAGGGATGGATGCCATGGCTGGCCAGCCAGTAGTTGAGCCACAGGGCATGGGTGCCTGTGGGGAAGGTCTGGGCGAAGGTGTGGCGACGCGGGGCGGCCCGCAGATGCCGGGCCAGGGCCGGGCCGTCGCTCACGCCGATATCGGCCAGGCGCCTGGACAGGGTGATGGCCTGGCCGTTGCGGTTCAGGGTCATGAGCACGGCCATGTCCTGGCGCGGCCCGCCGATGCCCATCTGCACGCCATATACCAGTCCGTACAGGGCATGGGCGGCATCCAGTTGCCCGGTGAGCAGCTTGTCACGGATGGCGGCCCAGGAGGGCTCCCGGGAGAGGACGATCTCGATGCCGTGCCGGCGGTCGTAGCCCTTGGCCACTGCCATGACCAGGGGCGCGCAGTCGGTCAGGGGGATGAAGCCGACGCGGACCCGGGGCAGGGCGGAGTGCTGGGACATGGGTTTCAGGCCGCCTGCTTGTGGTGCTTCTGGTAGAGGAAGGCCAGCACCTGGCTGCGCAGGTGGTGGTAGTGGGGGTCCTCCGCCAAAGCCAGGCGGTCCCGGGGCCGGGGCAGGTCCACCTCCAGGATCTCGCCGATGGTGGCGGCGGGGCCGTTGGTCATCATGACGATGCGGTCCGACAGCAGCACGGCTTCGTCCACGTCGTGGGTCACCATCAGGGTGGTGGCCTTGGTCTCCTCCACGATGCGCATCAGCTCGTCCTGGAGGCTGGCCCGGGTCAGGGCGTCCAGGGCGCCGAAGGGCTCGTCCATGAGCAGCACCTTGGGTTCCATGGCCAGGGCCCGGGCGATGCCCACGCGCTGCTTCATGCCGCCGGAGATCTCACCCGGGCGCTTGTCGGCGGCGTGGGTGAGGTGCACCAGCTCCAGGGCGTGCAGGGTGCGCTCCCGCAGCTGCTTCTTCGATTCTTTGACGCCGAACACCCGTTCCACGGCCAGATGGATGTTGCCGAAGCAGGTGAGCCAGGGCAGCAGGGAGTGGTTCTGGAACACCATGCCCCGGTCCGGGCCGGGGCCTTTGATCTCCTTGTTGTTGAGCAAGAGTATCCCCTCGGTGGGATCGGTGAGGCCCGCCACCAGGTTGAGCAGGGTGGACTTGCCGCAGCCGGAGTGGCCGATGAGGGCGATGAACTCGCCTTGCTTGACCTTGAGGTTGATGTCCGTCAGGGCCGTGAACTTGCCCTTCTTGGTGTCGAACACCATCTTGGCGTTCTCGATGTGCAGGTAGTCATCCATGTTGGTTTCCTTCACTCGTAATTGAAGCGCTTCGCGATCAACACCAGGGTCTGCTCCAGCAGCAGGCCCACGATGCCGACAATGAAGATGGCGATGAGGATGTGCTCCACGTTCAGGTTGTTCCACTCGTCCCACA
>JALOTG010000075.1 GCA_025458005.1 Thiobacillaceae bacterium
CCGATGCCAGTCTCATGCATTCGAGATCAACGACCTGCTGGATGCGGATCCTGTCCGGTGGAGACGGTTCATGGAGAGGTGCCTGTTCCAGGCTGGCCGTAACCGCGCATGGATCATGAACCGTGTGATCAATGGGAAACATTCCTCCTGGCATTGCCTGGATCGCCACGGCGCTGCGCGCCTCGCGATGACGTCATTGCGAGGAGGCGAAGCCGACGCGGCAATCCAGACGCAGGCCAACCTCATGCGTTTCCGATCCATGACCTGCTGGATGCGGATCCTGTCGGGTGAAGACGGTTCATGGAGAGCGCGCCTGGCGATGACGGAATCGTATAGCGCTGCCCTAGATCAGGCTCGCCACCACACAGCGGTCACGCCGCTCCAGCCGTTCCAGCCCCATGATCACCTCCTGACTGGCGCCCTGTTGCCGGGCATGGCGCAGGAAGCGGGCCAGGGCGTGGGCGAGGGAATACGGGGCCTCCCGCCAGTCGCGCGCGAACTGCCAATGCGGCAGGCGCCGGGCGGAGAGCTTGCCGCCCTTCATCGGCACCAGGGTGACGGTGGCGCCGTCGTGGCGGATGACGATGGCGGTGACGCGGTGGCGGTTGGTGACGATCATCGGCGCACTCCCCGCCGGCTCAGGCGGTGGCCTCCAGCCGGGCCAGGCCGGCGCGCAGCTTGCCGAGCACGTTCTCGCGCAGCGCGGCGGGCGCCAGCACCTCCACCTCGGGCACGTGGCGCAGGATGTCCATGGCCAGCTCGCGGTCATCGCTGTAGGGCACTTCGAGCACGTAGCGCCCGTCCCCGAGCAGCCGGCCGCGCTGTTTCGGGTGCCATTGCTCCAGGGCCACCCAGCGCGCCCGCTCCGGGCTGAAGCGCAGCTTCGCCCAGTTCACCTGGCGGCCGGAGAAGATGCCGTAGCCCGAGCCCAGCACCGCGTCCAGGCTCGCCTCCGCCACCTCGCGCGCCGGCTTCTCCAGGATCTCGGCGCGGCGCATGCCGTCCACGGCGAAGCTGCGGAGGCTCCTGCGCAGGTGGCACCAGGCGTCCAGGTACCAGTTCTCGCGGTAGTGCACCAGGCGCTGCGGCGAGACCTCCCGCTCGGTGGTCGCGTCCGTGCCCTTGGCGTAATAGACGATCTCCAGACGCTTGCGGCGCAGCAGGGCGGAGCCCAGGGCGGCGAAGTGCTCCAGGGAGACCCGGCGCGCGGCGAGGGGAATCAGCCGGATGCGCTTCCTGACTTCCTCGGCGGGGTGCCGCCCGCTGCCCAGCAGGCCGGTGAGCCGCGCCATGAGGGGCTGGATGTGGGGGCCGAGCAGGCCGCCGGCGTCCAGGTTGGCGAGCAGGTGCTGCATGGTCAGCAGGGCGTGGATCTCCTCGGCGGAGAACCACAGGCCGGGCAGCTCGTACTGGCCGCCGGTGTCCGAGGCGCGGTCGAAGTGGTAGCCGCCCGCCTCGCGGTCCCAGACGATGGGGGCGTTGAGCCGGTTGCGCAGGTATTCCAGGTCGCGCTTCAAGGTCGCGCGCGAGACCTCCAGCCGTTCCAGCAGCTCCTGGAAGCTCACCACGCCGCGGTTGGACAGCATCATGTCGATGAGGTGGAAGCGCTCGGTGCGGTCCATGCGACGACTCCCGGATTGGCCTGCGGCCATTGTAGTACAAGGCGCCCGGCCTGGCTCATGCCATGAGCCCGAAGGGGGCTAGCCTGGCGGCTCATCAACCCGGAGACGAGCCATGGACATGAATGCCGAGACGATCGTGATCCTCTACGCGGGGCTGGGCACGGCCCTGGGCCTGTTGCGCCATCGCCAGGGCAGGGGGGGCCTCGACGCCATCGCGGCCGGCTTCGCCTGGCCGCTGGACGTCCTGGCGGGCTGGCTCGCCTTGCTGGGCGGCGCGCTGGCCCGCCTGCTGGCGCGCGGGCAGGAAACCTGAGCCGGAGCCGGCCTCAGCCCAGCCGTTCCAGCAGCGTGGCGGCGCAGCGCTCGGAGACCACCAGCACCAGCTTCATCATCGCCCGGGTGGCGCCGACGAACAGCTTCCTCGCCGCCTTGTCGTCGAGGGCCTCGAAGTCGATCTCGGCGAAGACGATGGCCGGGGCCGCCTGGCCCTTGAAGCGGTAGACGGTCTCCAGCAGCACCTCGCCGTCCGAGTAGAGGGGGTGGCCGAGCAGGTCGTAGCGGCCGGTGAAGGTCTTCAGGGCGTGCGGGCCGAGCTGGGTGTGGGGGAACAGCAGCGACTGCTCCTGGCCGCGGAAGCTGACCACGGCCAGGTCCGACTTGCGGTAGCCGGCGGCCAGGCACAGGCGGATGCCTTCCTTGACCTTTTCCTTCAGTTCCGCCGCGTCCCGGTAGGCGAGCACCTCCAGGCCGGCGTCGTGCAGCGGTCCCGCGGCCTCGACGCCGCTGTCCTCCGGCAGCAGGGACCGCAGCATGCGCACCACCGGGCGCGGGCTGCGGTAGTTTTGCCTGGCGCGCAGCACCACCCAGCCGGGCAGCGGCAGCGGCGGGCGGCCGTAGAGGTTCTGCAGCGGATCCTCCAGCCAGAGCGCGCGGCCGCCCGGCCCGAGGTGCCCCAACGCCAGGTCCCGCCAGGCTTCGGAGAAGTCCTGGCCCTCGTCGACGATCAGCGTGTCGAAGCGCCAGGCCTCGTCCGCCGGCAGCTCGGCGGCGCGCGCCACGAGCCGCTCGAAGGCGTCCGGCCGGTCGAAGTCGGGCGTCTCGCCGGCCGCGCGCAGGCGCTGGTCGCACAGCATGTGCAGGGTGCCCGCCCAGCCCCCGGGGGGTGCGATCTGCTCGAAGTGGTCGGCCAGCGGCCGGTTGAAGCACAGGTACAGGGGCCGTCCGCCGCGCGCCAGGGTGTCGCGGAATTCCGCCAGGGCGAGCTGGGTCTTGCCCGAGCCGGCGGTGCCGACGACGCGCAGCCGGTAGGGCGCGAAGTCGAGCTGCCGCGCCCAGTGGGCGAGCCCGCCGGAGACGCGGGTGACGAGCGCCCCGGCGCGTCCGACCAGGGCGCTGACGTCGGTTTCCAGCTGGATCACGTCGCGCAGGAAGCGGTGCATCTCCTGGGCGCGCGGGTCGGCCTCGCCGGGCGGTAGGGCGGCCTGGACGAGGGCGGGCAAGTGCGCCTTCCGGCGGGCGTCGACGATGCGCCCCGGCGCCAGGCCGGCGGTCTCCACCCGCCTGACCAGGTAGTCCGGGCAATAGAGCAGGTAGTCGACGTGGGCCCCCTTGCAGCCGGGCCGCCTCGCCAGCTTGTCCTGCACGGCGGCCACCGTGCGGGCGAGCTGGAAGGGCACGCTCCTGGTCTGCTCCGCGTAGCGCTTGACCAGCCCCGCGGCGGTCTCCTCCAGGAAACCGCTCTTCTGCTCGACGAGCAGCAGGTCGCCGGAGCGGTTCACGACCACGAAGTCGATCTCGCCGTAGACGGAGAAGCCCCGCTCCAGGTTGGTCCAGTGCACGGCGTGGTAGACGGTGTAGGTGTCGGGCAGGGCCTCGGCGAGCTGGGCCAGGGTCTCGATCTCGCGCGCCGCCGCGCCCGTGACCTCCAGTTCCCGCCAGCCGTCCGGCACCACCTTGGCCATCGCTCAGCCCGCCGCGTCGCCGTCGTGGAAATGGAAGCGGTTGCGGCCCGCCGCCTTGGCCGCGTACATGGCGGCGTCCGCCAGGGCGAGGAGGGCCGCGAAGTCGCCCGCCTGCTCGCCGGACAGGACGATGCCCATGCTGGCGCCGACGCGCACCGTCACCCCTTCCGAGAGCGGGATCTCCGCCAGCAGCCGCTCGAGCAGCTTGCGCGCCACGGACTCGACGTCGCCCCGCCCGCCGACGCCATTGATCGCCACCAGGAACTCGTCGCCGCCGAGGCGCGCGGCGATGTCCTCCTGGCGCAGCGTGGCGCGCAGGCGGCGCGCGATCTCCACCAGCACCCGGTCGCCGGCCTCGTGACCGTGGCTGTCGTTGATCGGCTTGAAGTGATCCAGGTCGATCAGGCAGAGCGCGATCCCGGCCTTCGACTCGCGGGCATGCCGCAGGGCGGCCGCCACGGCCTGTTCCGCCGAGCGGCGGTTGAGCAGGTGGGTCAGGGGGTCGTGCTCGGCCTGGAAGCGGATCTTCTGTTCCTGGCGCTTGCGGTCGGTGATGTCGTGCAGGATGCCCTCCACCAGCGGCGTGCCGTCCTCGTCGACGACCTTGGCCAGCAGGCAGTGCACCCAGCGCTGCGGGGCGTCCGCCGGCACGCGCAGCCTGAAGTCGCCGGCGGCGAGGCTGGCGTCGGCGTCCATCCGCCGGATGCGCTCGACCACCCGCCCGGGCTCGGCGAACACCGCGTCGAGGCTGGCCGGCGCCTCGCCCGCCCGCGGCCGGTCCGGGGTGAGGATCCTGCATAAGGCCGGGTTCGACATCAGCAGGCGGCCCTCGGGGTCGGCCAGGAAGATGCCGGCGCTGGCGCGCTCGTAGATGGTCCGGAAGCGCCGCTCCAGGGTCTCGATCTCGGCGCGCAGGCGCCGCTCGCTGTCGAGCTGGTCCTTGACCAGGCGCAGCAGGCGGTTGGTGTCGTCCACCAGGCCGCCGATCTCATCTCGCTCGTGGCCGCGCGGATAGCCCAGTTCGCCGGGCTCGCCGGGGGTGAGCCGGTGCAGGTCGCCGGCCAGCCTCTTGAGGGGGCGGATGAACATGCGCTGCACCACCCACATCACCGCCAGGGCGACCAGGAAGGTGTGGATGGCCAGCGCCAGGGCCTGGCCCAGGGCCGCGTCGCGCGCGCGCCGCGCGATCACCTCCTGGCGCGGCGTGATCAGCAGCTCGCCGATCACCTCGCCGGGGCTGAAGGGGGATGCGAGGGCCAGGCGCACGACTGGCGCCCGGCCGCCCGCCGCGGCCGCGTCGCCGAGGCGCGCGGCCAGGCCGGTCCTGCTGGTCAGGGCGACGCCGGCCACGCTGTCGTTGCGGGCCAGGCCGTGGATCGCGTCGTCGGCGATGTCGCGGTTGTCGAGATAGGCGGCGATGGCCGCCGTGGGGCGGACCGCCTCGCCGAGCTGGAGCAGGGCGCGCTCCGCCGCCTGCAGCTCGCGGGCGTGGGTGCGCTGGAAGGAGACCAGGGAGGCGACGACGGCCAGCAGCAGGGCGATGGCGGCGATGGTCGCGGCGACGCGGACGTGCAGCCTGTTCAGCATGTCATTTCAGGCGGAACACCACCTTGACCCGGCCGTCGAGATCGCGGCTGTCCAGGTAGGCGATGGCGTCGCGGTTCTTGCGCACCGCGTCGAGGACGGCGGCGACGCTGGGCAGGACGATGGGCGGCGAGGCGCGCCCGGAGAACAGCAGGCGCGCCCAGTAAGCGTTGATCTGCGCCACCGTCTTGCCCACCAGGCCCCGGTAGAAGGCGGCGCGCAGCTCGGAGTCGGCGGCGTGGTCGATCAGGATCACCGCGTTGCCGGCGGGAAACTTCGTGCCGCGCCCGGTATAGAGGTCCACCACCTGCTCGCGCCGCAGCTCGCCCACCGGGTTGTCCGGATGCACCACCACCACCAGCTCGGCATGGGCCGGCACGGCCAGCATGCCCGTCAGCAGGGCGATCAGGCGAAGGACGGGAAGGCGGCGCATGGTCCTAGAACACGAAGTTCAGGCTGGCGGACAGCAGGTCGATCTGCTCGTCCCGCGTCGGCGGGATACTGTCGTCCCACCCCCACAGGCCGGCCCCGTCGGCCTTTACCCAGCTGTGGTCCCACTGCAGCTTGAGGGCGACGTCGCGGCGCAGGTCCCAGCGCAGGCCCAGGGTGAGGGTGCGCTGGTCGAAGGCGGCGCCCTGGTAGAACGCCCGCAGCGTGTCGTACAGCTCGTCCAGTCCCGGCCCGCCGGGCGGCGTCACCGTTTCCGGATCGCCCTCGGAGCGGATCGCGGCCAGGGCCACGTACGGCGTCACCGCCCCCATGTGCCTGCCCAGGCTCAGGTAGGCGCTGGTGGCCGGCTGCATGCGTTGCCAGCCCGAATCCATGTACCCCAACTCGGCCTGGACCTGCCAGACGTCGTCGTCGTAGGCGAGCCCCAGGGAGTAGAAGTCGAAGCGCTTGCCCTTCGCGCTGATGTCGTCCGCGTAGCCGGCCGCCTCGGGCCACGCGGCGGCGATGGCGGGGTCGCGCAACCGTTGCTGCAGCGGCTTGAGGGCGTCGACCTCCGGTCCGATGCGTCCGTGGCCGTAGCCGAAGCGCAGCCGCCAGAGGTCGGTCTCGTAGCTCAGGCTGCCGCCGGCGAAGGCGTCGAACTCGACCTCGGCGGTCTGCTCGCCCATCGGCACCGCCGGCGAGGTGACGCCGCCATAGAGCTTGGCCTGCAGCACGCCCGCGCCGAGCGGCCTGGCGTAGGTCGCGTCCACGCCGTCGAAGTGGTACACCACCAGGGGGCCGTAGAACTCCGGGATCGGCCGCTGCCAGAGGTAGGCGTAGCCCACGTTGCGATAGTCGGACAGCAGATGCAGGTCGAGCCCCAGCCGCCCGGCACGCAAGGCCAGGCCGTCCGTGGGGCGGTAGCGCAGGAAGGCCCATTCCAGGCTCTGCTCCAGTCCCGGATCGGCCCGTTCCTTGAGCACCAGTTGCGCCGTGGCGTGCAGATCGCCGCTCAGTGCCGCGTCCATCTGCACCCCGAGCAGGGAATCGGCCCGCCCGGACCAGCCGTCATGGAAGGTGTCCGGCTGGGACAGGTCGCGCAACAGGGACAGGCCGCCGTCGCCGTGGACGACGCCCAGGGTGGCGAAGCCGCTCAGGCGGACCGGGCTCCCCAGGGGGGCCTCCTCGGCGCCGGCGGGCGCGGACAGGGCAAGGCAGAGCAGGCTGAACAGGGCAGGGCCGATCCGGCTGGGGCGAGGCTGGTCGGCGTGCGAATGGGTCTTGCCTCGTGTTTGCCGCGCCTCGGCGAGCGGCGGGCACGGGTCGACGGCGGTCATGTGGCGCTTGGCCTGGTGGCGGATGTGGGAGGACCTTCTTTTACCACAGCCCCCCCGCGTTGGCAGCAAGGCCGTGCCCGGCCCGCCAGCGCCGCCACCGGGCGACGCGCGGCCGGCGCCGCCGCGTAAAGTTTCCCCGGCGCGGGCCGATATAGCCAGTCAGTGAATCAATCCATGCTTGCAAATACCGGCGGGTGCCGCGAGCGTGCGCCCGCCATGCACGAGGAGACCTGGCATGAATCCCGAGAGCCTGCTGATCGAGGACAACGGCAAATCCGTGGTGAAGGTGGGCGGTTTCATCCTGCCCGCCGAGAACTTCAACCTGGCCAAGTTCCTGCGCGATGACCTGGGCACCACCTGGCTGCACGCCGGCGGCCTGCCCAGCACCCTGCGCCTGATCGAGAAGCTGGACTTCGAGCCGGGCATGCGCGTGCTCGACCTGGGCTGCGGCGTCGGTTCGGCGACCCGCTATCTGGCGCGCAAGACCGGTTGCCAGGTGGTCGGGGTGGATTTCGACCCGGAGATGATCCGTCGCGCCCGCGAGTCCACCCGGGGCAGCGCCTACGCCAACGTCCGTTACGAGCGGATGGATGTGCTGCATACCGACTTCCCCGACGCCAGCTTCGACCGCGTCGTCATCCAGTCGGTGGCCTGCTTCAACGACAAGCCGGCCCTGTTCCGCGAGGTCCTGCGCGTGCTCAAGCCGGGCGGCATGGTGGGCATGAACGAGGTCACCTGGCTCAAGCCGCCCACGCCGCAGATCGAGCAGGTGATGTGCTCGACCATCTGCGAGACCTTCCGCGGCGCGGAGCTGGCCGGCGAATGGGTCCGCCTGCTGGAAGCCGCCGGACTGCATGGGGCCAGTGCCGAGGCTCACCCGTTCAACGCCTCCACCGCCTATCAGATACTGCGCGAGGAGGGCGTGGTGAACACCCTGCGCATCATGTGGCGGGTGCTGACCAACCCCGAGATCAACATGCGCCTGTCGGCCATGAGCGAACTGTTCAGGAACTGCCCGGAATACTTCAGCTACGGCATCTACACGGCGCGCAAGCCCTCGATGCGCTGAGGCCCGGTCCACCCCGCTTCCTCCGACGACAGTCACCGCATGACCTCGATTCCCCCCGTCGAGACGGTCAGCGACTCCACCTACCGCGCCCAGGAGGAACTGCTGTTCCGCACGGCGGCACGGCTCAAGGGGCTGGTGTTCTATCGGCTGCTCACCATCCCCTTGCTGCTGCTGGGCGGGCTCTACTACCAGGATGCCGTTCGACACCCCGCCCTGCTGTGGTCGCTGATCGGCGTGCTGATCGGTTTCAACCTGATCACCGTCTATTTCGGCTTCCGCGGCAGCGACTGCACCAGCCGCCCGGTCTGGCTGGTGATGGTGGACGTCCTGGGCATCACCGCCCTGGCCTCGCTGACCGGCGGCGGCGACAGCCATTTCGTCTATTACTTCCTGCTCCTGCTGATCTATACCGCCATCTGGTTCGAACCCAGGCTGTCCTGGGGCGTGGGCGCCCTGAGCGTGGCCTGCGTTGGCATCCTGTATTTCCTGAACGGAAGCCACCCCGCCGAGGCGGCCGAGCGGCCGCTGCTCATGGCCATGGCCCTGTTCGGCCTGACCCTGGGCACCGCCAACATCGCCGCGCTGGTCTCCCGCACCCGCGACCGCATGGTGCGCGCCACCATGGACCTGATCGTCGCCAACAAGCGGGTGCAGGACCAGCAACAGGCGCTGCGCGACAGCCAGGAGCGTCTGCGTCTGGTGCTGGACACCGCCGCCGAGGCCATCGTCGGCGTCGACCTGGACGGCAGGTGCATCTTCGCCAACCGATCCTGCGTGGACCTGCTCGGCTACGCGAGCGAGGCCGACCTGCTCGGCCGCAACATGCATGCCGTCATGCACCACACCCACCCGGACGGCCGGCCCTATCCCAAGGAGACCTGCCGGGTGCGGGTCGCCAGCCTGGCGGGCGACAGCGTGCACTGCGACGAGGAGGTGCACTGGCGCGCCGACGGCACCTCCTTCCCGACCGAATACTGGTCCCACCCCATCCGCCAGGACGGCAGGGTGGTGGGCACGGTGATCACCTTCATCGACATCACCGAGCGCAAGCGCGCCGAGGCGGAGCTGCGCCGCGCCCAGTTCATAGTCGAGAACACCCCCCAGGAGGTCTGGCTGGCGCGCACCGACGGCCGCATGGTGTATGCCAACGAGGCCGCGGCGGCCAGCCTGGGATACACGAAGGAGGAGATCACCGGCCTGACCATCGCCGATATCGACGCCGCCGACAAGGTGGACTTCCCGGCCGTCGCCGAACTGCTCAAGACCGCGCCCCTGCCGCCGTTCGAGACCGTGCACGTGACCAAGGACGGCCGGCATGTCCCCAAGGAGGTGCGGGCCACCTATCTGCGCCTGGAGGGGGAGGACTACGTGTGCGGCTTCGTCCAGGACATCACCGCGCGCAAGCAGGCGGAGGAGGCCCTGCGCGGCCTGAACCAGGAGCTGGAAGACCGGGTGGCCAGGCGCACCGGAGAGCTGATGCAGTCCAACGCCCAGCTCAAGGAGGCCCTGGACACCCTCCAGCATGCCCAGGACGAACTGGTGCGCAGCGAGAAGCTCGCCTCCCTCGGCGCCCTGGTGGCCGGCGTGGCCCATGAGCTGAGCACCCCCCTGGGCAACAGCCTGACCGTGGCCACCACCCTGGCGGAGCGCACTCAACAGTTCACCCGCGAGGTGGAGTCGGGCGCCTTGCGCCGCTCGGCTCTGAACGATTACGTCCGGCAGTCGGAGCAGGCCTCCCAGTTGCTCACCCGCAGCCTGTTCCAGGCCAGCGAGCTGATCAGCCACTTCAAGCAGGTGGCGGTGGACCAGACCAGCGCCCAGCGGCGACCTTTCGACCTGGCCGAGGTGGTGGGGGAGATGGCGCTCACCCTGCAGCCGCAGTTCAAGAAGACCACGCACCAGGTGGAGCTCCTCATCCCCGCCGGCATCCGCATGGACAGCTATCCGGGACCGCTCGGCCAGGTGATCGGCAACCTGCTCACCAATGCCCTGCTGCACGCCTTCGAGGGGGTCGAGGCGGGGCGGGTGCGCATCGAGGCGGAGCCGATCGGCGAGGGCTCGGTGCGCATGATGGTGGTCGACGACGGCAACGGCATCTCCGCCGAGCACCTGTCGCGCATCTTCGATCCCTTCTTCACCACGCGCATGGGACGGGGCGGCAGCGGGCTGGGCCTGCACATCGTCTACAGCATCGTCACGCGCATGCTGGGCGGGCGCATCTTCGTCACCAGTCACCCCGGACAGGGGACCCAATTCACCCTCGAGCTGCCCCTGGTGGCGCCCGAGCAGACCACCGGGAAGCTTTGGGACAGCGTCTCGGTCAACCCGCGGCAGGTGCAGGCATGAACACGGAACTGATCCACGACGCCGACGACCACGTCCAACTGATCGACGACGAACCGACCGACCGCGCCGGCAAGCCGGGAGGCCATCCCTGGCGCATCCTGCTGGTGGACGACGACGAGCAGGTGCACACCAGCACCCTGTTCGCCCTGTCCGGCACCCTGATACTCGGCCGCCCGCTGGAATTCCTGCACGCCTACAACGCCGGTGAGGCGCGCCGCGTCCTGGCCGACGAGGAGGACATCGCGGTGGTCTTCCTCGACGTGGTCATGGAGGCGGAGGACGCCGGCCTGAAGCTGGTGCGGGCGATCCGCGAGGACCTTGGCCTGACCGAACTGCGCATCATCCTGCGCACCGGACAGCCAGGCTACGCCCCTGAACTGGACGCCATCCGCGACTACGACATCAACGACTACCGCACCAAGGCGGAGCTCACCCGCACCCGCCTGGTCACCTCGCTGACCGCCGCGCTTCGTTCCTACGAGCAGATCCGCACCATCGCCTACAGCCGGCGCGGTCTGGAGAAGATCGTCCAGGCGGCCGCCGACCTGTTCGAGAAGCGCGCCCTGGAGAGCCTCGCGGAGGGGGTGCTGACCCAGATCGCCGGCCTGCTCGGCTTCTCGCCCGACGGCGTGGTCTGCGCCCAGCGCGGCTACCCACTGGATGGCTCCGACTCGGGTCGGCTTTACGTGGTCGGCGCCGTGGGGCGCTATGCCAAGTCCATAAACCGGCCGCTGGAGCTGCTCGGCGAGCCGCGCATCGAGCGGGCGATCCGGGCCTGCGTCCAGGGCCAGAGGAACGTGTACGCGGCCGACTACACCGTGCTGTACATGAAGTCGCCCGGCGGCAGCGAGGAGGCGGTGTTCCTCGACTCGGCCCGACCCGTGGACATCCTCGACCGGCAACTGCTGGAGGTGTTCGCCACCAACATCTCGGTGGGTTTCTCCAACGTCTACCTATTCCACCGCCTCAACTACCTGGCCTACCACGATCCCCTCACCGACCTGCCCAACCGCAACAAGCTGGTGGACATGCTCGACGCCTCCCTGCGCGAGGCACGTTCGCGCTACGTGGTCTATCTGGTGGACATCGACCACTTCTCGGACATCAACGACGTGCTCGGCGCTCCCCTCGGCGACGCCTTGCTGCGCGCGGTGGCGGGGCGTCTGCGCGTGCGCCTGCCGTCCTCCTGCCAGCTGGGGCGCTATGGCGGCGACGTGCTGTGCGTGGTGGGCAATCCGGCGCGGATCACCGCCAACGGCATCATCAACCAGTTCTCCGAGCCGTTCGAGATCTCCGGCTATCTGCTGCCGGTCACGGTGACCCTGGGCGAATGCCAGGCCGAGCCCGGCCAGGGCGCCCTGGAGGTCTACAAGAATGCCGGCCTCGCCCTCACCCAGGCCAAGCGGGAGGCGCGCGGCCGGGTGGTGACGTTCACCGAGCAGATGGCGCAGGCCTCGCGTCAGCGCATGGAGCTGCTGCAGGCGTTGCGCCGGGCCATCCGCGAGGATCGCCTGGAGCTGCACTACCAGCCCCAGATCGACCTGACCGATGGCCGGGTGGTCGGCGCCGAGGCCCTGGTGCGCTGGCGGGGAGACGACGGGCGGATGATTTCCCCCTCCATCTTCATCCCCCTGGCCGAGCATTCCGGCCTGATCCAGGACATTGGCGCCTGGGTGATGAACGAGGCCTGCCGGCAGCTGGCCCGCTGGCGGCAGGAGGGACTCGCCGGGCTGAAGCTGGCCATCAACGTCTCCGCCCAGCAGATCAAGCAGGGCGTCTGTGCGCCGGATCTGCACCGGGCGATCAGGGCCCACGACCTGGATCCCCGACTGCTGGAGATCGAGGTCACCGAGAGCATGGTGCTGGAGGACAT